>CALXGH010000026.1 GCA_944387845.1 uncultured Oscillospiraceae bacterium
ACCCCGGATTTTTCTTTAGAAAAATTAAGCTTTGCTGAAGTTTATATGAAGCTTTACGCTATATAATCAAATCACAAAACGAAACACGGACACGATAAACCATGTACGGGGTTTTCCCCTCTGCTTAATTGGGTGATTGTTATGAAAAATGTATTGGAATATCTCGAAAAAAATGCTGCCGCTTATCCAAACAAGGTGGCAGTCCAGGATGAACACGGCACATGCACTTTCCTACAGCTTAAAGACGCATGCCAAAGTATCGGTTCGGCCATTGCAGGTAAAATCGAAATCGGCGAACCCGTAGCGGTCTTTATGGAAAAAGGCATACACGCTCTTCAGGCCTTTTGGGGTATCGTCTATGCTGGCGGGTTTTATACACTGCTGAATCCCGAATTGCCGGCCGCCAGATTAAAGCAAATACACAGCGTCCTGAATGTAAAATACATTATCACGGATTGCGCGAACCTGGATACAGCCCGTGAGCTTTTCCCCGCATCTCATATTTTAACAGTAGAAGACATGAAAACAGTAACGGCAGATCCCCATAGCCTATGTGATATACGCTCCGTCATGATTGACACCGATCCGCTTTATGCAATCTTCACATCCGGGTCAACGGGTGTTCCAAAAGGCGTATTGGTCAGCCATCGCTCCGTCATAGATTTTATTGACACATTTACGGAGCTCTTCGGCATCAGGGAAGACGACATCATAGGCAATCAGGCTCCCTTTGATTTTGACGTCTCCGTCAAAGATATTTATTCGTCTCTCAAGACCGGAGCCACCCTGTCTGTTATACCAAAGTCTCTCTTCTCCCGGCCCAAAGACCTTTTAGACTGGCTCTGCAACCGCCAAATCACAATTATGATCTGGGCAGTTTCCGCTCTCTGCCTCATAAGTACATTCCACGGACTGGACTACAGGCAGCCCGACACCGTACGTCAGATTCTTTTCAGCGGCGAGGTCATGCCTTTAAAGCACCTGAACACGTGGATGGAACATCTTCCACTGACGCAGTTTGTAAATCTTTATGGCCCCACCGAGATCACCTGCAACTGTACATATCACATGCTCCAGCGGGATCGGGACTATAAGGACGGCATACCCATAGGTAGATCTTTTTCCAACAAACACGTATTTCTGCTGGATAATGATAACAAAAAAATCACATCTCCCGGTCTCACCGGCGAGATCTGCGTCCGGGGAACGGCCCTTGCCCTGGGATATTACAACGCTCCGGACAGGACTTCCGAGGTCTTTGTGCAGAATCCCTTAAACGGCAATTATCCGGAACTCATTTACCGGACAGGTGATTTGGGCAGATACGATGAAAACTTCGAATTGTTTTTCTGCGGCCGGAAAGACTTCCAGATCAAGCACATGGGGCACCGCATAGAACTTGAGGAGATCGAACGCGCAGTTTCGGGTCTGCCCGGAGTGGAGCGCTGCTGCTGCGTATTTGATGAGGAACGTCAGAAACTCCACGGGTTTTACGTCGGGATTCTTGATAAAAAAGAACTCCATAAAAAACTTCGCGTTCTGCTTCCGGCCTACATGATACCGGGAGCGCTGCACAACCTGACAGAATTTCCCCTTACCAAAAACGGCAAGGTGGACCGAAAGCTTTTACTAGAAAGGAGTAGGCAAAAGTGAACGATATGCAGTTAAAAAAATTGCTGAGGCTTAAAAGGACTCCATTTTATCTATTTGATTTATCAGAGCTTGAAAGGCGTATTCAGTTTCTGAGAAACGCCCTTCCCGGTCATATTAAACTCTGTTACGCAGTTAAGGCTAATACTTTTATTCTTGAGGGAATCAGTAAATTCGTCGACCGCCTTGAGATCTGTTCTCCTGGTGAACTGCAAATATGCCGGCAGCTTGGTCTGCCCGCCGAAAAATTTGTGATCTCCGGCGTTTACAAGGAGCCGGAGCTGATGGGCAAATTGATTTCCGAGGAAAACGGGTTCGGCATCTATACGGCGGAGTCCAGAACACAGTTCGAAATTCTGCACAGTGCGGCGGTTCAGGCAAAAAAGAAAATTCCTCTTTTGCTGCGCCTGACAAGCGGGAACCAGTTTGGTCTGGACAAAACAGAAATTGAAAATATTATTGCAAACTACAAGAATTCAGATTTCCTTGATATCCGGGGAATTCAGTATTTTTCGGGAACGCAAAAGTCTTCCATAAAGCGGCTTAAGCGTGAACTTGACATGCTGGATTCATTTCTGCAAGAGATCTATGAAACACACGGCTATACGGCAAAGGAGCTGGAATTTGGCCCTGGTTTGCCGGTATCCTATTTTCAAAGGGATTCTTTCGATGAAAAAGCTTTTCTTCAGGATTTTTCAGATATTCTCAGCCAGATGAGTTTCAGCGGAGATATAAATATCGAACTGGGCCGTAGCATAGCCGCAAGCTGCGGGAAATACTTCACGCAGGTTGTGGATGTGAAGTGCAACAATTCTGAAAACTTTGCCATTGTGGACGGCGGCATGCACCAGATTACCTATTATGGCCAGTCCATGGCAATGAAACATCCTTATATAAGAGTACTGCGTCAGCAGGAAGAACCACCGGCAGGGCTGCAGGATGTCCCCTGCAATAGTCCCGTCCCGGAGGACGAAGGTGTCGAGGCCTGGAATATCTGCGGCGCTCTATGTACAATCAACGACATTTTAGTAAAGAAGCTTCCTTTAAAGGAACTGAACATTGGGGATGTACTGGTGTTTGAAAATACCGGCGCTTATTGCATGACTGAAGGAATCTCACTGTTTTTAAGCCGGGATCTACCCGAAATAGTCCTGCTGGATAGAAGCGCAGTTCCCATAACGGTGCGCGAACACATGGAAACATACGCTTTAAACTGCCCGTATTCGAAAGGAGAAAACTGATATGAAAAGACTGATTGAAATTTTGGAGGAACTCCAGCCTGAAGTAGATTACGCCACATGTACCGACCTTATTGACGGACACTATCTTGACTCACTGTCAATTATCTCCCTGGTGGCAGAGTTGGAGGAGGAATATGATATAACAATTCCAACGGTGGAAATCATTCCGGAAAACTTCAATTCTGCAGAAAGCCTGTGGGCAATGATAGTGAGGCTGCAGGAGGACAATTAGTATGCTCACTTTTTCATCTTATTTTTCAATCGAATATCTGATAATCTTTCTGCCGGTCTCTATAGGCGCATATGCCGTGCTGCCCCAAAGGTTCCGCCGGTTAAGCCTTTTAGCGTCGAGTTATCTGTTCTTTTGGGCGGTCAGCGGAAAGCTGATCGCCTATCTTATTTTTTCAACTCTCTCTGTTCATTACATAGGGATCTGGCTGTCCGGAATCCAGGATAGCTGCGACCGGCTTTTGGAATCCTCGCCAAAAGAACAGCGAAAAGAGATAAAGGCACAATATACTGCAAAGCAGAGGCTCGTGGTAGCTTTTGCCTTGTTAATACATATCGGAACTTTACTGATTTTAAAGTACACTCCGTTTTTCGCGTCGAACATAAACTCCCTGTTCGGGTTGCTGAAAATCCCCGTTACTCTTAAAATCCCCTTTTTCCTGATGCCTGTCGGTATCTCCTTTTACACCCTGCAGGCTGTTTCATATGTCTTTGACGTATATCGCAGAAAAATCCGGGCGGATTTCAATCTTTTGCGTTTGGCCCTGTTTATGAGCTTTTTCCCTCAAATAATGGAAGGTCCCATCTGCCGCTATTCCGATACGGCAGAGCAGCTATGGAGCGCTCCGAAAATCCGTCAGCAAAACCTCACATTCGGCACACAGAGGATTCTTTTTGGCCTTATCAAAAAAATAGTAATTGCCGACAGACTGAATTTGCTTATTAAAAATGTCTTTGCAGGCTATGAGAACTATGACGGCTTTGTAATCGCTCTTGTTGCCGTATTATATACTATCCAGCTCTATATGGACTTTTCGGGCACAATGGATCTGGCTCTGGGTACCGGACAGATTTTTGGCATGCGTCTGCCTGAAAATTTCCAGCGTCCTTTCTTCTCAAAGACGATCTCGGAGTTCTGGAAGAGATGGCATATTACACTTGGCGCCTGGTTCAAAGACTATATCTTCTATCCTCTGTCAATGTCGCGTCCCTTGAAGAAACTCACTTCCCGGGCGAGAAAACGCCTTGGAAATCACTTTGGACCCCTTCTCGCCGGTGCTATTGCGCTCTTCTGTGTATGGCTGTGCAACGGGCTCTGGCATGGCGCCGGATGGAATTATATATTCTTCGGTATGTTCCATTTCGCTTTGATCCTAAGCGGAAATATCGTCGAGCCCTTTGCCGTCAGCATCACAGATAAGCTGCATATCAACAGAAGCGGATTCCCCTACCGCTGTATGCAGATGATCCGCACCTCGGTTTTGGTATGTATAGGAGAGCTGTTCTTCAGGGCACCCGGACTTAAAGCCGGCCTTGCCATGTTCAGAAAAATATTTATGGATTTTTCCCTTGCCTCCTTGGTAGACGGGACAATCTTTGAGCTGGGTATGGACAAATATGATTTTATTATCATTTTTATATCACTGATCGGTATCTTTTTCGTAAGTGTATTGCAGGAAAGAAACATCTCCCTGCGGGAAAAGATTTCCAGAAAAAATATTGTAATCCGGCTTGGCGTATATTATGCTCTCATCCTGTTTCTTGTCATTTTTGGAGCATACGGCAGAGGGTATGTCCCGGTTGATCCCATATATGCCGGATTTTAAGGAGATGACATTATGATCTATGTAAAAAAAATCTTCATCATTCTCGCCTTTTTCCTTGGACTTGCAGTTATGCTTATGGGGTTGTCATTTGTTTTCATGCCAAAGAACAATATGTCGGAATTCGGTATGGAGGAGGTCTCCGCCAACGGTATTCTGGGCGAAAAAGAAAACACCATAGATGTGCTGGTTCTGGGCGACAGTGAATCCTACTCCTCCATATCCCCAATGGAGATATGGAAAGATACGGGATATACCACATATGTGTGCGGTACAAGCGCTCAGCCCCTCAACTACACTGTAACAATGCTGTATCGCGCTTTTGAAAAGCAGACTCCGAAAATTGTAATTTTAGAGACTAACACCATATACAGAGAGGTTACAAAGAGCAGCGCACTAAAAACAAAAATTGCAAATTATTTCTCTATTTTCCAGTATCACGACAGGTGGAAGTCCCTGGGCTGGCATGATTTTATAGGCAAAACAAATTTTACCTGGACAGACGACTATAAAGGCTACCGCTACAATTCCTCAATAGCTCCCAGCACAAAAAAAGACCACATGAGAGGAACTGCCGTAATAGCCAAAATTCCCGAATTAAATATCAGGTATGTGGAAGAAATCAAGTCGTTTTGCGATGAAAACGGGGCAAAACTTTTGCTGCTGAGCGCCCCGAGTACCGCAAACTGGAATTACTCACGCCACAACGGCATACAAAATCTGGCCGATGAGATTGGTTGTGAATACATCGACCTTAACCTCATGAATGATAAATTGAAAATCGACTGGAATACGGATACACACGATAAAGGAGATCACTTAAATCACTCCGGTGCGGTCAAGGTAACACGCTATATTTCAGAATTTTTAAGCGAAACAGAGCTGCTTACCGATCATCGCACAGACGCTGAATACGCCAAATGGAATAATTCCTTAAAAAACTACGAGTCCGTGGTGGGAAAAAGTTAACATAATGTTTTTTCAATAAAACGCGGCAGACACAACGGTCTTTTCTGCAGCAAATTAAAAATTTTGATCTGCCGGCGGTCTCAGCGCTGCCTCTGACGTGATTTGCTGTTTTGCGGCTGCAGGAGTACAAACCGCCTGCTCTCTGAGATTATAAAAAACTTAATATAAAAAAGGTATCAATCGAAGGATTGATACCTTTTTTATATTTGCAGTGCCGCGGATATAGAAGTTTTTATGTCCTCCCATCCGGCCGGAACACTGCGTCCGTTTTGTTTTTAAAATCTTACTTAAGCTCAGATATCATTATATCGATAATTTCCTTATCGGTACCAGACATGCCGATTCTAGCAAGACGTCCAACATTGTCAATGGTCTTTTCTGCGTCTTTACCTACGATACCATCACCGCCATAGAACTGGCTGCCATTTCTGTACATTTCCATGCCCAGAAGTCCGCCTTCAACAGCGGAAGCAATCTTCGCGGCACAGCTGGATTTCGCGCCGTCGCATATTACGCCGGAGTCGATAGCCAGGGCGTTAACTATGGTGTGCTCAATCTCTGTCTTTCTGCCGCCCATAAGGTATGTGATACCGGCAGCAGCGCCTACGCCTGCGCTTATAGCACCGCAGTAAGCGGAAAGTCTTCCTATACCTGTTTTCAGGTGAATTGTTGTGAGGTTGGCTACAAGGAGAGCTCTGTAACGCTGCTCTTCAGTTGCACCAAGCTCCTCAGCATATACGATAACAGGAATGGATGTTGTAATTCCCTGGTTGCCTGAACCGGAATTGATTACAACCGGAAGGCTGCAACCATTCATTCTTGCGTCGGAAGCAGCGGCAGCATAAGCCTTAGCTCTATTTTGCACGCTGTTGCCATATGTAGCCATCAGCACCTGTCCGATCCTTGCGCCATACTGGCCTTCCATGCCGGCTTTGGAAATTGCCATATTGTACTCAATCTGTCTATCCAGAGTTTCCTTTACATCTGCAATATCAGCAGTGTCGGCAAATTCAATAATGGAATCAATGTTGAGGAGTGTACGGTCTGTGGCATATCCGCCATCGCCATCTTCTTTATAAGGCTTGTCCATAATAACTTTGCCGTCTTTTTCTATGTGTATAACATTTGTGTGGAAACCCGCTATACGGCAATTAGCATAATTTTCTCCGGCTCTTAAAGTTATGTCTATATCAAAAACAAAACCGGAGTCGGAATTCTTAACAGAAAACTGAGCCTTTTTCATATACTCAGCTATCTCTGCACACTGCTCTTCGGTTACCTGGGATATTACCTCGAGCTCTTTGTCCGCGTCTCCAGCTACAATACCGGCAGCAGCGGCGGCAGGCAGGCCACGAAGTCCGCCTGTATTTGGTACTACAACGCTTTTTACGTTTTTGATAATGTTTCCGCTGACGCAGATCTCAACCTTTTCAGGTGTCTTGCCCAGCTCTCTTGCAGCTATCGCGGCGGCATAAGCTACAGCTATAGGTTCTGTACAGCCCATCGCCGGAAGCAGTTCTTCTTTCAGGATACTAACATATGCATTATATACTGTTTTATCCATACTTCTCTTACCTCTTTATCTATATTTATAATAAAATTATTGTGCTGCGTCCAGCTGAAATCTCCTCACTATTATTCCGACTGGAGATTGTTTTATCTCAAAACAATCTGTGATATTATATCACAAACAATACTATAATACAAGAAAAATCGGCGGAAAGATGTCTTTCCGCCGTACTTTTTACGCTGCAAGCTGAGCAGCTTCAAGCATATTCTCTAGCGAAGTTCCGTAGCCCTTGGTTGAGTCATTTACAAGTACGTGAGTTACAGCGCCTATAAGCTTACCGTTCTGGATAATAGGCGACCCGCTCATGCCCTGGACTATACCGCCGGTGATATCTATAAGATCTTTATCAGTTACAGTGATCATCATAGTTTTGCCTGTCTCATCGCCATCGCTGTAAATTCTTGTTATCTCAATATCATATTTCTCTTTGCTACCGCTGACTGATGAGATTATTTCAGCTTTACCGAGCTGGATCTCGTCCTCGGACGCTATCTCCAGTTCATCAGAACTTGAGATGAACCCTGTATCTTCAATCTGTCCGTAGATACCATACATATTATTGTCCTCGATTGTACCTATTTTGGCATTTGAATCTATATTACCATGGATCTGGCCAGGAGAACCTGACTTACCCTGAGTTATATCAGTGATCTCAGCGCTATAGATATCGCCGCCCTCAATGGGTATGGCTGTTTCGGACTCACCATCACTTATAGGATGTCCAAGAGCGCCGTAAGTGCCAGACTGGCTGTCATAATAAGTTATTGTACCAAGACCTAAAACATTATCTCTCAGCCACAGCCCCAGCTCATACTCACCGCTTTCATTTTTAACCGGCGTAACAGTTAACTGCTTCTCGGCCCCATCTCTCATGATCCTGACAGTTACGCTCTCGCCGCCACATTTTGACATCTGCTCTTTAATGTCCCCTGCTTCGTTTACCGGCACATCGTTTATATGTGTTATAACATCCCCCGCCTGAAGTCCTGCTTCTTTAGCCGGTGATGACTTTGTGCCGTCGGCGCTTTCATACTCTGTTATATCTTCAATGATTATACCCTCTGTCTCCAGCTCAATACCTATGGTGTCGCCCATTGGTATAAGTTTCTCCGGCGACGCCGCCAAGGCGCTGATACTGAAAACAAAAGAGAATGCCAGTAAAATGAAAGCGCGTATTTTTGTGTTTTTTATTTTTTCCACAATCTTCCTCCTTCCTGTCTGCTGTTTGCGACAATCTTAATATCTCCATCAAACAGGATTTCAAGCATTGTTGGAGGCAGAAATATATTTCTTATTTTCTCTAAAATTTCTCTATCTGAAATTTATAGAAAATTTTTATAAATGTTTATTGGCAAGATAACTTTTTCCTCATATTATGTAGAAATGAGGAGGTATTATATGGCAATTTTATATGCACTAAAATCCGGGTCGTCTGGTCCCCAGGTAGAGATGCTTCAGCTCGCTCTTAAAAGAGCTGGCTTTCTTGAGGGAAATATAGACGGAATTTTCGGACCTTTAACTCAAAAGTCTGTAAAAAATTTTCAAAGCAGCCAAAATTTATCTGCAGATGGCATTGTCGGCCCAAATACCTGGCGTGCTTTAGAACCGTACTTAACCGGATACATCACTCACACAGTAAAAAAGGGCGATACCTTTTTCAAACTGGCAAAAGACAATAACACCACCATACGGGCAATTGAGATGGCGAACCCCGGCGTAGACCCCATGAACCTTAGAATTGGCTCAAAGCTCATTGTGCCTCTATCTTTTAACGTGGTACCCAATAATATCCGTCTCACCTCAGCTTTAATGGAGTTCATTGTCAGCGGTCTTAAAGCAAGATATCCATTTTTGACCGTGGGGCTTATCGGCCGCTCGGTCATGAAAAAACCTATATACTATTTTAAAATCGGCACCGGCTCAACCCAGGTGTTCTACAACGGATCACACCACGCAAATGAGTGGATTACATCTGTTCTGCTGCTGACATATCTTGAAAATTACGCAACGGCATATATAAAGAACGAGGTAATAGGCGGCGAGAAGGCACGAGACCTTTACTCTTCTGCAACGCTTTACATGGTTCCTCTTGTAAACCCCGACGGCGTAGATCTTGTTACGGAGAATCTGACAAGTGGAACATTTTACGAAAACGCTGTCAAAATCAGCAGAGCATATCCCCAGTTTCCCTTCCCATCAGGCTGGAAAGCAAATATACGCGGCACCGATCTTAACCTTCAGTATCCCGCAGGTTGGGAAAACGCCAGGGAAATAAAATTTGCCCAGGGCATAACTTCTCCAGCTCCACGTGATTATGTGGGTATTAGTCCTCTTATTGCTCCGGAGTCCCGTGCCGTCTATGATTTTACACTTAAGCATGATTTTGCGCTGACGTTGTCCTATCACTCTCAGGGACAGGTCATTTACTGGCGGTATCTTGACTATATGCCACCATGCGCAGAAACTATTGGTACCATACTATCTTCCGTCAGCGGCTATACCCTTGAGACCACTCCTGCAGAGTCAGGATATGCCGGCTACAAGGACTGGTTTATCTATAATTATCTGCTCCCCGGTTATACTATCGAGGTAGGCATGGGCACTTCGCCTCTACCGCTTAGCCAGTTTCCGGAGATATACAAAGACAACGTTGGCATATTGTCAAAAGCCCAGGCTCTTGCCAAATGTCAGTAAAAATATAATTTTTCACTTTATTTTAATTTATTTTGCCATATTTTCTGTTAAAAATGACGGAAATATATGGGCTGTGCAATCGTTGACATATAGAAAATTCGTTGTATAATCATATTAGTTTAAAATAACTAAATTTTTACATGGAGATGATAAAATGAGCGAATGCACACAGGATTGCGCCAATTGCTCCTCAAAATGTGATTCTGCGAACACTGACTTCACAGAGCATCCAAACAAGATGAGCAACATAAGGAAAGTAATCGGCGTTGTATCCGGCAAGGGCGGCGTTGGAAAGAGCCTTGTAACTTCCCTTCTTGCAGTAATGGCTCAGAGGAAAGGATACAACACAGCTATCTTAGACGCAGATATCACCGGTCCATCAATTCCTAAGGCTTTCGGCGTTAATCAGCGTGTTGAAGGCAGCGATATAGGCATGTTCCCTGTAAAGAGCAAACTGGGCACATCCATTATGTCCATAAACCTGCTGCTTGAAAATGACACAACTCCTGTTGTATGGAGAGGTCCTGTAATCGCCGGCGTTGTTAAGCAGTTCTGGACAGATGTTGTCTGGGGCGACGTGGACTATATGTTCATAGATATGCCTCCAGGAACAGGCGATGTTCCTCTCACTGTTATGCAGTCAATTTCTCTGGATGGCATCATAATTGTTACTACACCTCAGGATCTCGTAGGAATGATCGTTGAAAAGGCGGTCAATATGGCAAAGCTCATGAATATACCAGTTCTCGGCATTGTTGAGAACATGAGTTATATACAGTGTCCTGACTGCGGCAAAAAGATTTATCCCTTCGGACAGGGCCACGTTGAAGAAAACGCCAAAAAATATGGTGTTGATACAACTGCTACACTGCCTATGGATGGAAAACTGGCGGCAGCTTGCGACAGCGGTATGGTAGAGCTCTTTGAAGGCGACTGGCTTGAGCCTGTTATGGATAAACTGGAAAAAGTAGTCGCATTCATAAAACGCTAAACTTTTCAACCCAAAGCGCCGGGCCCAATGGCCCGGCTGCATTTTTGAAAAATTTAATAAAAAGAGAACAGGATAATGAGTCAAAGAAATAATCTTCTTGCTTTTATCAAAGGCGCCGCTATTGTCTCAGTTCTTTTCATTCACGCTCTGAGCGACGATACCAAAGAAGCTATCTCATACTGGTATCATATCGGACAGGCTGTCCCGCTTTTTCTTATGGTAACAAGTTATCTTGCCTATAAAAAACCGGTTCGCCTCTTTTCAGAACAGTACAAAAATAAGATAATAAAAGTATTAAAACATATATTTATTCCTTTTGTTATGGTTACTGTGGCTCAGATCGTGGCAAAAAGCATCTTGGGAGCGTTTGAACCTGACCGGCTGATAAGGCAGATGGGTCTTGGACCCGGCAGCTATTATCCCTGGCTTTTTATTCAGGCAACCACTATACTCCCGATCATTGCTGCGTGGACTGAGAAGCAGCACTCCTTTTACTTTGCCTACGCTAAAGTTGCCCTTTTCTGTCTTTTAATCAATGTAGGTATAACATACATAGACATGGACAAAGATCTGTTCAGATTGCTTATTATAAGATATATACCACATTTATTTTTGGGCTGCTGGTGGGCAAAGAAAGGTTTTCATCTTAATTTTCAGCTTTTATGTTTTATTGCACTTGCAACCAACGTTGGACTTGAGTGCCCCGAGCCGTTTGTATTCAACTCATGGAGAACATTCTCTTACATTACGGCTCCATATGTCATTCTAGCTGTTGTGTTTTTGTCTCGCATCTACACTTCAATGAAAAAAACAATTTTCGTCCGTGCGTTTACCGTTCTAGGCAAACATAGTTATTTTGTGTTCCTGACACAACTTTTCGTTTTCAATGTATTGAAAAGACGTCATATTGAGGCTCTCTTCCCACGGCTGGACACGGAATTTATGTTTATAGTTATTTCCGTTTCCCTTTCACTGCTGCCGCTTGTATGCTATTTGGCAGTTGAACGCCATCGTAAAAAGGCCTCATCAGGATCTACCTCCAGCTCTATTGCGGAACGGTTGTCAGCAGGTATCACCTCAGCTTTAGAACATATCAAAAGCCTGGTGCTTGCCCATATGCGGCGTAAAACCTTTTAAAATCAATACAAATAAAAAAGCAGCACAGAAAATGCCCCGTACTAATAAGGCAGTAAAAATGTAGAGAAGATGGTGTAACCCGATTTTTTGCGGGTTACACCGTTTTCTTTTTTATGCAGTCAGCTGTTTCGGTATCTGTGATGCGTTTCGCATCTGTTCCATCATCTTTCGGATTTCCTGCTCGTCAGGAAGGCTCACCAGTCCCACCGCCGTGAA
>CALXGH010000027.1 GCA_944387845.1 uncultured Oscillospiraceae bacterium
GGTAAAATGAACGGCTTCGCCGCCCTTGACATCCACCCCCACCGGCGTTATGTTGTTACCACGGCGGCAGCCGGACAAGCCTGCTGCCGCAACAAATAAATTTTGCTCTATTCGCACCCGAAATGGACTTTACACAGAATTTGAGATTGACCCACAAACTTCCTCTCACTTCCGTCCGCCACTTTTTCGGAAAATCGCAACCGCATAAATTTGTGTCTCTTTGCCTACTACTCGTTTATCGGAAGCCGGTTTTAGCCGCCTGCTTCTCGTTTTCTGCTACTAATAATCCTGTAAATGGAACTCCTGCCCGCTTTCGCTAAAATGACGCTGTGCACCTGATGCCGGAGAAAGCCTTTCCCATCCTCTGTAATACAGGAAAACCGAAAATAGCAACTAGGTGAGCAGTAGGATTTTTCTGTTCATACTAAACGCACAGCTTTGCCTGTTTCCCTGAAAAAATGGTTCAAAAAGCAGCAAATCTTTTGGAAAGACTTGCTGCTTCCAAGTATGTGGACGTCCTTTTCAGCCTTGTTGGAGAGAAATGGTCAGCATAGCGAGGTATCCTTATCCCGCAAGTACACAAACGGATAGATTGCTCTGCCAGCCTAGAGAAGTTATAGGCTCCTCTGTTAAAGAGGAGAGTAGGAAACCTTTTGTGATTTCTCACACTCTTTCACCGGTGAGCATTCGATATTCAGTTTTCAGCGGCCATAGCGAAAGCACGACAGTATTTTATAATCCGATAATGCCACAGGCAAAACCAAATAGCTCAATGTGGTCAACGGCTAACTTTTGAAGTGTGGTAGCATTGAGAGAAAGTTCTTTTTTTGACCTATGCTCAAGAAGATATTCGATTGCCTGTTCCGGATCACTAAAAGCACCAATAACTGTAAAATTAGCAGCAAACTGTTTAATATTTGACTTATGAGAGAGACATTTTACCATGGGTGGATAAAGCAACCAACTGTAGCATAGAAACGCTTTGTACTGCGCCGAAAAGTGAGTTGAAAAGAATTGTTTTGCGCCATGGAAAGATTCTTTAACCGCTTCGGGACTTAAATCCGCATCTTGTTGGATGTGACAGTTTATTACGGGTGATCCCGTCGGTAGTTTTTCTTTCTGCTCCTTTGTAAATGTCATGTATGGCTCGCCAATCGTTTCTTCATCTAGATATATCATTTCAAAGGGCTGAAACTGCAACGAGCCAATTTTGAAAATAACGACATTCATTATATGTCGAAACCAGATAACATCCTCCTTTGAAATTCCAATCTTGCCTGTTCTATCATAGTATAGCTTTGCCCGTAAAGAAACATCTCTAAATGTATCAAAAATAACCTTGTCAGGAATCCCTTTTGCCCTATAATCATCATACTTGCGAAGTAAAAGATATGTAACCACGGCTAAACGGGTTAATGGCATACGCCCACATAATGAGAAGTTTAAATCTTCCCCATGGTATGCGAAGTCTGAGATTCTCTCAATCGTTCTTTCGTCCTTACGGATTTTCTGTAAAACTGCCAATTCAATTTCCTTTTTGTAATGCAGCTCCGATAGCAATGTTCCTAAGGTCATATAAACGCTCCTACTAAATCTTAGATACGTACCTTTCCTTTTTGTTTGCATATTTATAATAAAAAATCGCCTCTGATAAAATCAGAGGCGACATGAATGTCCGTACAGAAAGGTACTTAACTAGCGGACAAAATGGCACTTGATTTTACCAGTAAAATAATCGTCATTTTGTCCACCTCGCTTTCTTCAATTTTGGTTTATTTTAGCACAAGGAAACCAAACTGTCAATGGCACGCTTAAATAGCATGTTAATTGGTGTAGAAATCTTACTTTATGGAATAGCATGGGAGACTGTCTTTATCAGTTTTGTTTATTATGCTTCTTTATCACACATCCGCATTGGAAAAAGGGTTTTCCCGGCCGTAACCGTCCAGAAGGTTGCAGCCGCCCCACACGCACAGGCCGCCGCCCAAGGCGATGACCAGGGTCTGCAAACCATCGATGGCATTGGTAAAAGGTTCATCCGGCTTCACGATGGTCGGTCTGCGTTTCATGTACCGCTCAATGTCAAAGGTGTTTTCCTTGTCGGAAGCGGTAAGGTACTTGTAGCGGGGATGCTTCGTTATATCAAACTTGTCGCTAAAAACGGCCGCACCCCTCGAAGCTACAAGATATACTTGCCTCCGTCCATCATTGCGCTCTCCTCCTGGATCATCAGCTCTTTGCAATAATGTCAAGCGGTGAATTCATAAAAATAAGTCAGTACCCTTTGAAGTAAGAGGGGTACTGACTTATTTTTATGCGCAGAGTTTATATTTGTTCTTAGATAAAATTTATCTCAATAAACGGAACAGTTTATCCTTTTTATTGCTTGTTTGGGCAAATAAAAGACTACTTTCCGTCACTGCATTCACAAGCTCATCCGTTTTTTCAAAAAAATGAAAAGGGCGAAATAGAAGCAAGTTATAATACTGAATGTCCGACCAATTCTCAATGTACTTGTGCAAATTGTTTGTAATTGCTTCCATGTGTGTCCAAAACATATCTCGGCTTGCTAATTCATTTAAATCTATCCATAACGCGTAAAATTCAAAATTAAATCTGTTATGATTTGCTGAATTTCTGAGTTCATCATGCCGTTGATTGTGAGAATATGCTGCTGAGATCGAATGCGGCCAATTGATTTCCTAACTGCATTATCTGCGTCTCGTAGTTGCTTACAATAAAAGGAGAATAACTGTTCTTGTTTGCCGTCATCACATTTTTGATAGTTTTCTTTTACGATTTGGAACCAGTCATCCCATGTGTGTTTTTCTTGATAATAGTCCTTATCTTTGAATGAAACAGCACACAATTCTGCCCAGACTCCAATAAACGCTCCAATTTCAAACTGCAATTCGCCATAAATGGCATCATAGTATTGATTTGCGCTGCTGTTTAATCTCTTCATGTTTGCGATGTCAATGAGCCAAGCTACAACAGTGGAAGCGATACAGCCATATGACAAGTTCTTGAGCACCTCTACAAGCGCTGACGACTTTTCCTTTTCATTTGATGCAATTACAAAAGAGATGAGAAGGGCAAACGAGAAAGAACAAATAAGTCTATAATACAGTTTGTGATTCACACGATAGGGATTTTCTATGGTTCTTCGCATATTTTACCTCAAGACATGATTATACTTTCCATGATACCAGTAGAACAGGGAAATAAATCGAAGATATTATATTGCCTAAAAAACTTCTCCAACAAAGTTGTAGATAATTTTAACTTTCTGAATTTTTTCCTTCCTCCGTTGTCACTTTACCTACCAAAATCCGGCTGATCAGGCAGTTGCGCACCGTTTCATCCAGTTCTTGAATGGCTGCATATTGCCAAATTTCCCAGATAAAAGTGCAGGCTTCGCTTTCCTGATCGTCGGAGCGGCGCTGTATGGCGATGAGATCTCGGAGCTTTTTTCGATTGGCTTCCTACTCAGTTCCATGGAATATGACAACACTATGGCGGAGAATTTCTTTACTATTCTCAAGACAGAGTATGTCTACCATCATAAACCGGCCTCATTCTGCGAGGCCAATGAGATGATTGACCACTACATCTATTTTTACAACCACGAGCGCATTCAGCTTAAAACTGGAACGGCGCCGCTCACGCTGCACCAATCCGCTTAAGACTTTATATTTCCATATAGAGGCTTTTTACGCTATCTGCACAATCTGGGGCGGTTCACTCCACCGTATGAATACCCAATCATAATTCCGCCCCTCTGCGTTTTGGCGCAGAGGGGCGGAATATAAGTTATCCAATGAGATAGGCGTAGTTATGAAGCACCGTGAGGATCATGGTCTCCACCGCCGGATCGAGGTCGTTGGGTTCTTTGAGATCCACTTCAGAGACGGCACCGTTCACGCGTACTAGCACCTTGTCTCCGCCCAACGGCAGGAAACCGGTATTATCTGTAGACTCATCGAAACCTGCCCGGTCATGGAAGAGGGTGAACTTCTCCTTGTAAGGCTTGGAGTCGTAGGGACAGAACACCAGGCAGTTGCCGCACTCGTTGCACATCTGATCCACATGGAGAATCTGATGCCGTCCATCAGGCAATGCGATGGCCACATTGGCGCGGTTGGGGCAAACGTCCACGCAGCACTGGCAGACCACGTTGCAGCTCAGGCAGCGGTCGCCCTCGCATTTCGCCGAAAGGCACAGCACACCCTTGCGGGCAATGGCATCCTCCCGGGTGGCGTGGGCCTCGGCAGGAATGTAGGCCTCATGGGCAGCGCCCAGAACAGCCGTGGCAAAGGCCGTGGCGTCGGCAATGCCTTCGACCACCGTGGCGGGGCCGCGGAAGCAGTCGCCGGCGGCATAGACGCCCTCCACATTGGTCTTGAGCGCGGGCAAGCCCTTGGCATCCAGTTGGACACCGGCAGCCTCAAACACGCTGGGATCCACCTTCTCGCCCACAGCCGAAATGACCACATCGCAGTCGATCTCCACCGTCTCGTCGGTCTCCACCGGACGGCGGCGGCCAGAGGCGTCGGGCTCACCCAAAACCATCTTTTTGCACAGCAGCTTGCCATTTTCCTGCTTCACCGGTGCAGCCAGCTCCAGGAAGTTGACGCCGTCATCCATGGCCAGCTCCAGCTCTTCGGCGTCGGCAGGCATATACTTGCGGGTACGGCGGTAGACAATGGTAGAGGATTTGGCACCGGCGCGGAGAGCTGCCCGGGCGGCATCCATAGCAGTGTTGCCGCCGCCGACCACTGCCACGTGACCAAGCTCCAGGCCGGAGAGCCCCTTGATCGCCTTGAGCCAGCCGATAACCGGCTGAACGTTGCCGGGAATGTCGAGACGGCCGGGCTTCCACGCGCCGACAGCCAGGAGGATATGGGTATAGCCCTGAGCCTTGAGGTCGGGGACAGAGGGCGCCTCGGTATTGAGACGGACGTCAACGCCCAGCTTGTAGAGCATGGCAGCATCCTTATCCATGGCCTCGTCGGAGATCCGGAAAGCCGGGATCACCTGGCGGACAATGCCGCCCAGCTGGGCCTCTCTCTCAAACAGGGTGACAGCTACGCCCTCTCGTGCCAGGAGGTGTGCCGCCGCCATGCCGGTGGGGCCGCCGCCGACGATGGCCACCTTCACGCCGGCCTTGGGCGCAGCAGGAACCAGGGTAGGCAGCACAGCGTCATAGCCCCGCTCGGCGGCCACCAGCTTGGTGGCCCGGATCTGCACGGAGCGCTCATAGAAGTTTCTCGTGCACTTGTCCATGCAGTGATGGGCGCAGATGGTGCCGGTGATAAAGGGCAGCGGGTTCTTCTCCAGGATCACCCGCAGCGCCGCCTCATACTCGCCCTGACGGCAAAGCTCAATGTACTCCGGGATATCTTGACCAATGGGACATCCGCCCTTGCAGGGAGCTGTGTTGCAGTCGAAAAGCGGCACCTTTTCATAGAGCTTCCGCCGGGGCAGAGGCTTCACGGCCTTCTGGTGGAGAGGATCCCGGCGGGCTTCCAGCGCCAGCGCTGAGAGGGCCACGGTATCCACTTTGGTGAAGGGCTTAAAGGGGAGCTTCTCC
>CALXGH010000028.1 GCA_944387845.1 uncultured Oscillospiraceae bacterium
TTTCTCACCTCTAGTATAATTTGAATAATTGCTACATAGAGGGCGAGTGCATCAATGGAAAAACCAACGCATAAAGCCAACATGCTTATGGTCACTAATGGCACGCCCGGCGCGATTCGAACGCGCGGCCTTTCGCTTAGGAGGCGAACGCTCTATCCTGCTGAGCTACGGGCGCATATTATGAAATTTAGGTAAATTAGGCTTTGAAGGCATATCCCTTACATTTTCCCGAAAAGGCACCAAAGGGTACCAAACAGGGTGCCAAACTGCCGGAGGTTTCCAAGCAAGGTCGCGAAATCAGCGTTTTTCTCGCGTTTTCGCGTATTCCCGCAGTCGTGGGGCGGATATAGCAAGCCCTTAGGAGGCGGACGCTCTATCCTGCTGAGCTACGTGGGCATATTTATAACATACCTATTTTACTTAAATTTATATTCTATGTCAATTGGATAAAAGGCAATTTGCAAAAGATATATCCGAAATATGGTGGGGTTCGGCGGAAGATATCAAGAGGTTAAATTTTGTGGGGCGAAGGAACGCCAGATACTGGCAATATACAAAAACTTTTCCGGTACACAGGTGGAAACAGCGGGCAGTTATGCCCGCTGTGTATTAGTCTTTTATAATATGTTTTCTTGTTTTCCACTTGCCGCTTACATAGAAAATACCGCCGATGACAAAAGGCATATAACCGGCAATAGCATCTCCGTACCAGAACCCTCGTATTCCCATATTAAGAGTTATGCCCATTATAAGAGAGAAGCCGATCCTTGCGATAAAGCCGTCAAGAATTGCCGATACAAGATTTAAAATTGAATTACCTGAAGCGTTTATAAGGGCAAACATGGGAGCTCGGAAGGCACAGCTTATAAATATTAAAACCGCAGCAGGTACAAATTCCCTGGCAAGGGAGAGAACATCAGACTCGCTTGTAAACATACCGAAAACCGCGTCTGGTGCTAAGAAAATTATTATGGAGAGCAGTGAGGCGACGATAAGGTCCAGTACAAAGGATATGGACATTACCTTCGAAACTCTGTCAAACTTCTCTGCGCCGATACACTGGCCGATCATGGCGGCGCTTGCCGTTGCCATGGCCTGGGCGAAAATATTGGCTATGGTTGAGAGCTTTGCCCCCGCACCAGTAACAGCAGTGGCTGCCGTGCCATAAATATTTATCCATGAGTAAACATATAGCTTTGATATGGAAATGGCCGCGGACTGAATGACCATTGGAATGCCCAATTTAATAAGGGGAGCGAACAGATCCTTGTGGATTTTGAAACTTTTCAGCTTGAAATCAAAACCAAACTGCTCTTTTCGCCTGTAAAAGAATACAAGGGCCCATATAAAGCTGACGCCCTGACCGATTACGGTAGCCAGAGCGGCACCGAAAGTACCCATATTGAAACCGGCAACGAATACAAGGTCCAGAATCATGTTGAGAACGGCAGCAACGGCGATAAACATAAACGGGTGAACAGAGTCTCCCATACCTCGCAGTATGGCGCTTACAAGGTTGTAGCCGTAGATGAAAAACAGGCCCGAGATACAGACTATGGTGTAATCATGAGCATAGCTCATGGCGTCGGCAGAGGTGTTTATCCACACAAGAAGGTGGTCGCACAGGAAAAAGAACACCACTGTCATAACTATGGCGCAGGAGAGAAGAAAAGTAAAAAGGGTACCGATAAGCTTTGATATCTCCTCGTGGCGTTCAGCGCCAACATATTGGGCGATGATGACCTGTCCGGCGCTGGAAAAGCCCATGGCTATAAAGGTCAGAAGGTGTAGTATATCTGCACCAAGTGATACAGCGGCAAGGCCGGACTTATTTACGAACTGACCTACAATTACCATGTCTACCATGTTGTATGCCGTCTGTAGGAATCCCGATATCAAAAGAGGAAAGGCAAAGGTAATAAGCTGTTTGGATACGCTGCCGTTTGTCAGATTGCGTACTAATGTCTGGTTCTGGCTGATAGTAAGGACCTCCTTTGAAAAGTATAAAAAATAAGAGCGCCACAGGCTGAGCCTGGGGCAGCTCACGATATGTTACGGTACCTTTATATTTTATTACGTTTTTTCCGCAATTTCAAGAGTATGAAAAGATTAAATTTATAGTATATTGATAGTATACTTGATATTAAATTTACAAAAAAGATATATAATGCAGGCTGTCATTTTGTATTATTTTGACTGGAGAGATCCGGAAGGGGAATATATGCTTGAGTTAAAAAACATAACTAAAGATTATCCCGCTGGAGACGGCGTTGTCCGGGCGCTGAAAGGGATAAATCTGAAATTCAGAAAAAGTGAGTTCATCTCCATTTTGGGCCAATCCGGCTGCGGAAAGACCACTATGCTTAATATTATAGGCGGTCTTGACGGCTATACCACCGGAGACCTCATTATAAATGGAGTGTCCACGAAAAACTTCTCCGACAGGGAATGGGACGCTTACAGAAACCACTCTGTAGGTTTTGTGTTCCAGAGTTATAATCTCATACCCCACCAGAGTGTGCTCCAGAATGTGGAGCTGGCGCTGAGCCTCTCCGGCGTGGGAAAAGCACAGCGGCGGCAGAGGGCCATAAAAGCCCTTGAACAGGTTGGCCTGGGGGATCAGATAAACAAAAAGCCCAGCGAACTATCAGGCGGCCAGATGCAGAGGGTCGCAATAGCCAGGGCCATCGTAAACAATCCTGACATTATTCTGGCCGACGAGCCTACTGGCGCTCTTGACAGCGAGACCAGTATCCAGGTAATGGAAATTTTAAAAGAGATATCCAAAGACAGGCTCGTAGTTATGGTAACCCATAACCCGGAGCTTGCCCAGAAGTACTCCACAAGGATAGTTCGGATGCTGGACGGTGTGGTTACAAGCGACAGCCATCCGCTTACAGGTCCGGAAGTGGCGGCGGAGAAAGAGGCAGATCTTGCGGCGATGGAAGCTGCCGGGACAAAGAAGGTAAAAAAACCCTCAATGTCATTTGCCACATCTTTTACTCTGTCTTTAAAGAACCTTTTTACAAAAAAAGGACGGACCATATTGACTTCTTTTGCAGGCAGTATCGGCATAATCGGTATAGCACTTATTTTCGCTGTTTCCCAGGGAATGAACGACTATATTGCCGCGGTCCAGGAGGACACGCTGTCATCATACCCTATAACCTTCACATCTGAGACAGCGGACATAACATCTATGCTTTCCGCCTTCGGTTCCATGATGGAGGACGGAGAAAATGTGTCTGGGGACAATGTCCAGGAGATGCGTGTGATGAACCAGGTGTTTGCCCAGATAGGCACAAACGACCTTGTGTCCTTCAATAAATATCTGAAGGAGAATTTTGACCAGATAGAAGATGGGGTAAATGCTGTTTCCTATGGGTATAACATTACGCCCCAGATATACACCTACGATGTTAACGGGGAAATACTTCAGGTAAATCCTAACTCCATGTTTTCCCAGATGATGCCTTCCTTTTCTCAGTATACCGGTACGGGAGTTTTCTCTGAGATGATAGACAACGAGGAATTGCTCCGGTCTCAGTACGATGTTCTTGCGGGCAGGTGGCCGGAGGAGTATAACGAGCTTGTTCTGGTTCTGTCGGACCCCAACAGCGTTACCGATTTTCTGGCCTACTCTCTGGGACTAAGGGACAGTGAAGAGCTTAAGGATATGATGCAGCAAGTCCTTGACGGAAACGAAGTCGAGATGAAAGACGACGCCATGACATGGACCTATGACGATTTTCTAAATTTGAGCTTTTCTCTTGTAAACGCCTATGACATATATCAGTACAACTCCGATTACGGGGTCTGGGAAGATATGTCAGAGGACGAAGAATATATGAAAGAACTTGTGGATGGCGGTGTGGAGCTGAAAATCGTTGGTATAGTTTCCCCAGCGGCGGGCACTGCGGCTACGGCTCTGACCCAGGGCATAGGATATCTGCCGTCCCTTACTGAATATATAATGGAAAATGCCGCTTCGGCCCAGATTGTAAAGGACCAGCTTGAAAATCCAGAGGTTGATGTTTTCACAGGCCTCACTTTTGAGGAGCTTGAGGCCCAGGAGGGCGGAAATCTGGACTTTAACGACATGATAACAGTGGATGAGAATATGCTGTCCTCAGCTTTCAATATGGAAGTAAGCCAGGAAGATCTGGCTGCCATGATGGAAGAGTACACCGAGAAGATATCAGGATCCTTAACTGTGGATACCACAGAGGCGGAAGCTGCCTTTATGGATACTCTTCAGACCCTGTGCCGTGGTATGCTCACAGATTATATGGAGAAAAATGGCGGCAGCGGAGTTGCGATTATAAAATACGCAGATGTGGCCACCATAATTTCCGACTATCTTGGGGGATCTGAGGCTGGCAGCCTGTTTTCCGATCTTGAGAGTAAATATGTTGTGCCGGCGGATGTGTATGTCCAGGCGTGCGGCCCGGTTTTAAACGGTGTTGTATCAAGTTATATCGCCTCAGTTTCCACTGAAGGTTCGGCGCCCATAACGGAAGAAGTCATTGATGCAATAGCTCAGTCTATGGAAAGTAGTCAGGCAGTCTCGTCAGCGGCTCAGGCTATGGGATCTGTGATGACCGAAGCGAAAATGCAGAAGGATGTACTCACAGATGTCATAGCAATGAACCAGCAGACCATAAGCTCCGTAGCTTCCGGTTTTTCCGTTGACCCGTCAAAAATCGCGGGAGCATTCAACTTCAACCTGAACGAGGATGAGCTTATGCGTCTTATGCAGACCTATTCCACAGGGGATACTGAGCGGTCGGCTGACTCAAACCTCAGGACTTTGGGCTATTCCGACCCGGAGGAGCCTGTCTCCATTTCCGTCTACCTTGTAGATTTTGACTCCAAGGAGAAATTTATTGATTTCATTGATGGCTATAACGATATGGTAACAGAGCAGGGCGAAGAGGACCTTGTTATCAGCTATACCGATATAACGGGTGTTTTAATGTCGTCTATAAAGACTGTCATCGACGGCATACAGTATGTACTGATAGCCTTTGTCTCCATATCACTTGTGGTATCCTCCATAATGATAGGGGTAATAACCCTCATATCCGTACAGGAGAGGACAAAAGAGATCGGTATTTTAAGAGCCATTGGCGCCTCAAAACGGAATGTTTCCAGTATGTTCAACGCGGAAACGGTTATAATCGGTTTCTCAGCGGGACTTTTAGGAGTTCTTATAACTTATGTTTTGTGCATACCTATAAATATAATACTTCACAAGCTGACAGGTATCGTAACGCTGAACGCCAGACTGCCTATAGGCGTTGCCCTTGTGCTCATTTTAATAAGTGTGGTTCTTACACTTATATCCGGTATAATCCCATCCCGGAGCGCGGCAAAGAAAGACCCAGTCGTGGCATTGAGAACCGAATAATTTTCAAAGAACAAAAAAGTCTCTCGTCTTTTGGCGAGGGACTTTTTTTCATGTATCAAAGGATGGGCAGAAAAATCCTCTGCTGAAAATTGATAGGATATGTGAAAAAATTCCCTGCCGGAAGGCAGGGAATAATATTTTATATTGAAGAATTAAGGGATTTTATAATACCGCCGCCCAGAACAATGTCCCCGTCGTATAAAACAACAGACTGGCCGGGGGTTATAGCCCGCTGGGGCTCATCAAAAAGGATTCGGGCCTCAGTATCGGATATGGCCTCTGCGGTGGCCCACTGCTCGCTCTGGCGGTAGCGGACTTTTGCCTTGCACCTGACAGGCCTTTCAGGCAGTCCCAATATCCAGTTGAAGGAGCCGGCCAAAACTTCTTTTGACCATAAATCTTCCTGATTTCCTAAAATTACGGTGTTTTTTTCCGGGCAGAGACGGCAAACGTACATTTTACCCGGAAGGTCGGCGCCAAGCTTTCTGTGCTGGCCAATAGTGTATCTGATTATACCCTTATGGCGACCAAGGACTTTTCCAGATTTATCTGTAAAATCTCCCGGCGGGCAGACTGTGCCTGTATATGACTCGATAAAGCCGGCGTAATCTCCATCCGGCACAAAACAGATATCCTGACTTTCTTTTCTGTTGGCGTTTTCAAGTCCATGCTCTGCTGCAAGGGCCCGGGCCTGGGCTTTTGTCCTTTCACCCAGAGGAAAAACCGTCCGGGAAAGTTCCTTTTGTGTGAGGTTAAAAAGTACATAGCTCTGGTCTTTTGACAGATCCAAAGCTTTTTTCAGAAGATATTTACCGGTTTTCTCATCAAACTCCACCCTTGCATAATGGCCGGTAGCGACCACATCGCAGCCAAGCTCGTCCGCTTTTGAAAAAACCTCGCCGAATTTTATATGCTTATTGCACTGGACGCAGGGGTTGGGCGTCATGCCGTTTTTGTAATTACTTACGAAGGGATCCACCACATATTGCCGGAAGATATCTCTAAAATCAAAGACATAGTGAGGTATGCCAAGCCGCTCGGAAGCCTTCTTTGCCTCAAGGACTTCATCGGGCATACCATTTGGCATGTCTTCCCCGCCGGAACCCAGATCTTGCCCAAGCTCCATGGTCATGCCTATGCATTCAAAACCCCGCTCTATCATTAAACTTGCGGCGGCGCTGGAATCTACTCCGCCGCTCATGGCGATAAGCGCTTTCATATCATATCTCCTTAAAACTTGTCTGATCGGTAGTATAGTACTATTTTTTCCTGGCTCCGTCAATCCGCCCCGATAGCTTTGCATATTCCGGTTTGCTATAATCCAGTAGAGATGGTACAATAGTCTAAAACTTGCGGCCTTTTGCATTTATGCCGCGGATATTTTCCGGAGGTTGATGGATTTGAGCAAGAAGAAAAAAATAGTGCTGATGATTTTATGCGCGCTTATTGTAATAGGCGCCGTTTCCATGGGAGTGGTGTACAAGCTTTATAAGGATCAGAATGCCACGATAATGGAGATAAAAGACAAAATCAAGATTTTTCTTTGCGATATTAAAATAGACAAGCTCTCGGATGAGACGTCTGGCGTAACATTTTACGACACTTTATATGAGGACGAGGGCAAGAAAACAGTGGAGACGGACAAGGGCATAAGGCTTGTGCACTATGCTTCCGGCTATTATATGGATTTTCCAGAGAATACGGAGTTTGACTTTTCCTGCTCCCCAAGCTATGTGAAAATTAAAACGGAAAACTACGATCTCACCGTTTCAAGAGAGTATTCCACAGATGACGATGTGGCCGCATATATTGAACATTACCTTGACAGGTTCATGTTAAACGGGGAGTACAGGGAGGCAAACGGCATAACCCTTCTCCAGGAAAAGACAGATCAGGGTACTTACGATTACTATTCTGTCCGACTCGGCGACTATGAAGAAGGCTATGACGGGTACACTTATGTAAATATCTACACCGGCACAAAGATATATTACCGGCTGACTTTCAAATTCAGCGGCGAGGATTTCCAGTCAGTGCAGGAGGAGATAGACAGCGCCGTGAAAAACTTCCGGTACTTCAGGCCAGAGGACAAGGATAGTTACACGGTAGAATATAAGAATCTGTCTAATGATACCCTGACGGGTGAGGCCAAAGCCCTTTACGAGGATATTGAAAATTCCGGGAGCGTACGCTGGGGTATCTTCACGGAAGATGTGTACGGCGATGGTATTGAAAAGACCATACCGGGGTATGAGGAAAAGCTGGACTATGAGTTTTCAGTGGTGTTGAGTTATGTTCACTTCGGAACTGAGTTTCCAACGGAGTTTGCAGAGACTTGTTACGAGAATGGCAAGGTAATGGAGCTCACATATCAGGTAACAGACTCAAACAACGAGAACCTTTACGGATATACACCTCAGCTTGATATTTATAGAGGCGAAAAGGACGAAGAGATAAGAGAATTCGCAAGAGCCGCTGCTCAGTTTGGAAAGCCGTTTCTTTTCAGACTTGGTAACGAGATGAACTCCGACTGGACAAGCTATTCCGGCGTTGTAAACATGATCGATCCAGAAGTGTATGTAGCGGTATGGCAGAGAATATACAATATTTTCCAGGAGGAGGGCGCTACAAATGCCATCTGGATATACAACCCCAACGACAGAGCCTATCCTCCATGTAATTGGAATGATTTTCACGCTTATTACCCTGGAGATGAGTACGTAAATCTTATCGGCATTACCGGATACAACAACGGGACTTACTATAAAGAGCAGAATAATGAGGTATGGCGTGAATTTAAGGATATTTACGATACAATAGAAAAAGAGTACAGTCCATTCTTTGGGGACTTCCCGTGGATAATAACAGAGTTTTCATCATCCTCCATAGGTGGGGACAAGGCCAAATGGATGGAGCGAATGTTTGAAGATATAGACGACTATGAAAACATCAAGATAGCAGTTTGGTTTGACTATGCGGACTACGACCCGGCTTATGAGGGGAACAGTGTGGTGTCAAGACCTTACTGGCTCCTTGAGACAGAGGAGACCACTGAGGCCGCAAAAGAGGGATTTGCTCTCCATGAGCGGGAAAAATGGTATTTTGAATAAAAAGAAATGCCCGGACTTTTTGTCCGGGCGTTTTATCGATCGCGGCTCGCCTCATTTGAGCGAATGTACATGTCTTCTGTTTCGTGGAGGGCGCTAAGAAGGATTCTTACAGCATCCCTGTCCGCAGGGGTGTAGCTGAGGTGATCTAGAGCGTCTGAAATAGCGGCATATAGGATGTTATACATCAACCTGTATCTAACCATTATACAACAGCCTCCTTAAAAGGGTATTTGATATGGATTACCAGGCCCATATCATGCCCATAATATAGCTTATGTAAAGTAAAATATTTGTCGAAAAATGTATGAAAGCAATAAAATTTAGAAAATTTTAATAAATAACGAAAAAATATGAGATATCTTATCGGAGCAAGTCTGCTTTCTAGTTATGTTGACAAAATATGGGTATATTTGCAAAAATAAAAAAATACAGACCGGGTTTTTGACACGGTCTGTACTTTTCCGATATATACGGAATATTTCACAGGGGAAGACGGGCTGAAAGACCTCCCCTGAGAATTTAAAGATGTTTGTCCAGAAAATGGGTAATATTGTCTCCCATTTTCTGAGTGGTCTGACCAAGCCTGCTGTAAGCGGAGCTAAGTCTGTCGAGACCGGCATTGACGCTGCCGATAAGCTCAAAAATTTCATCTGAGTGCAGCTTTTGGTGATGAGAGCCTCTTGACTTGTAATTTTCCGCCACGATTTCATATCTGGCCCTGGCCCTTTTTACACTGTCCTCCCAGGAGGTGTATATGAAATCTCTGGCGTTTTCACCAGTCTTCTTAAGATGGTCCCTATTTGACACGGCGTTTTTCAAAACTGCAGCAAAGCTCTCGGCGTTTTCCTCAGATAAAAAGCCGGAAAAACCGTCTTCTACGCCCTCTGCCGCTGCACTATCCTTTATAAGTATGCTGGGCAGGGAACATGCGGCGGCCTCTCTGACAACAAGGCCGTTTGTGTCAAATGTGGATGGAAATAGAAAGATATCGCCAAGGCAGTAATACTGCCGCAGAAGTTCTCTATCGTTTACGGCGCCTGTAAATATAACATCCAAAGCCAGACTCTGAGCGTATTTTTCTATATCTGCCCGATCCCTGCCATCTCCAACGAATACCATGGAGAATTTTAGACCCTGGGCTTTTAGGGCGGCAAGACTGTCTAAAATTATTTTTATACCTTTATACCACATAAGCCGGCCTACAAACAGGAAAACCAGGTCGCTTTCAGCTATACCGTGCTGGGTTCTTAAAGCCTGCACTTTGTTATCATCCACACGTCCCTTAGGTAGATCTACACCGTTTTCCATTATGACATAGTCTCCCTGGTAACCAAGAGACCTGAGATTCTCACCTGCAATGCGGCTTACCACCCAGACTTCATCGCATGCTGTGATATTATTGCAAAGAAGCTTAATTGCCGCCTCCTGAAGGAGATGGGAACGGATAAGATTAGCAATATCGATATCAAATTTTGTGTGATAAGTGAGGATAATGGGGGCGTCTGCGGTTTCTCTAAGAGCCCTTGCCAGTATGGTTGAAGCCACAGGACAGTGGGAATGTAGCACCTGAGGCTCTTTACCGCTGAGTGTGCGGATCGTTTCCCTGACGATAGGAAGACCAGCTCTGTAACCTGCCAGCTTCACTGTGTTGGCACTGGTGTATCTGACTACGTCAAAAGGGTAGTTATCGATAACACCTGGATATTTTGGGGTGGCGACGGTAACATCATCCCCAGCGTTTGTTAAAATCTCGGCGTAATTGTATACCGCGTTGGCAACTCCGTCTATGGACGGAGGAAAAGAATCGTTTAAAAGACAGATATTCATACTATCACCTATTTTAAGTATAAATTAAATTTATTAAATAGAAAACAGTGAAACCATTAAAAACATTTAAAGAATATGTAAAATATAAGATTCCCCAGATCAGGATAAATATACCAGAAGTGTTTCAAGATAAAAGAGCCGAAAAGGACATGTCCTTTTCGGCTCTTT
>CALXGH010000029.1 GCA_944387845.1 uncultured Oscillospiraceae bacterium
GTAGCTGTCGGGCATACAGAGCGAACGCCGAGATAGAATGCTGTCATACCGGAGATAACCTCGGAGTAGGAGTAAGCGCCTACATAACCGATCTTAAGCTGATCTTCTGTGAGCTCGCCAGCGTCAACAAGATATTTGAGCTTGTAGCCGGCAACAACGCCTGCGAGGTAACGTGCCTCGTAGATGTCAGAGAAGTAGTTGTGGAAGTTGTCAAGGCCAGCAGAAAGTGCCTGATAGCCGGAGGAGTGGCAGAACTGAACGTCTGGGTTTTCCTCAGCAGCCTGCTTAACAAAGTCCTCATGACCGAAAGAGTTAGCGAAAATGACGGAGCAGCCAGACTCTACAAGGTCGATAGCTGCGTCATAAGCTTCCTGTCCTTCAGGAACGGACCATTTGATGATGATCTGGTCGTCCTTAAGACCGAGTTCTTCCTGCATTGCAAGAACACCTACATAGTGGGCGTGTGTGTAAGTCTCATTTTCATCACCAATGAAAATGAATCCGACTTTGATTGCTTCTTCACCTTCATCGCCGCCGTCAGTTTTCTTGTCGCCGCAAGCAGTAAGGGCAACAAGAGAAAAGACCATAGCGAGGGCAAGCAAAATTGTAGCAATTCTCTTTAACATTGATCGTTTCTCCTTTTTTATTTTTTTATAATTTATAAAGCTTTTGCTTTATGAATTACCTAATCAGTCGCAGAACTCAACACCAACACCTGGAGTCATGGATTTTATCTTAGCAAGGGATTCGACTCTTATACCCATAGCACGTACCTTCTTGCCGCCATCCTGGAAGGCTTTTTCAATGCCAATCCCGATACCGGCAATCTTAGCGCCAGATGCGTTTACAATATCTATAAGACCGAAAAGAGCACTGCCTGTAGCAAGAAAATCATCAACTATCAAAACAGTATCTTCAGGACCCAGATACGCTTTTGGCAGAGTGATCGTGTATTTTCTGCCTCGGGTGAAAGAGGTAATATCAGCGGTATACGCATCGTCGTCGGAATTCAGTGATGCCGACTTCTTGGCGAAAACCATGGGAACATTAAAATACTGCGCCGTCATGCAGGCAAACGCTATTCCAGAAGCTTCAATAGTTAGTACCTTTGTGACACCGCAGTTGTCAAAACGCTTTTTAAATTCTTTGCCCATTTCGGACATAAGGGTAATATCAATCTGCTGATTGAAAAAGTTACCTACTTTGAGGACATTACCCTCGCATACTTCGCCATAGGAATTGATCATTTCTTTTAAAAGCTGCATAAATTTACACCCCTAAAAACTTATATAGCAAAAATAATGTCAAAAAATGAAAATAAATTTAATTTTATTATACAGCTTTCGGAAAGAATTTCAACTCCAAATTTGAACAAAATGTAAAATTTTGAAAAATCCAAGCTTTATACAAAATGTACAAAGTCAAAATTAACATACATTACAAATAGTGAGTTTTAAGCAAGGTTCTGGAGAAAAGAAAAGTTAAGTGGCATATCTGCAAACATATTTGTATTTGTCTTGAAAAAAACGGTGTTTAGAAGTATGATTAAAGCAATAACTATTACGGCGGTTTGATTTGTATGTTTTCATTGATAATCAAAAAATTTGTAAAAAATTATGACGATGTGAAGGATAACGAAGTTCGTACAAAGTACGGGGTCGTCAGCGGCAGCGTGGGTATCTTTTTAAATATAGTGCTGTTTGCCGTAAAGTACCTAGCAGGTATTTTAAGTGGGTCCGTCGCAATAAGAGCGGATGCTTTAAATAACTTGTCAGATGCCGGCTCATCTATAATAACCCTTATTGGTTTCAGGATGGCTTCCGCAAAACCTGACGAGGACCACCCATTTGGCCACGGCAGGGTGGAGTATTTGTCCGCCCTCGCAGTTTCCATGATCATAATCTTTATGGGCTTTGAAATTGGTAAGACGTCAATAGAAAAGATAATGTCCCCGGACCCCAGCGAGATAACAGCTATCACTGTTGGCATACTTGTGTTTTCTATCCTCGTTAAATTCTACATGTTCTCATATAACAAGAGATTTGGTGAGAAGATCGACTCGGCGGCCATGAAAGCAACTGCTATAGACAGTCTCAGCGACGTGGCTTCAACATCTGTGGTTCTTTTGTCCATGATAATAATGAAGCTGTTCTCTGTTGATATCGATGGTTGGTGCGGTGTGCTCGTAGCCATATTCATTTTAAAGGCCGGTATAGAAACCGCAAAAGACACGCTTACTGACCTTCTGGGCAAACCATCATCTCCTGAGCTTATTAAAGAGATAGAGGATATTGTGGGGTCCCACAAGGAGATAATCGGAATGCATGACCTTGTTATTCATGATTATGGCCCGGGACGAATGATGATATCACTACATGGCGAAATACCGGCAAACGGAGATATACTGACCCTTCACGATGTTATAGACAATCTCGAAAAGGAGCTTGCCGCTAAACTTAATTGTAATGTGGTAATACACCTTGACCCCGTTGATACGGAAAATCCTCAACTTCAGGAACTGAAAGAGGAGATGGAGGGGATACTCTATGAAATTGAGCCTGATATCACCATGCATGACTTCAGAATGGTATCCGGTCCAACACATACAAATATAATTTTTGACATTTTAATTCCTTATAACTGCAAAATAAGCGATTCTGATATTAAAAAAACTATCTATAAGGCTGTCCACGAGAGACACGACAATTTTTTCTGCGTTATACATATCGATAGGCCTTATGTATAAATAATCTAAGAAAGTGAAAATGAGTATGGACTTTAAAAACTGCACTATTGAAAACTTTACCAGTGTTCTATCGTCAAACGAGCCGGTTCCCGGTGGAGGGGGTGCCTGCGCCCTTACGGCGGCCACAGGCGTTTCACTGGGGTGCATGGTATGTAACCTGACTATCGGAAAGAAAAAATTCATACCCGTCGAAGAAAATCTTAAAGAAGCTCTCGAGGAGCTGGAAGAGCTGAGAGATACTTTTAATGAAAGTATAAATAAAGACGCACAGTGCTTTATACCTCTTTCGAAGGCGTATAAAATACCTAAAGACGATCCTAAAAGGGATGAGATTCTTGAAAATGCCCTGCGCATGGCGGCTGGTGCGCCTTTTGAGGTAATAAAATCTTGCTGCCGTGCTGTGGAAATATTTGAGTTTTTGCGGGATAATTCCAGTGCCCTTGTTCTGAGCGACGTTGGAGTTGGGATAAGCATGATATCCTCAGCTATGATGAGCGCAAGTCTAAATGTGTTTATAAACACCAAACTGATGAAAGACAGATCTTACTCCCAGAATCTTGAGAGAGAAACAGACAAGATGCTGGAGGAGTATCTTCCAATTGCGGACGACATTTTCTCGGATGTAATGTCCAAAATCAGATAAGAGGTAAAGATATGGCTGAAGTTTTAAAAGGTCTGCCTGTGGCGAAAGAAATAAATGAAAAGACACAGGCAAATATAAAGGTTCTTAAAGACGCCGGTATTACGCCGAAGCTGGCTATTTTGCGCGTTGGCGAAAAAGGCGACGATATATATTATGAAAACGCGGCTGTGAAAAAGTGTTTGCAGCTTGGGATAGATGTGCTGCAGGTTCATCTTGAAGATACAGTGTCTCAGAAAAAACTTGAAGATGAGCTTGAGACTTTGAACTCGGACTCTTCTGTTCACGGTATTTTGATTTTGAGACCGCTGCCTAATCATCTGGACGATGGTAGAATAGCTGAACTCATTGACCCGCAAAAAGACGTAGATGGTATATCACCCATGTCTCTTTACGGAGTGTTTGCCGGTGAAAACCGTGGATTTGTACCATGCACCGCAAGAGCCTGTATGGAAATGCTGAAGTTTTACAATATACCGGTACAGGGCAAAAAAGCTGTTGTTATCGGTAGAAGCCTTGTTATAGGAAAGCCCGCGGCTATGCTCCTTTTAAAAGAAAACGCCACGGTAACAGTATGCCACAGCAGAACAGAGGTCATTGACGATATTATACGGAGCGGGGATATAGTAATAAGCTGCGCCGGTAAAATAGGAATGGTTAATGAAAAATGTGTAAGGCCGGGACAAGTTGTAATAGATGTGAGTATGAATACCGGTTCCGACGGAAAAATGACTGGGGACGCGGATTTTGACGCTGTAAGCCAGATAGTAGAGGCAATTACTCCGGTTCCTGGCGGTGTTGGCACTATGACAACCGCAATAATGCTTAACAATGTTACTCATGCCGCAATGGCTAAAATTTAAAAAATACCGGTGATGCCGCAATCACCGGTATTTTAAAGTTATCACTTTTAAGGAGGGAACAGATGAGAAAGCTTGCATACATATCGCTGTCGTTTTCAGCGGCTGTTTTTATATATTCATATCTGGTCCCTTCAGGATACGCTTGGGTGCTGTCCGCTTTTTGCGCCGCCGTATTTCTCTGCGGCCTTTTTCTAAAAGGCCCCGCACGGCTTCGAATACTTTTAATATCTGGCGCAATGGCGGTATCTTTTTTATACTGCGAGGGCTATGACCGTATATTCATATCCCACAACATCATATATGATGAGACTGAAACTACACAGACATTTACTGTTTTGGACTACCCGGAAGAGACTGATTACGGAGCAAGGGTAGAGGTAAAATTTAAAAACGATATTGGGCTTGGCGTAAAGACAAGGCTATACCTGTTTGAGAATTATCCCGAAAACCTGGAGCCCGGCGACAAGATAGAGTTGCCGGTAAGTTTCTCCTATGCTGACGAGCTTTATGGCGAAAAAAGCGATATTTATTTTGCCAAAGGTACTGTTCTGACAGCTTATCAGGATGGGGAAATCCAAATCGTCGAAAATAGTGGCAGCTTTATCTATTTCCCAAAAATCCTGGCTGAGAAGGTAAAGGACAAGATATCTGAGATTTTTTCTGACGATACGATTCCATTCGTTCTGGCTATACTTACAGGAGATACAACAGAACTTTCAAAAGACGAAAACACTGTAAGTGATATGAAAATAGCCGGTATATATCATATTGTGGCTGTATCAGGTATGCATATATCCTTCCTTGTTGGACTTTTCATGCTTCTTGCGGGAAACAAGAAAAAGTGCGGATACATAGCGATTCCCGGCATTTTAGTATTTATGGCCATGACAGGCATGAGGCCATCAGTAGTAAGAGCTGGAATAATGCAGATTCTGCTTCTGTCATCATTTTTCACTGACAGAGACAGCGATACCATAACGTCCATATCTTTTGCCCTTTTGGTGCTGCTTCTTGTTAATCCGGCTTCATGCCAGGATGTTGGATTGCAGCTCTCATTTGCGTCCACATTTGGCATAATACTTCTGACTCCCAAAATCAACAGTGCGCTTACAGAGCAGGCCATAAAGCTAAAAATATATAAGAACAGTGTATTTTCCAAGCTTATTACTGGCGTTTTGGGTACGATATCCGCATCGCTGGGTGCAACTGCCTTTTCAATTCCTCTTGTAGCGTTGTACTTTGGATATATATCTCTTATTTCACCCATCTCAAATGTGCTGATATTCTTTGCTATTTCCGCTGCATTCTGCCTTTCAATAGTCTCCGTGGCCCTGGGTTTTGTATTTTTGCCAATAGGGAAGGTCTTGGCTTTCGGGGCCGGCCTTATAGTAAAATACATAGTTTTTATTGCAAGGATTATGGCATCTTTCCGGTTTTCGGCAGTATATACAAGCAATATACTGATACTAGTATGGGTGTTTTTAATCTATATCGTTATCATTTACATGGTATTAAGGCGGAAAAAGCTGCGGGACTATATAGTACCCGTATGCCTTTTTGCGTCCTCCGTCTGCGTTATATTTGTAATTTCACCCTCCCTTATGAGTGTGGGAGGCCTTACCGTAACGGCTCTCAATGTTGGACAGGGTTCATCAACACTAATTGCCGACGAGGGAGGCGTGGTTTTAGTAGACTGCGGCTCAGCTGGTGGAAATGACGCCGGTGAGGTTGCCGTAAACTACCTAAAGGGTTTTAATGAGAACTTTATTGATGTTTTAGTACTGACTCATTACCACGAAGATCACGCCAGTGGTATAGTTAAAGTTATTGAAAACATGGACGTCGGAGTTATTCTTCTGCCTGAGCCGCTACCCTCTGATCTTGATATATACACAGAGATAGAGACGGCCGCCCAGACGGCTGGCACAGACATGGCGTTCATAACTGAAGACGCAACAGTTTACTTTGAAAACTCCCAAATGACCGTGTTTGCGCCAATGGGCGCATCTTCGGAAAACGAGAGGGGTTTGAGCGTTTTATACACAAAATCAGGATATGATATTCTGATAACAGGTGATATGCAGTCCGAGACTGAAAAATTGCTCCTTGACAATATAGATTTTCCCGATATAGAAATTTTAGTGGTCGGTCATCACGGCTCGAAATATTCGACCTGTGATGAACTTTTAAGCGAGACGACGCCAGATATTGCCATTGTTTCCGTGGGTCATAATAGTTATGGTCATCCCGCGGATGAAATACTTGAGAAACTTGAAAGCCGGGATATCACGATCTATAGAACGGATATCGATGGTAACATAGTTGTGAGAGCAGGTGGTTGAAATGGCAAAAAGTAAAAGCGTTGAGTCGGGACTTGGCAGTCTTAAAAATGCCATAAGTAGTGGAGAGATAGGCAATCTTTACATTTTCCATGGTGAAGAACGATATCTACTGGAATTTTATATAGGACAGATAAAAAAGAAGCTCCTTGATGAGGGGACAGCGGAGTTTAACTATAAGAAGATAAATGGTAAAACAGCCACGGTGTCAGAGATATCTCAGGCGGTGGATGCCCTGCCGGTTTTTGCTGAGAGGACACTTATAGAGATAGACGATTTTGATATATTCAAATCAAACGAGTCTGTGAAAAATGAGCTTATAGAACTGTTTTCTGATGTTCCGGAGTATGCCTGTATAGTATTTGTATATGATACGGTAGAATTTAAGCCAGATGGTAGAGTGAAAATAAATCAGAATCTAAAAAAGCTCTTTACAGTTGTGGAATTTGAAAGCCAGGATCAAAATGACCTTATAAACTGGATATCTCGCAGGTTCCGTGCCCTTGATAAAATTATTGACAGACATACTGCCGATTATATGATTTTCGTCTGTGGAAGCCTTATGACGAAACTCATAACGGAGATTGAGAAAACAGCGGCATATTCCAGAGAGAAGGAAATAACAAAAGAGGATATTGACGCTGTGGTTATTCCACAGATAGACGCTGTAACATACAAGATGACAAATGCCGTAGTGGCCGGAAAATATGGGGAGGCACTGGATATTCTGTCTGATCTTTTTGCCCAGGGAGAACCCCCACATAAGATAATATACAGTGTTTCACTACGAATAAGGCAGATGTACTCAGCCTGGGTGTGTATTGAAAAGGGCAGAGGTCTGTCTGATCTTATGGATATGCTGAACCTTAAAAACGACTATCAGGCCCGAAGCCTTATGAAAGATGCGAAATACGCAGGTGAGCAGTGGTGTCGGAAGTCCATGGAGCTTTGCGCCGAGGCGGCACTAAAATTAAACAGCTCATCATTTGAAAACGATGATATTCTTGTACAGCTTATAATCGATATGGCCCTGGCAAAGTAGGTGAACTTATGAAAATAAGAGAAGTTATCATAGTCGAAGGAAAGTACGACAAAATTGCCGTTGAGTCAGCTGTAGAGGCGGAGGTAATTCAAACTGATGGATTCGGGATTTTCTCGGATAAAGAAAAAATGAATCTCATAAGGAAGATAGCCAATAAGAAAGGTATAATAGTCCTCACTGACAGCGACAGCGCCGGGTTCCTTATAAGAAAGCATTTAAAAGGTTGTGTGGGCAGCAATATCAAACACGCTTATATACCAGATGTTTTCGGTAAAGAGCGGCGGAAATCCGCCCCCTCAAAAGAGCACAAACTTGGTGTTGAGGGAATGAAAAAAGACATTATAATAAGCGCCCTGAGAAATGCCGGAGCCACTTTTGAGGATGAAGATATTTCCAGAGAGAAAAACGGGGAAAAGGTAACCAAGACAGATATGTACCTTTTAGGCCTCAGCGGCGGAGAGGGAAGCGCGGAAAAAAGAAAGGCACTTCTAAAAAAGCTTGATCTGCCGGAGCGAATGTCAGCAAACGCCATGCTGGATGTAATAAACATACTGTACGGAAAAGACGAGTTTTTAAAACTAGTGGAGAATCTGTAATCAATATAAAACCGCAGAGACTATATTATGGCCTCTGCGGTTTTGTGTCGTTTTTTGACGAAATTTGCGATGAATAATCATGGAAAAAGGGAACATTTTGTGGAATAATTTACCTGGTAAAATTTTGTCGGAAGGTGTTTGAAATGAGGGAAAAGGTTTTTTCTAAAAACATCAGAATTGCGGCGGAGAAAGTGGCGCTTGTGGAGTACTTTCTTGAGACGCAGTACAACCGGGAGTTTAAAAAAGAGCTGTATGGCGTTTCCATTGAGACAAGGGACGGAGAAGATAGGGCTACGGCAAGAGATATGTTTGTTTACAGGGAAAATGCCATGGAATTTATCAGAATTTTACACAAAAATAACGTAACGGCCGTATCGCTTAGAGATATTGCCGAAGATTTTATATACGGGTAAATATTTTCTTTTTTGTATACAGAATATTAATATTTATAAGTTATCTTGAACTGGAGAGAAAATTCTTATGAAGAACAAAGCAATAAGGCTCCGGTTTTTTGTTTGAGACGGCTTTTTTTGTATACATATTGTGGTTTAGTGTGTTATAATAAGTGCAAATTGCGGTTTATTTTGTTTTATATTGTCAAATTTTGGATTTATAATAAAATGAATGCTGTTTTAGTGGGGGGTAATCACCGTGAAGTGTCCTTATTGCGGTAATGTAGAAAGTAAAGTAATTGACTCAAGACCTGCCGAAGAATACACAACTATAAGAAGAAGGCGTGAGTGTCTTGCGTGCCAGAAAAGGTTTACTACTTATGAGATAATGGAGCGACTGCCACTTGTAGTTATTAAAAAGGATGGAAGCCGCCAGACTTTTGACAAAATCAAGCTTTTAAACGGTATGATAAAAGCCTGCGAAAAGAGACCCGTACCAATCGCAGATCTCCAGCAGGCTGCTGACGATATTGAGCAGGAAGTTCAGAACTCTCTTGAAAGAGAGATAAAATCTGAGCGTATAGGCGAGCTTGTAATGGAAAAGCTCAAGTCTCTTGACGAGGTTGCCTATGTGCGTTTTGCATCAGTTTACCGTCAGTTTAAAGACATAAATACCTTTATGGAAGAACTCAATAAGCTCCTTAGTGAGAAGTGATCAGAATATTGTTCCTATTTTGAGCTGTTCCATAAATATTATATTTTCCAGGTTGTCTATAAGCTTGTTTCCGGCCGCAGATGAACTTATCTGGTCATGCTTATAGATAGAAGAGAAGATATCGGTGAAACTGTCAGTGATTTGGTCGATTTTATCGTGTTTAAGAAACAAAGAGGTATAGGTTCTATAATCGTACCACTTTTCTTTAGCCTGTTTAGCGTATTTTTCTGCGCCTTCCCAGTCGTCTGCATCTGCGCTTTCGATACAGTTCTCGATATAACCTGTTA
>CALXGH010000030.1 GCA_944387845.1 uncultured Oscillospiraceae bacterium
CTGCTTGGACTTAACGCTCCTATTAATGACCTTAGCCGCGGCTGCAATGAACACGAGGTTTACTCTATGGCTATTGTTACAGCGGCTCTCGCATAAATCTGCTTTAAAAACAAAAACTCCGCATTTAATATGCGGAGTTTTTTATTATATAAAATAAAAACGGAGAGGAATGCCTCTCCGTTTAAATACGCCTTAAATGCAGTTGAGTACAACTGTTAAAACTACAAAAACAAGCGCAACCCATTTTGTAGCCTTTGTGAGCTTTGCATCCAGACTTCTGGATTTGCTCTTGCTCATAAAATTGTCATTGCCGCCGGTGATAACATTTATGCCTTCAACGTCTCCAGACTGTGTGGCTACTATAACGACTATCGCAAGGCAACATAAAAGCTGAACTATTGTAATTGCAAGCTGCATTAAATATCAATCCTTTCAAGTAAAACGCCACATAGTACTTATGTAGCAACGAAAATAATAACATAAATATAGCATTTTTGCAAGTATTTTTTGATTTTTATCCGAAATTATTATTATACTTAAGATATTGTGCCCTATTGGCCTGCAAGCACTATATATTTTGTGTCATATATCCACTCTGTTATTCAATACCGAAAAAGTTTTTGCCGTTTGTCATAGTTATCTCTGCCGCTCTCTCCTCCGAGATCCCCCGGAGCTGAGCTACCTTGGCGCAGATATACCTGAGATTTCGGGAGTCATTTCTGCTTCCTCTTAAAGGCGCTGGCGCCATATACGGGCTGTCCGTCTCTATCATTATCCGGTCTTCAGGCATTTTTGTGGCCACTTCAGGGGCGTTTCTGCCATTTTTAAATGTTACAACTCCGGTAAAAGACAGATACCAGCCCATATTCAGTATAATTTTTGCTGTCTCCCAACTTCCGCTGTAACAATGGAAAACTCCTTTAAGATCTTTAAAGGCCGATACGATATCTAGGCAGTCCTTACATGCCTCTCTCTCATGAATTATTACCGGGAGGTCCAGTTCTCTTGCAAGGCAGAGCTGGTCGTAAAATCTCTGGCGCTGGATCTCTCGCGGTGAAAAATCATAGTGGTAGTCAAGTCCTATTTCTCCGATGGCCCTGACTTTTTTATTCTCTGTAAGACTTTTCAGAGTCTCAAAGTCATCGTCCTTCATTTCTTTGCTGTCGTGAGGATGGACACCTACAGCGCAGTATATAAAATCATATTTCTCGCTGAGTTTTACACTCTCAAAAGAAGACGCCATATTCGAGGCCGGGTTCATAACAAGACTGACGCCGCTGTCCTTCAACGACTCAATGACCTCATATCTATCGCTGTCAAACTGTTCTTCATCGTAATGGGCATGTGTATCAAAAAGCATTTTTTCACCTCATGGAGTATTTTCAACGTAATTTACATTCCATCTATATAATTCCGATTTACCGATGCAGAATCTAAAATTACGCCTTTATTCCACCTTCCCGTTTTGTGCCAGGCGCTTCCTCTGTTAAAAACCTTTAATATACTCCGCTATTTTTTTCGCCGCATTCTCCGGGGAGATATCGCTCACATCTAATTTTACTCTGTTTACTTTCTCATATTTTCCAAGGTATGAAAGTGCTCTTTCAAGCACATCTTCCTCTCTAACGCCATTTTCTATGTCCCGGCATATCCTCTTTTTCAAGGCTTCAGGGGAACAGATCAGGGCAAACTCAAAAATGTTTACCTCATTTTTATCAAGCTGAGACAGAATATCCCTGCTGATTTCATCTTCCTGCATCACCCAGCAGAATATAATATTCTCATAATCACCGCGATTTATAAAGTTCTGGAGGAGAAATGTGATATTTTCAATCACCATTTTCTTTCTCTCTTCACTGACCACAAAAGGCTTCATGTCCCAGCACCAGTCCCCGTCTAAAAAGACATTATTTGGCATAATCTTTTGCAGTGCACGAGAGATAGTTGTCTTCCCCACACCCATGGGTCCGCTTATAAATATCAGGTTCTTCATATGATCATCCCAGGCTCAGATAAATATAACCGCCAATGTCCGGTTCCCTTCATTAAATATCAATATCAATTCCAACCGGGCAGTGATCGCTGCCCATTACATCGGTCATAATAAAGCTGTCTTTCACCTTATCCATTATTCTGTCCGAAACCACAAAATAGTCAATACGCCAACCGGCGTTTCTCTCTCTTGCCTTCCTCATATAGCTCCACCAGGAGTATTCCACCTTTTCAGGGTAAAGCCGTCTAAAGGAGTCAGCAAATCCGCTGTCAAGAAGCTCTGAGAATTTTCCGCGCTCTTCATCTGAAAATCCTGCGTTTTTTCTGTTGGTTTTTGGGTTTTTCAGGTCAATCTCCTCATGGGCAACATTCAGATCTCCACAGTAAATGACCGGTTTATTGCCATCAAGCTCTTTTATATACCCTCTTAGAGCGTCTTCCCACTCCATTCTATACCCCAGCCTTGCAAGCTCTTTCTGGGCGTTAGGTGTATATACATTTAATAAAAAGAAATTATCATACTCAAGGGTTATGGCTCGACCTTCAGTATCGTGCTCAGGTACTCCAATACCGTAGTACACATCAGTTGGTTCATGTTTTGTAAAAACAGCCGTTCCTGAATATCCCTTCTTCTGGGCGCTATACCAGTACTGAAAATACCCGTCAGGCTCAAACGCGGCCTGACCCGGCTGCATCTTCGTCTCCTGTAGAGAAAAGAAATCCGCCTGCTGTGCATTAAAAAATTCTGCAAAACCCTTGTCGAGGCATGCGCGAAATCCGTTTACATTCCATGAAATAAATCTCATAATAAGCTATCCTTTATTCTATATTCCGAAAAATTTCGGTAACACATAATGAGATTTTACAATATAACCGAAGATTTTTCAATAAACTAAAAGTACCTAAATAGACTAAAAGCGCACTATGAAAACATAGTACGCTTCAATCTATACTGAAAAGGAAAATAAATGAAAGGAAATTAAAAAGACCGAAGAGACCTTCGGTCTTTTGTTTGTGTTGGCGATTACCTATCTTCCCAGGCCGTCGCCAGCCAAGTATTTTCGGCACGAGTGAGCTTAACTACCGTGTTCGGAATGGGAACGGGTGGACCCTCACCGTTAACAACACCAACTTTAGGATGATTACACCCTAAGAACCGAACAAAGGAAGAAGAAAGAGGAACAAGATTTGCGTTCTATCAAAGCTTGCATTTTTTCAGGTCAAGCCCTCGGGTTATTAGTATCAGTCAGCTAAACATGTTACCATGCGTACACCTCTGACCTATCAACGTTGTAGTC
>CALXGH010000031.1 GCA_944387845.1 uncultured Oscillospiraceae bacterium
ACTGTTGCAAAAACGAATCAGCGATTCAAGCTGTACCCGCAAACCCGCATAAATACTGGCTTTTTAAGCACATCTCAGCCGAGAGTCATCACTCCCACTCTATTGTTGCAGGCGGTTTTCCTGTTATGTCGTAGACTATTCTGCTGACCCCAGGCACTTCGTTTATTATCCTTGCTGTTGTCCTTGACAGCACGGCGTGTGAAACCTGAGCATACTGACATGTCATAAAGTCCGTGGTTTTTACAGCCCTAAGTGCCACAACGTAGTCGTATGTTCTAAAATCACCCATAACGCCTACTGAACGCATATTTGTCAGTACTGCAAAATACTGATCGGCCTTTACCTTTGATTTTTCCATCTCCTGTCGGAAAATAGCGTCAGCGTCCCGCAGAATATCAAGCTTCTCTTTAGTAATATCCCCAATAACTCTTATTGCAAGACCCGGTCCAGGAAACGGCTGGCGTTCAACTATATTTTTAGGAAGGCCCAAGCTGTATCCGAGTTTTCTAACCTCGTCCTTGAACAGTCCTCGTAGTGGCTCCACAAGTCCCGTAAAAGCGATGTCATCTGGCAGTCCTCCCACATTGTGGTGGCTTTTTATAGTGGCGGACTTGTTGGCGCCAGACTCAACAACATCAGGATAAATTGTGCCCTGGGCAAGGAATTTCGCGTTTCCGATCTTCCTGGCTTCTTCCTCAAACACGCGGACAAATTCCTCACCGATTATCTTTCTCTTCCTCTCCGGCTCAGTTACTCCCGCAAGTTTAGAAAGAAATCTTTCTTCGGCGTTTACCCTTATGAAATTCAGGGCTCTGTCCTTAAAGGCCTCTTCTACCTCGTCTCCCTCGTTTTTCCGCATAAGACCGTGGTCAACGAAAATGCAGTGGAGCTGTCCTGGTATAGCTTTTGCAAGCAGCGCAGCGCAGACCGATGAGTCCACACCTCCCGACAGGCCAAGTATGACCTGTTCATTTCCAACCTGCTGCCGTACTTTTTCTATCATCAGGGCCTCATAGTCGCTTATATCATAGTCCCCCTTGGCGCCGCAGACCTCATAGAGAAAGTTTCTTATCATGTCCGTTCCGTTTGGAGTGTTTTCAACCTCTGGATGGAACTGCATTCCGTAAAGTTTTCGCTCTGGACACTCTATTGCCGCGTTGAGGCAGTTTTTCGTAGATGCCACAGATCTGAAGCCATCCGGCAGAACATATATCTGATCAGTATGGCTCATGAGCACAGTCTGATTATGCTCCAATCCTTTAAACAGAAGAGAGTTTGTATCCGCCTTCAGCTTGGTTCTGCCGTATTCACTGACTTTGCAGGGTTTTATTTCTCCCCCACATGAATAAGCAAGAAGCTGTACACCGTAGCATATACCAAGTACCGGTATTCCCAGCTCAAACAGCTTAACATCACATCTGGGCGCGTCATCTTTATAGACGCTATCAGGTCCCCCAGTCAGGATTATCCCTATAGGGGCAAGTCTTTTTATCTCATCTATGTCCGTATCTCCAGGCTTTATCTCTGAGTATACACCGCATTCTCTGACACGTCTTGCGATGAGCTCTTTGTATTGTCCACCGAAGTCAAGAACCACAACCCTCTGATTTTCCATAACATTCCTCCTCTGAGGTTACCATTTAATATTTTAAAATTTATCATCATGAAGATTTCGTGTCAACAAAATAATACACATAAATATACCTTTCACTGGCCATATTTTTCGTATTATCTGCCCTTAAAAAGCAATAAGGACACTTTCATCTGGAAAGTGTCCTGTATGTATTTCTATTCCAGTATGTTTGTTGTCAGGAAATCCACGTTCCAGCGGCAAAGTTTTTCTGCTTCCTCCTTGTTATCGCAAGTCCAGCAGTTTACTTTTATGCCTTTTGAATGGAGATCTTCAACTCTCTCCTTGGTGAGTTCAGTGTAAAGTATATCCAGATCGAATTTATGCTCAACAAGAGACTGAACCATCTCGTCTGTATATTTCATTGTCAAAAACTGAACTGTTTGCTTTGGATATATCTTTCTCAAATTCACAAGGTTATCAAAGAAAAATGATATGAATATAACCTTATCAAGATAACCTTCATCTACAATCTCGTCGCATATTTTCCAAATATCCTCAAATGGAAACTCATTTTTAAGTTCAAGCACAGCGATCTTATTGTATCTCTTGCACGTCTGGATATACTCCCTCAGTGTCGGTATAACGAGGTCCGCTCTGTCGCTGCCGTTTTTTGGCTTCATTTTCAGGCTGCGCAGCTTGTCAAAGGTGGATCCCTCAACCGGGATATCTTCATAGCTGACCCTCTTTGTGTCATCGTCATGAATAATTACGTATTTGCCGTCAGATGTTCTGTGGACATCGGTCTCTATACCGTAGTAGCTTCTGTTGCCTGCTGCAACAAAGGCGCTGTTTGTGTTTTCAAGCTCAATTCCGCTGAGCCCTCTGTGGGCGATTATCTTTGTGTTTAATGAATCAATTTTAATGGTATCCATTTAATCAGCTCCTTTAAAACGATTGTATATAACTTTGATTTTGCTGTCAATATACCACGTTACCTTATACTCTATTTAAATAGACACCGGCGTATTCAAAATATATTTAAATAAAAGAAACTTAAAATAAAAAAACACACCGCATTTAGAAAATACAGTGTGTCATATCTGGCAGGGGTTGAAGGATTCGAACCCTCGGCACGCGGTTTTGGAGACCGCTGCTCTACCAGCTGAGCTAAACCCCTATAAAATTTGGTGGGCCTTCGGGGACTCGAACCCTGGACCGTCCGGTTATGAGCCGGATGCTCTAACCAACTGAGCTAAAGGCCCCCACTAACAAATCAGCGAATAAAATGATATCATATCAAAAGGAAAAAAGCAATAGTTTTTTGTCAAACAAATCCTTTTTGCCCAAATATGTTAATAAAAGAGGACCCCTATTGGGGTCCTCTGGCTCCTCCAGTTGGACTCGAACCAACGACACCGCGGTTAACAGCCGCGTGCTCTACCGACTGAGCTATGAAGGAATATATTGAGCCTGATTTAATCAGGCTCACTGTGTTGGCGATTACCTATCTTCCCAGGCCGTCGCCAGCCAAGTATTTTCGGCACGAGTGAGCTTAACTACCGTGTTCGGAATGGGAACGGGTGGACCCTCACCGTTAACAACACCAACTATGTATATCGGAATTCCGATAACATATTAAATTTTATCACTTAATCTCATTTTGTCAAGACTAAGTTAAGCAGTTTATGAATGGGTGGTGACCCGTACGGGAATCGAACCCATGTTTGCGGCGTGAGAGGCCGCCGTCTTAACCGCTTGACCAACGGGCCAAACAATAAACTGCTACCTACGTATTAAACAAGGTTGGTACACCATCAGGGACTCGAACCCTGGACACCCTGATTAAGAGTCAGGTGCTCTACCAACTGAGCTAATGGTGCATACAGATTACACCCTAAGAACCGAACAAAGGAAGAGAAAGAGGAACAAGATTTGCGTTCTATCAAAGCTTGCATTTTTTCAGGTCAAGCCCTCGGGTTATTAGTATCAGTCAGCTAAACATGTTACCATGCGTACACCTCTGACCTATCAACGTTGTAGTC
>CALXGH010000032.1 GCA_944387845.1 uncultured Oscillospiraceae bacterium
ATGCAAGGGTCGAGGTGCCAACTTTGACTACAATTCTCATAATGACCTCCATACGGGTGTATTTTTTCTTATTTTATCCTGAGACTACAAAAAAAGCAATATCGCGCCGGCATTTTAAAGAGGAAAAGCGGTGTTTGCGTGGCGGCATTCTGGGCTGCGGCAAATTGGTGCGTGGCGCAGTGCGGCGGTGCATGGGTGTGGCTGGGCGCGGCGGTGCATGGGTGTGTGGCGTGGTGCTGGCGCGGTGGCACAGATTTTATTGCCATTTTCTTCTCTGAGCGCAAGGGGATCGATACCTGGAACTACATCTTTATGGGGAATGTTGCCATGCTTGTTATTGCAGGCCTTCTGTTTGGCTGGGAAAAGTCTTTGTATTCTATTATTTTTCAGTTTACCTCTACCCAGGTTCTTCACATGTTGTATAAGCGTTATCAAAAGCGGACGCTCCTCATTATTACGGACTATCCCGACCAGGTATACCAGACCATTAGGGATAGGACCAACCATGATGCTACACATTTCCTAGGTGTAGGTTGTTATGAAGGGCAGGAAAAACACCTTTTATATTCGGTGGTCTCTGCTGAAGAGGCTAAATATACCATTGACGGCATCCGTGAAGTAGATCCCAAAGCATTTATAAATTGCATGAAAACTGAACAGATTACAGGCCGTTTTTATAACCGTCCCAACGATTAAAAAAAATCTCCCTTTGCATCAGAAGCTGCGAAGGGAGACATTTTTATACACACTTTGTTCCAAGTGCCGCCCTCTTGGGGGCAAAGAAATAATTTCGTCCTATATCACAAGGCCATTTATCCATACAAATTAATAAATTGACTGCAATTTGACTTTTTCCAGACTCCCCCCTGTTTTCCCTCCAGCCGTCAAGATGATATAATAGCATTGGGAAATTAGGCCCGAAGAAAGGACTGAAGTTTTAAAATGAAAAAGCTCCTATTCATAGACGACGATATAGGCTTTTTGGAGAGCAACAGGCTGTATTTTTCAAGACGCCACTATGAGGTTTTCTGCGCAAATAGCCCTAAAGACGCCCTCTCGCTTCTGTCCAGTATTTCCGTGGACTGCATCATTTTAGACATCGACATGCCGGACTCCACCGGCTTTGAAGTCTGCCAAAAAATCCGGGCCATTAGCGGAACTCCCGTCATCTTCCTATCCGGTCTTTCCGACACACAAAACCGTATTGCAAGCTTTCAGGCCGGCGGGGACGATTTTCTTGCAAAACCTTATGACATTTTGGAATTGGAACTTAGAATTGAGGCCAGGATAAGGAAAAATGAAAAGGTTTTCTTCTCAGATGTAATGCGTTTTGACAAGCTTTGCATAGATGAAAACAGGCATCTTATTACATACGACGGCACCCCCGGGGAGTTTTCCGCCCTGCAATTTGACATTGTTGCATTTATGGCGCGAAACCCCGGCAAGGTGTTCTCCTATGAGCAGATATATGACCAGGTGTGGAAAGAGCCTATCGTAAAAAGCCGCCATAACCTTCAGGTGGTTGTGGCCACAGTCAGGCAGAAGCTTGCAAATCTCTGCGAGGGCAGGCAGTACATACGCACTGTGCCGAGAAAAGGGTACTATTTCACCCCGGACGAGGACTAAATCCGAAAACCGCTGAAAATTTCAGTTAAACCCCACCCTTTAAGCACAAGAAAATATCGGCTTTCACACTGGATAAAAGCCGATATTTTTTATACTTATCTATAAAGCCTTTGAAATAAGACCTTTTAAATGCATTTTATATCTATACCGTCTATTTCTTCCTTTTAAACACGAAAAGAAAAACAGACCCCGCTACAATGCTAAAAACGATAATCACTCCGGCGATTATCTGTGCCGTGGCGACCCTATCCTTTTCACCATGAGCGCTTGTATTTTCGCCGTATCCTCCGGAGTTTTCACCCTGAGAATTTGCGGCGTTTTCCAAAATATTATCTTCCCCGGAGGTGTTTTCCTCCCCGGTCTCATTATCTTCACCATGTGTTATATGGGAGTTTGCAGGCTTGTCCGGGTAATATGTTGGGCTGCCCGTGTCATCCTGGCCGGATGCGTCATGTCCGCCGCCTGAGATCTGGTTTTCACCGTCGCCGGGGCTTGTCTCCCCGCCGCGGCCACCTTCAATATCGGAGGATACGAAAAACATCCCATCTTTCAGCATAAGTGAGTCTGAATATGACTGGCTGCCGTCATCTTTTATATATCTCAGCCGGTAATATTTCGGCCTTACAGCGCCGTTTTGGGAATTATCGTAAAAAAGTATCCAGGAAATCTCCTCTCCCGCTTCAGCCGCCGCCGGCTCATAGCCGTCGGTGCCGTCAATATCTCTCCAGTTTTCACCGTCATAAGATGACTGGATATAAACGCTGCCGGCCTGGGGCGATATGGCATTCATGAACACCATATCATAACCTGACCCGGCGGACTCAAGATACACATTTGTGAAAAACGGCTCCTTTTCCCACTGGAACACTACAAGGCACAGTGGCTCACAGTCCCCAAACTGGGCATACTCCTGGGAAAAACTGCCCTTTACAAGAGCCCTCTCTTCCCCTTGGGGAAATGTGCTCTCGTCCCAGATTACAGGTACTTCTTCCTCATACTCGGTGCTGTCCCTGTTAACTACCGCATAAACGGACTGTGGCAGCAAATCGCCCGAGAAATCCGCTCCCTCCGGCACAATGACCATTGGAAGCCTTGCGCTGTTATAGTTCCAGTATGCCGCGGCTGTCATAGTCTGTGGCTTTATGATTTTACCTGTGCAGGAGAACTCTGGCAGGCCCATGTCAGTCTGGCTGCCGTACAAAAGAAATGACCCTTCGTCCTGTATAACGGCCGTGCCGTCCTCTCCGGCGTTTATCTCTATGTTGTAAAGGCGCAGATCGCCGCCGGGGCGAACATGGAAAATCTCATTTCCCTCTGCGCCGCCATTTATTGTAAGGCATGGCCAGAATTCCCCGTAGCCCTCTACATATATACTGTGCTCACCTGTCTCAATGGTGATATTCTTCCCGTACCTGCCGTTACTGTAAATAAAAGACTCTCCGGCGGGGATGGTGATATCATCTTTAAGGCAGATTGTGCCGCCGGTACTCATCATATCACTAAGCGCAGATTTAAGCTCTTCAAATGTTGAAACATCAGCCTGTCCTTCACTCTCCGCCGCCATGGCGCAGATGACAAAAAAAGAGGAAAAGGCCATAAAAAACAATATGAGATGTGTTATAATGAATTTATCATACCGAAAAGTTTTTAAAGCTTTCATCTGATGTTCCTTTCAAATTGTGAGGTATTTTATGAGCGAAAAGAAAAATCTCAGGGCCGTAATATTATCCGTCGCCGCCTTAATCCTGGCCGCGGCTCTCTTTGGCCTTCTATACCATTTCGACAATAAGTATAACACCAGCTTGGAAATATCACAAGACGGGGCGGTCCAGCTTCCGCATCTCCAAAATCTGGATAGCGGCCACAGCGATATCGCCTATCTTGTACATGGCTGGAAGTTTTACCCGGATGAGATAATCTACCCCGGCGACGAGGGTGAAAAGGCTGTGGAGATATACATCGGCCAGCACTCAAGCTTCTCCGGGCTAAACTCCGATTCATCACCATACGGTACCGGCACATACTCTCTCACTGTCAGTGGAAGGGGCACTTACACCATGCTTATTCCTGAGGTGTTTTCCGCCTGCGCCGTATATGTTGACGGAGAAATGGTCATATCCTCCGGGTCCATTTCACCATACAAGCCATATATAAAAGACCTTGTGTTCTCTTTTGAAGCGGACGATGAGGCGGAGATCCTCATTCAGACGGCAAACTACTCCGGATATTACTCCGGCATTACCTATCCTCCGGCAATCGGCAGCAGTCAGGCCATAAACCGCCTTATAAATCTGCGGACGCTGTTTTACGGATTTTTAGTTTTTACATCCCTCTGCCTTTCCATATTCACCGCCGTCATATGGTACGGCACAAGGAAGGAGCGCCATTCCGGCGAAAATTTCTATCTTGGTCTTATGGCCCTGTCCTTCTCACTTTGGGTGTGCTATCCATTTGTACACACCCTTGGCCTCTCCGGCGGGAACATCCCCTACATACTGGAGAGCGCTGCATCAGCCCTGTGCCTTTTCTGTATCGCCCGGGCGGTCTGCCTTACATGCCTTAAAAAAGGCTCGCTGCCGGACCGTATTATCGCCGGCGTTACCGGCGGCTTTGTGATAACAAGTCTTGTGTTCACAATCTGGATGGTAAAATACCTGCCGGACTTCGTGCCGGTTTACGGCAAAATAATCTACTACTACAAGGCGGCCCTGGCCATTGCCATGACTGTCCTTCTCATACGCCGGTTTATTACGGAAAAATCCGGCCATATAATTTTCCTTCTCACCGGACTTCTCATATACTGCATTTCCCTTATATACCACGCCATATACCTTGGACGGTACGAGCCGGCATATACAGGCTGGTTTGAGGAATGGGGCACATTTATCCTGATTTTGTGCTTTGCCGTCAGAATGGCCCTTGAAAACATGGAGATAATCCGGGAAAACCGCCATTTAAATCAGCATTTACAGGAGGAAGTACAGCAAAAGACCCAGTCTCTGTCAAAACTTTTGGAGGAGAGACGAATGCTGCTGTCCGGTTTTGCCCACGACCTTAAGACGCCTCTCACATCTATCACAACCTTCACCCGCCTTGTGGAGCTGGACAACACCCAGCTTGACGATGAGTCAAGGCATTATTTGAACATCATCCGCCGCAAGACTAAAGAAATTCAGGAGCAGCTGAGCTCCATAAACGAGTTTACACAGATCGACTCAACGCCGCCGGCATTTGAAGTCCTTGACCTTGTGCCCCTTGTACGGGATTTCTACTTCGGCAACAAGCCGGATATAAACGTAGGCGGCGTTTCATTTGAGCTTTTAATAAATGGCGACAGGCCCGTCATGGTATACGGGGACAGGCGCAAGCTTTTGAGCGTTTTGCAAAATCTTGTTTTCAACTCCTTAAACTATACCCCTGAGGGTGGCGAAATACGCCTTGGCCTTGAAACGGCGCAAAACTATGCCGTAATCCGGGTCGAGGATACAGGCTCCGGCATAGCCGAAGAGGATCTGCCGCGGATATTCGACCGGCTTTTTACTAACAAAGCCAAGGAAAACAGCAACGGAATGGGCCTTTTCATCGTAAAATCTATCATTACAGAGCATGGCGGCGCAATAGACGTCTCTTCCACACCGGGAAAAGGTACCGCCTTTATAATTAAGCTGCCTTTGATGAAATAGTTCTGGGGCGGGCGCAGCCTTGTCTCTCCCTGCCCCGCTCTTTACACACCACGCCGCCGGGCGGGCGCAGCGTCCTGCCGAGAAAAACCGCACCACCGGGCGGGCCCGGCGCAGCGCCTTAAACCTATCCAGTAAACAAAAACGCTGTTTTTGCACTACGGCGAGGCAGCGGAGTGACGGATGTACTGGAGTACGACACTGTACGGATGAAACATAGAAAGCGAGATATCAATAGGAAAAATCACCGTGATTGCAACAGTAACGAATGCTGGATACCGCATACCACATTCCGTTATCCGGCAAAGATTTACAAAAAGCCGAATTATTTTAAGAATAGTGTTTTCAGAAAGGTGTACTTTTTTAAAGAAACACCATCTGTAGTTTATTCGTTAATTTGCGTGGTATTTCGTCAAATCGGTATAGATAATTTTACTGAACCATGATACAATAATTCCATATAATTTTACACATTTTGCAGAAAGGTACGTCTTTTCAATGGTATTAAAGCAAAGGAGGCAATACTATGGCAAAGATTGCCGACATTATCAAATATGAGGGCGACAACAGTAGCTTTATTTGGAAGCACCCCTGTGAGGACTTCAATACGACTACACAGTTGATCGTTCATGAGTCGCAGGAAGCAATCTTTTTCCTGAACGGACAGGCTCTTGACTTGTTTGGACCGGGCAGGCACACGCTGGAAACGCAAAATATTCCATTATTGCGCCGGGTTATCAATATCCCTACAGGTGGCGAATCGGCTTTTCACTGTGAAGTTTATTTCATTAACAAAACCGAACAAATGGCAATTCGTTGGGGAACAGACAGCAAAGTACAGTATGTTGAACCTACATACAAGTTCCCTATCTCCATTGGTGCAAGCGGCGAGATGTCTCTCAGCGTGGATGACTCCAGAAAATTGCTGGTTAAATTAGTTGGTACGGAGAGAGCTCTTGACCGTCAACAACTGACTACCTATTTTCGCAGCATATTGATGACAAAGGTTAAAACCTATATTGCTCAAGCCATGCGTACTAATGCCATCAATATTTTTCAGATTGATGAACAGCTTGAAACTTTTTCCGCAGATATTAGCAATCGCCTTGTGCCTGATTTCCTTGATTATGGTGTTCAACTCAAACGCTTTTATGTGACCACGATAGCCAAGCCGGACGGTGATCCTCAATACGAAAAGTTTAAAGAGCTGCATTTCCGTCAGTATGCAGATATTGCCGAAGCACAGCTCCAACAGCGTGTAGACATTATCGAACAGCAGACCGAAGCACAGAAGATGGTCATTGAATCTCAGGCGATTGCTCAGAAGCGTATGCAAGAGGGCTACACCTATCAGCAGGAGCGTGGTTTTGACGTGGCGGAAAAAGTTGCTCAAAATGAAAGTGTTGGCGAGTTCTCCAACATGGGTATTGGCCTTGGTATGATGACTGGTGTTGGCGGCACAGTCGGCGGGATGGTGGGCGGTACCGTTACCGATGCTTTTGCCGGAATTACTACTTCTGCGCAGCCGTCTGCAACTGGAAATAAGTTCTGCGATCAATGTGGTGCTGAATTGACCCCGGGGGCAGCTTTTTGTGATGAATGCGGTGCACCGCAAGCGCCATCTGAAACCTGCCCTAAATGCGGATTCAAATTCATAAAGCCCGGCAAATTCTGTCCGAAATGCGGCGCAAAAAGGGGGGCTGATGATGAAAAAGAATAGCACAAAAGGATATATAATTCTCGGAATTATATTTGCCCTCATCAGCGTTATCGCTTTTGTTGTTCCAACAATGAAAACGGCAACATTCTGGATTGCTTATGTCTTTACCGCTATTGCAATTGTGGCTCAGATTGTAATTTGGAAAAATGCTCTTGGGAAAGAGGATACACTAAAGAGTAAATTTCTGGGTTTACCTGTAGTCCATGTTGGTATTGTATATCTGGTTGTTCAGATTGTTGCTTTTGCTGTGTTCGTAGCTGTGCCTGCACTTCCAATTTGGAGTGCAATCGTAGCTTGTGCAGTTATCCTTGGTTTTTCTGTAATCTTTATAATTGCAGGAGAAACAGGCCGTGAAGAGATTGTGCGTGTAGAAGCAAAAGTACAGAAGAAAATGTTCTTCATTAAGGAACTGCAAACCGATGTAGAACTACTTATTGATAGAGAAGAAGATGCGGAAACTAAAACTGCGTTACAGCAGCTTGCAGAAAAGATCAGATTTAGTGATCCTATGAGTAATAATGCTCTGGCAGAAATCGAAAACAAAATTGCGGTTAAAGTCTCTGAACTAAATACCGAATCGGATAAGATGGCCATTATTCACGAACTCGATTTGCTTCTTACGGAGCGGAATAAAAAGTGTAAATTTCTGAAATAAGAGAGGAAAAAGCAATGAAGCGATTAGCCTGTGAAATGTGCGGAAGTACAGACTTAATTAAGCAAGACGGTGTTTTTATCTGTCAAACTTGTGGAACAAAGTATTCCGTAGAAGAAGCTAAAAAAATGATGATAGAAGGACCCGTTGATGTTACGGGCAGTACCGTTAAAGTTGATACATCTGAAGAATTAGCTAATCTATACCAGATTGCTCGCCGCGCAAAAGACGATAACAACGGAGAAAATGCAGCAAAGTATTACGATATGATTTTGATTAAAGATCCAACCAGCTGGGAGGCATCTTTTTACCTTGTATATTTTAAAGCAATGGAATGTACAATTGCTCAAATACAATCTGCCGGAATATCTGTAGCTAATTGTATTGACACTGTTCTAAAACTAATAAGGGATAACATCTCAAATAAAGATGAGCAAAAGAATGCATACACTGAAGTATCTAATCGAGTAATGATGATCTCTGCTATGCTATTCAATGGTGCCAAAAATCACTACGACAAGATTGATGCAGAGATAAAAAGCGACTATATTCAGGAGTGGATAAATAATGCCTTTGCAGCGATGAAGTGTGTCTATATTCTCGGAGATAATCTTGAGTTGCTGTTTGGTACAGATGCTGAAGCTAATGCCTTATCAGTTGCCGCGTGGAAACAAGGTGTAACTTGGCATCAATCTTTGATCGGTAATTTAGCAGATAAGGATGGAAACCGAAATTTAGTAAATGATTATGTTTCTAAAATAAGAAAATATGATAGCTCTTATACAGCTCCGCAGGAAAGTACAAAAGGGTGTTATATTGCAACTGCTGTTTATGGTTCTTATGATTGTCCACAGGTTTGGACCTTGCGCCGTTTCCGCGATTATACAATGGCTAAATCATGGTACGGCAGAGTATTTATCCGCACCTATTATACAATCAGCCCTACTCTTGTCGAATGGTTCGGCCACACTAACTGGTTCAAGAAAATGTGGAAAGGGATACTAGACCATATAGTAACTAATCTGAACGCCGGTGGTGTTGAGAATGCTCCTTACGAGGACAGAGACTGGTAAGATGTTTATTAAATAGACAATTTATATACAGTTTTCTGAGATCACATTGTTTTAAATACTTCGTAAACATATGAAAGTAATAGAAAAGGAAACAAGATGGAAAATACTATATTAGTAGGTTTTGTGACTTTCCTAGTACCGTAGTACATAAATCTCAGCACAACTGTTAAAGAACTCCCAGCCCATGGTTAGGCAAACGCAGTGTTGTATATCTTTAAAGCAATTAACTACACATTGCATGTATGCATAGAGAGAAAGATCTACAAAAACGGTAGGCACATCTGAAAGTAGAAATCCAGACCTTGCAGCAGGAAATCGAAGTACAGGAACGACAGATTGAAAATTTGGAGCAGTTCATCCAGCGGGTACACAAATACGAGTATTTGCAGGAAATGACCCCCCTACGCCTTGCGGGAGCTTGTCAAGGGAATCTACATCGAAGCGCCTGACAAGAGCAGCGGGAAGCGCAAACAGGACATCCACATCTCTTATTACCTAATTGGCTTTATCACCGTGAAAGAACTGATGAAACAAGAAACAGCATGGCGCAGCCATGCCGTTTCTTTAAAAAAGCAATATTATTCCCTCAAAACCCCGCCAAGTATGGCGGGGTTTTTTACTTTATGTACTTTAAATTTTCACTCTCTTACTTTCCCTGGTACTTTTCAACAAGCTTCTGGCCCATTAAAACGCCCATGGATGATGCCATCATCAGGCCTCTTGTCCAGCCGCTGGAGTCGCCCAGGCAGTAGAGTCCCTCAACGTTTGTGTGAAGGTCAGTGTCCATCTTAACACGGTTTGAGTAGAACTTCAGTTCAGGTGAGTACAAAAGAGTCTCGTTTGAAGCAAAGCCCGGTACAACCTGGTCCATAGCCTCGATGAAGTTTATGATGTTCACCATTGTCCTGTAAGGCATTGCGGCGGTGATATCGCCGGCGATAGCGTCAGGCAGTGTTGGACGGAGGTTTGACTGGTTAAGCTCCTTCTGCCATGTTCTCTTGCCCTCAAGGATATCCCCGTAGCGCTGGACAAGTATATGTCCGTTTGCCAGCATATTGGTAAGCTCGCCAACCTTCTGTGCGTATGCGATAGGCTGGTTAAATGGAACGCTGAAATTGTGGGAGCAGAGGATTGCAAGGTTTGTGTTGTTGGACTTCAGCTCCTTGTATGAGTGGCCGTTTACAACAGCAAGGTCGTTATCATAATTCTCCTGGCTGACAAAACCCCCCGGGTTCTGGCAGAATGTGCGGACCTTGTTTTTAAACGGCTTCGGATAGCCGATGAGCTTTGACTCATAGAGAACCTCGTTTACCTTCTCCATGATCTCGTTTCTAACTTCAACCCTGACGCCGATATCAACTGTGCCGGGCTGGTGTGCAATATGGTGCTCCTCGCAGAGGCTCTCAAGCCAGTCAGCCCCCCGGCGGCCAGTTGCAACGATTGTATGGTCAGCGTAGATCTCCTTCTCATCGTCCCCTTTGCGGATCATGATGCCAAGGCACTTGTTGTCTTTAATTATAAGGTTTGTACACTCGTACTCGAAAATCAGCTCAACACCGTTTTTGATAAGATACTGCTCAATATCATAATACAGCTGCTGGGCTTTCTCTGTGCCCAGATGGCGTATGGGGCAGTCAACCAGCTTAAGGCCGGCTTTTATTGCCCTTTTTCTTATCTCTTTTACCTCTTCCGTGTTGCCGATACCCTCAACATGGGTGTCTGCGCCGAACTCAAGATAGATCTTGTCCGTGTAATTTATAAGTTCCTGGGCGTTTTCCTCACCGATGAGTGTTGGGAAGTCGCCGCCAACTTCATAGCTCAAAGACAGCTTTCCGTCGGAAAATGCCCCGGCGCCGGAAAAGCCGGTTGTAATATGGCAGTATGGCTTGCAGTTCATGCACTTGTTGGTCTTTGCCTTTGGACATGATCTGTTTTCAACAGCCCTGCCCTTTTCAACAATTACAATATCTCTCTTGCAGCCTTTTCTTATCATCTCAAGAGCGGTAAATATGCCCGCCGGGCCAGCGCCGACGATTACTATATCTCTTTTCATTTTCTACCTCCAACGAAAACCAGTACAGCTTATTTTTTAACACCAGAGTATATTATAATACAAATTTGTGAATAATTAAACAGAAATATCCCTCAATAAAATCAGGCTTTTTTCCGGCTGAACTTTTCGGAAAAATATGGGTACACCCATCTGTAAAGAGCCATTGTGCCCAGAGTTCCGATTATTGCGCCCACTACGATGTCCGACGGGTAGTGGACCCCAACATAAGGCCTGGACAGGGCGATGAGGACAGATAGAATATATGCCGTGGCTCCCTTTCTGCCGTAAAACTTTGTCAGTACGTAAGATGCGGCAAAGCCGGCGCAGGAGTGGCCTGATGGGAATGAAAACGATCCTGGCTTTGACACGAGAACCTCAATTTCAGGCATTGAAAGAAAGGGTCTCGGCCGGCCCACGATCTCTTTTATTATCATGTCGTTTAAAACATAGCATAAAGCTACGGACAAAATAACATAGAGGCCGGCTTTTCTGTGCTTTTTGAAAAACATCAAAAATGCCCCTAAAATCAGCCAGATGGCTCCGGTGTTTCCGATTGTTGTTATGAATATCATAATGGGATTTAAAATGCCGTTTCTGACATTTTCTTGCAGAAAAAGCATAATTTCCCTGTCAATGCTCATTATAGCTTCAATCATATTATAACTCCGTAAGTTTTAAATTTTTCCGTTATTTGACCGACATATTATACCTGAAGTAGCTTTAATTTACAAGTGAAATAAAGATGAATGAGGACATACTATAACCGTAAAAAAGGTTTGGAGGTTAAAAAAATGAAAAATAAAGCAACAATGATGATGGCAGTTGGCATGGGCCTTGCGGCGGCAACAGCCGTAGGTATGATGGCAATGCCAAAGAAAAACAAAATGAAGTCAGCAGCAAACAAGGCCATGAAAAAGGCTGAGCAGTTTGCAAGCGATGTTTCCCAGGCTATGAACTCTGTAAGCGCCCGGTAAAGTCCTTTTTTACTCTTTGCGGCAAAAGGCCCGGTAAAATTTTCCGGTCTTTTTAAAGCTGCCGCTTAAAGATACGCCGGGATGATATATAAGTTTTGGCCGGAAAACTGGATAAGCCTCAGGAAAATCCTGAGGCTTATCTTATTATTTTGTGCAGCCGGCAGACCCGGCTGAGAGAGCGCTCTACACCCCGCCAGCCTCGCCATTTTACTCCGCCGCAGCCTTCTCCACGCTCCGCACTCCGCCCCACGCCGAACCTCACAGAACACACCCTACTCTGCGCCACCGCACCGCACAGAATACACCCTACTCTGCGCCGCCGCACCGCAGAACCCCGCAAGACACGCCTCACTCCACCCACAGCGCAGCCTTCTCCGTCTCCCCACGCACCTCACCCACGCTCCGCTCCACCCACAGCGCAGCCTTCTCTAGCACCGTCCCACACACACTCCGCACGCACTCCCGCAGCTGGCTCCCCGCACCACGCTCCGCAGCCTTTTCTGGCGCCTCACCTTGCCCCGCTTCAATGCTCGCCCACGGCGCCCCACCCGCTTTGAAGCCAAAACGGACTTTATATTTACATCAAAATGTGTTATTTAATATATGGGGTGAAAATATGAAAACTGAGATGATATCCGCTCTTATGGAGCTTTTCGCCATGGCATACCACAGCAGGGAGAAAACAGCCGGCGTCTTTGAGGACTTGGCCGCCGGCGCCCTTATATACCCTGACGAGTGGGAGCTTATAAGAGATTTTATATACAAAGCCGCCCTGAAAAAGGACCCGAGCCTTGAAGGTTACATAGACCAGGCTGTGCGGAAAATCGTAAACGGCACGATCCTTCCCTACCCGCTGTCCATGACACTTTTTACAGAGCGGGCACTGAACACCGCCTCAATCTTCGGCGTAGGCCAGTATGTTATGATCGGCTCCGGCTACAACACTTTCGCCTACCGGCAGGGGTACTGGTCGTCGGCTATGGAGATTTTTGAGCTAAGTAAAAAGGACTTTACTGACGACAAGATCGCCCGGCTGATTTCCGCCGGCATAAGGATACCGGAAAACGTCCACTATGTGGACTATGACGGGTCTGATTTTTCCGAAATACTTACCCAAAACGCCGCCTTTTCACGAAATAAGGCAACTTATTACTGCGTCCGAGGGAAAAACGACAGCCTGAATCCGGAAAAATTTTCCGCTATCATGGCATCTCTTGAAAAGATCGCCTCCCCTGGCTCCGGCGTTACCTTCTGCTATGACAACACTTTCGGAATATATGATTTTCGCCGTATCCAGCGCCTTATGGAAAAATACGGCTTTCTGATTTACGAGCATGTTGGGGCATTTGAGATGGACGCTGTTTTCTTCTCACGTTATAACGGCGCAAACCCATTAAACGAGATCCACGCCCCGGAAAACATCGGCTACTGCCTGGCGGTAAAGAAATAGGCCCCTTGAAAGGAGATAAAAATGAAGATAGTAGTTCTCGACGGACACACTGAAAACCCTGGTGATCTGTCCTGGTCCGGTCTTGAGGATCTTGGCGATCTTAAGGTGTACGACAGGACCCTAATGGATGAAGATGAGATAATCCGCCGCATTGGAGATTGCGAGGCTGTATACACAAACAAGACCCCAATTACGGAAAATATCATAAAATCCTGCCCGAAAATGAAATTTGTGGGGGTTCTCGCCACAGGTTATAATATTATTGACGTCGATGCCGCTGGGCGCTATGGCGTTACGGTCTGCAATATACCAACTTACGGAACTGACGCCGTAGCTCAGTATACCTTCGCCCTGATTTTAGAGGTCTGCCACCATGTAGGCGCCCACAGCGACTCTGTCCACAGCGGAAAATGGGCGATGTCAGTAGACTTCTGCTACTGGGATTATCCTTTAATCGAGCTAAATGGTAAAACCCTCGGCATAATCGGCACAGGCCGAATCGGCATGGCTGTTGCAAAAATCGCCAAAGCATTTGGTATGAATGTCATCGCCTACAGCAGGACCCAGCGGGAAAATAGTGATGGCGTAAAATATGTGCCCCTGGACACTCTCTTTGAAAAATCCCATATAATCTCCCTCCACTGCCCTCTCACACCTGAGACTGATGGGATAATAAGCGGTGAGAACATTGAAAAAATGAAAGACGGCGTGATTATTATAAATACCGGCCGCGGCCAGCTAATTGACGAAAATGCCCTCGCTTCAGCTTTAAAATCAGGTAAAGTATACGCCGCCGCGGTGGATGTTGTGTCAAAGGAGCCTATTGAAGAGACTAACCCGCTTCTTTTGGCCCCCAACTGCATAATAACCCCGCATATCGCCTGGGCATCAAAAGAAAGCCGCCAGCGGCTTATGGATATCGCCGTGGATAATCTCCGGCAGTATATTGCCGGCAGGCCCCAGAACGTGGTGTCGTAAAGGGTTTTATAAAAACAGGGCACGCAATGGGCTTTTTTGCAAAGCACATTGGGGCAAAGGTCTTCTCCGCAGAGCGCATTAATGCAAATGGCTTTTCTAAAAAGGACCACTGGCCGCAAAAATTTTGAAAAAGCCCTATATCAATGCTCTTTCATAAAGCACGGCGCACCAAAGCCCTTTAAAAAAGTGCGCTGAAAGTCATTTTTCAAAGAGGTTCTCCCATTAAACCGCCTGGGAAAATGCTCTTTTTTAAATTGCGCCCAGCCCGGCCAAATGGCGGCGCTGTGAATAAAATAAGACTTTCATATCCCCGGAGTAAAAACGCTCCGGGGATTTTTACGCCTTTATGGCCGGCAAAACCTATCCCCGGCGGGTGTGTTGTGTACTTAAATCTCGCCGCCCTATCTGCTCCCCACGCAGCAGCGCCGGCCCGCTGCCGGGAACATACTACGCCGCAGACTCTGCCGCCCCGCCGCCGGGAACATGCCGCCCTCGCCGACAACGGCGCACCTCGCCCCCTAAAGAGCGGGGTGCCAGGCCAGTGAAACCGCCCCCGCGGGCGCAGACTACGCCCAACACACAGCCACGCCCCCCCCGGGGGACAGAGAGCC
>CALXGH010000033.1 GCA_944387845.1 uncultured Oscillospiraceae bacterium
ATAGAAGTACTCATACTCTGGAGCAGAATAACCCTCATTTCCAACCTTGACTACCGAAACACTTCTGTAAAAAAGGTTTGAGCTGAAAAAAAGTATAAGGGCCGAAACTACAACGCAAACACCCGCAATAATATAGTTTCTGCGTTTTTCTTTTGCGGCCTTAAGCTCCGCCCTCTGTTTTTCCTCACTTTTGATATCAAGCCCGGAATTTCTCTCTTCCAGGCGCTTTTTCTTCTCTTTGGATGCACCCATTTTAATCATTCCTTTATCTTTTGTTGGCGGATATCTTAGAATCTGCCGCTGATAAGACTTTAATAATCTCAGATTTTAGAATTATATCCCAAAGCAGGATATCTTTCAAGACAAATTACCATAATTTCAAATTTAATTAATAAACACATATATGAAAAAGCATACAAATCCTTTATAATAAAATCTCCTGTTTATATAAAAACCCCCACTCATGCCGTGTAAGCCTTCTTATAACCTGCACTATATGCACAGGTGGGTTACGTCCTTTCGGCTTTACTGCTTCCAACTTCCGAAAAAATCGGGAGGCCTGCAAACGACCGAAAGAGATTAGTATCCCTTATAAGAGATGTGGGTTTAAAAAAACTTATCACGAACATAGCAGGGGGTATTTATTTAATTATATGAGGACTCTAAGACTTTGGTGATTATTCGTCCTCCTCGTCCCACTCCTCATAGAGCTTTTCGTCATATGCATTATAAACTCTCTCGCTCTCTTCATCGGAGGGTATATCCAAATAAAGCTCTCCGTCCTCACCCATTTCCTGTCTGAGGATCAAAAGCCCATAATTTGGATCAGTAGGATCTATATCAGTAGGAAGACAAATAAAATACTCATTATCTTCAAACTCAAAGGTATCCAGATGCTCGAGCTGCAGGTTTTTACCTTCCTCATCGCTTAAATATATATAATTTCTCTCTGAACTCTCAGCCATGGGAAAACCTCCAACTGTAATCTACAACTATATTTTACACATTACTTACTTACAAATCAAGAGATTTTCTTCATTAAGAATTAAAATCTTCTATTAGCTTCAAAACGTCCTCATAGTCATCTACTACGATTCCTTCTTTGAGAAGGTCCCTGTCGTAAGCTCTCAAACCATCGGTTTTAATGTCAGTCTCAATTGTTTCATCGTCATGCATAATGATTATGACACCGTCTGAATCTTTCAATGTGTATACTGTTTTTTCCTCTGACGCATCGCCGTTCGTATGGGTGTAAACATCAGACTTTATATATTCTTTTTCGTCTGCATATTTAGTATCCATATTTCCACCGGTAATTAAAGCGACCACAGCAAAAGCCGCAGCAACAATCACGGCTAAACATACAACAACTTTTTTAACCACTGTCCGCACCTCCAAAAATAAACGGATCATGTATCATATAGTACATTTTTACCAAAAAATAGCGTAATATACAAAAAAGAGGCCATCGTCTTATAATTACAATTCATTACAAATATTAAATTTATTTTACAACTTTTTATAAGGTATTTAATCTTTTTAAAAACTATGTTATAATCGCAGTACCATTTACTTTATAAAATTTTTTCCTGTAATTTTAAAAGTAAATCAGGAAAAAAAGGCAAATTACGGTATTTTGATTCAATTAATTCAAATATAGACCGGCATATTACATAATAGTGAGGTGTTATATTTTGAGCACAAACTGCGTTATTGGCAGCAGCGTTTCGTCGAAAAGCATACTTAAAGCAGTTGGCACTGTTTTTCTTGTGTGCTTTCTGGCCCTTGCCATATACGGATGCATATTTGTCTTATATGTAAAAAACGTTCTGCTGACAGAAGTAGATGTCTCCTATGAGGACATGAAGATGAACTTATCTTCAGTTGTTTACTATCAGGATCAGGAGACTGGAGAGTATGTCGAATACGTAACCTTAGAAAGTACGGAAAACCGTACTTATATAGCTTACGAAAATATACCTACCTACTTTGAACATGCTGTCGTAGCCGTCGAGGACAAGGACTTTTATAAGCACCATGGTGTTGACTGGTCCAGAACTGTAAGTGCGTTTTTCAATATGTTTTTAGGTATGAAAAACACATATGGTGGTTCTACAATTACTCAGCAGCTTATTAAGAACGTAACTGGGTATGATGACGATACGGTGCGCCGTAAGATCACGGAAATTTTCCGTGCTCTGGAATTTGAGGACGAATATGATAAATGGCAGATTATCGAATGGTATCTGAATGAGGTTTATTTCGGCCATGGCCAGTATGGTATCGTCGCTGCTTCTGAATACTATTTTGGTAAATCAGTAGACGAACTTTCACTAGCGGAAATAGCATGTATAGTGGGGATTACGAATAACCCCTCGCTTTACAGTCCGTATTCGTACCCTGAAAACAATAAGAAACGTCAGGAAATTATTCTTGACCTTATGCTTGAACAGGGTTATATAAACCAGGAAGAGCATGATGAGGCGGTATCTCAGGAACTTGTATTTGTTGAAGACCACTCCAGTGGTAAGGACTCTATTTCTGAAGAAACCCATTACGACTATTTTGTTGATGCTCTTATAGAAGATGTTATAAATGATCTTATGGAGATAAAGAGTTGTTCATATGATACAGCTGAGCATCTTCTTCTCACCGGTGGCTATAAGATTTATGCAACCGTTGACCCTGAGATACAGTCAAAAATCGAGTCTGTATATTCTGATTTGAGCAAGGTACCCCAGTCTTATAACTCAAAGCAACTTCAGTCTGCTGTTGTAGTTTGCGATCCATATACAGGCAATATTGTCGGCCTTTGTGGTGGCGTTGGCGAAAAAGAGGGCGACCGTGTTCTCAACAGAGCCACTCAGACTCTAAGACCTCCAGGATCATCATTGAAACCTCTTGCGGTCTATGCTCCGGCTATGGAGGAAGGTCTGATTACCCCGAATACAAAGTTTGAGGATGCTGAGGATATCAAACTTAAAGGTACAAGCTGGTTCCCTCACAACGATGACTATTCTTATAGTGGCGTTGTAACAATAAATACAGCTATATGTAAGTCTCTTAACACAGTTGCTGCTCAGGTAATGGACCTGCTTACTCCTCAGAAGTCTTATGAGTTCTTAACAGAAAAAGTAGGCTTTAAAAACCTTTTAGAGTACCGAGATGGAAAGAGCGATATCGACTACGCTCCTCTCGCCCTTGGTCAGCTTACGGATGGTATAACAGTCCGCGAAATGGCCAGTGCTTACACAATGTTTGTAAATGGTGGTGTCTGGACAGAATCCAGAACATATACTGCTATTTATGATTCCGACGGTGAGCTCGCATACGAAAACGTACCTGAGACAACCCAGGCTATAAGTGAAGCAGTAGCATATTGGATGACAACAATGCTCTCCAACGCTACAGCTTACGGTACAGGTACAACAGCCCGTCTTTCCAATATGCCTACAGCTGGTAAGACAGGTACTTCTTCCAACTCACAGGATAGATGGTACTGTGGTTACACACCGTACTACACATGCGCTGTATGGTCTGGTTATGATACCCCGTCCCGTTTGAACGTAAGTGGAAACCCATCGGCTAAACTGTTTAACAGTGTCATGACCCTTATACATGAGGATCTTGAATATAAAAACTTCACAAAACCTGATGACACACATCTTGACCCTGTTGCGGGTGTATCTGAATCAGAGTACACAATAAGATGTATCGATGTTTTAGGAAACGTTCTTAAGGAAGAAAAAGTTAGCGGCGTATCAGGTAAGACCTATACCGTAGAGGCCCCTGAAATTGAAGGATATACACCGCTTGAGACAACCAAAACTATAACTCTGGGCAGTGAAAATGTAGTAATCTTTATCTACCAGGGCGAAGGCCAAACTGATCCAACAAATCCGGAGGACCCAAACAATCCAACAGATCCGACAGATCCGGAGGATCCCGATCCAGAGGATCCAACAGATCCGCCTGACGGTGGAGAAACCGGCGGCGAAACCGGTGGCAATACTGGTGGAGAAACCGGTGGCGAAACTGGCGGCAATACAGGTGGTAACACCGGTGGCAATACGGGAGGCAACACCGGCCAACACTAACTAAACAAATAAGCCTTCCTTTCCAGGAAGGCTTATTTAAGATATTCATAGGAGAACAAAATGGAAAGTATTAAAATTGGAAAATACCGCCACTTTAAAGGTAATGAATACGAAGTTATATGTGTAGCGAGACATTCGGAAACACTTGAAGACATGGTGGTATATAAAGCACTTTATGGAGAAGGCGGCATTTGGGTACGGCCAATGAAAATGTGGAACGAGACCGTTGAAGTAAACGGTAACAAAATCAGTCGCTTTACATATATAGGAGAGTAAGGACTGCTTTAGACGTATAAATCAACAATAAGATGCTGCGGTCCAAAATAACGCAATTAAAGCTATTCTCCTCTTTACGATACTGCAAAAATTTGGTATAATAAAAAATAGAATTATTTCATATTTTGTCATGAATAATAAAGCAAACGGTTATAAAGGAGGTCTTCGAAATGGACGAATTCACAAGAAAATTTGATGTTGTCGATAAACATGCGGCCACTCATGAGATAATGCTTTCAGTTTATAATTCTCTGAAAGTCAAGGGGTATAACCCTATAAATCAAATAGTCGGCTATATATTGTCTGAAGACCCGACTTATATAACAAATTATAATAACGCCAGAAGCCTTATCTGCAGGCTTGACAGAGATGAACTTCTTGCGGAACTTGTTACCACATATCTGGACAAAAAATGACATTAACAAACGGCGTGTAAAAACGCCGTTTGTTTTTCCATAGCTTATAGAAAGAGGTTTGGAAGAAAGTTACAATAATTACAAAACAGAAACATTCCGCCAGTAATATCAATAAAATAATAGCTTTTTCAAAAATTTCGTCAATATATCTGGTATTTAAATAAAAAGCGCCTTGTCTCCCGAGGAACCCTGTTGACAAGGTGGATACAATGTGTTACAATTTGGTTACAGACTCAGAAATGAGGTGATGTTTTTGGCAGAGAAGAATGCAAATACTGTTCTTACTTATAAGGATCGTCCTCTTAGGAGGAAAGGAAATCTTATCTATTACGGCAGCATGTCCGATAAATATATAATTATGCTTCAGATAATGGAGACAAAAAAGGTAAAGGATTTAGATGTTGCGTCAAAGGTTTCAGTTCAGCTTCAGCTGACAGATCCTGATATAAAATCTAGAGACAGGGTTGTAAAAAAGACCGAGAAGAACAGTCTTTATGCTGCGATGGACGTAGCTTCTGTATGGCTTGAACGTTCGTTGGCAAACTCAAACTGAAGGAAAGGTAGCGTATTATGAAAAAGCTTAAAAAACTTACAATGGTATTACTGGCGGCGGCTTTGTTGTTTACTATGCTTGCTATTCCTGCTTCTGCAGCGAGTGAGGCATACGGTGCTGCAACGGTAACCGCTTCTGCATTAAATGTTAGGACAGGCCCTGGTACCTCTTATTCAAGAGTTGGCCTTGTTTATAGAAATGATAGAGTAGTAATTCTTGAGCGTACATCCGACTCATGGTACAAGATAAACTATCAGGGTATGGAAGGTTATGTATCAACCGATTATTTAAAGGATGTATTAAGAGCTGAGAACTTTAACGCCACAGGCACACTTATTGCCACAAACGTTAGGGTAAGATCTGGTCCAAGCACATCCTACTCCCAGGTATCTATGGTAACCAAAGGCGATGAAGTACAGGTTATTGGTATAAATAATGGCTGGTATAAAATAAAGTCCAGCTCCTACACAGGATATGTAAGATCCGACTTTATAGAAATAACCGGTGCTCCTAAGTCATCAGGTTCCTCCTCTTCTGACTCATCATCCTCATCCAACTCTGGTTCATCTTCAAATTCCAATTCATCTGTCGGTGAGCAGATAGCTGCACTTGCAAGGTCATTTGTAGGTTATCCGTACGTTTACGGTGAAGAGTCCCCATCAAGAGGATTTGACTGTTCCGGTCTTGTATATTACTGCTATGGCCAGTTCGGCTACAGCCTCTCTAGAACAGCCAGCAAGCAGTATGCAAACCACGGCACATCCGTTTCCAAGTCCGAGCTTCAGCCCGGTGATCTGGTATTCTTCTCCTCTAACGGATATTCTGTAACACACGTTGGTATTTACATAGGTGATGGCAATTTCGTACATGCCTCTACATCCACTACTGGCGTTATAACTTCCAGCCTTAACAGCTCCTACTATACAAGAGTATGGTTTGGCGCCAAGAGGATTGTGTAGTAATCGACTAACATAAATAAAAGAGACGTTTAAAAAACGTCTCTTTTTTTATTTTTCAAAATATCTCGAACCTATTTTATCCCCACCTTGTGGACATCTTTTACGCAGGGCACTGCTTTCCTGTGTGATCGATAGTATAATCGCCCTGGAGTAAAAGCTCCGTTACCGGTACAATGCTGTATCCCTCGCTTAAAAGATACTCAATAATCGTAGGTAACGCCTCAGGTGTGTTCAATGCCGCGTTGTGGAACAGGATTATGCTCCCCGGCTGTACCTTACTTTCAATTCTCTGTGTTATCTCTTCTGCTGATATCTCTTTCCAGTCTAGGCTATCCACATCCCACTGTATCGTAGTCATGCCCATAGAGTTTACAGCAGAGATAACATGGTCGTCATATTCTCCGTATGGCGCTCTGAACAATGTAGGTCTTACCCCTGTTATCGCCTCTATTTTATCGTTACACTCGTTTATGTTTGCCACAATTTCCTCGGTAGACAGCGTGGAAAAATGTGCGTGGTCATTTGAATGATTCATCACATAGTGTCCCGCATCTGACAGTGCCTTTACAGACTCTGGGTACTTATCTACCCACTCCCCTACTACGAAGAATGTGGCCTTTACATCATATTTTCCTAGGATATCTATAAGAGTCTGCGTGTCCTCATTACCCCAGGCTGCATCAAATGTAAGCGAGACGCATTTGTTGTCCCTCTGCACAGAATATATAGGCAGCAGCCGTGTAGTAGCCGCGGCGCCCACAATAGCCGGACTGTTTACAACATAGAATATAACAGCCACTAAAAGCAGCAGGGACACCGCTGTTATCCAATTTCTTCTCACAACTATAACTCTGCCGAAGTTCTTTTTCCTCTTTCTCAGCATAACAGATTCCTCCATAGCTTTATACGAAATCTTATGCTTTAAGAAAGAGAAATATGCTACAAGCCGGTATTGAGAAATCTGACAGCTGATTCCGGAAATATTACTTTATCCTCAAATTTTCCCCCCGGTAATTTTGGTGCTGTGAGCATCGACGCCGGGAATATCGTCCATTTCCCGAATTTGTCTTTTACCTCCATGGCTGCTTTTTCCGCGCCGTTTGACTTATCGTATTTTCTGATATCAAAGAAAAAGTCGGTCTGCACAGGGGTACACTCCTTGGCAATGTCAATAGCTCTTACTGTAACAGCCCGCACAGGCTTCTCCCAGTCATACCGGGCTTTAAAAAGCTGGTAGGCGCACTTTGAAATCTCTATGGAGTTCTGAGTGCATACATTCAAAGCCTTCTGAAAGGATCTGCTTATTCTATCAGTGTCTTTTACATCCACCTGTACACCAGATGCGTACAGGCCGTTTTT
>CALXGH010000034.1 GCA_944387845.1 uncultured Oscillospiraceae bacterium
ATTTTCAAAAAATGTACCTGTCTTGATTGCGTTTGTGATCTTAGGCAGTACCTGGAAAACAACTCTGCCGGCACCGATATTTGTGTGGCCAACTTCGCTGTTTCCTATCTGGCCTTCCGGAAGACCAACGTCTTCACCGGAGGCCTGAAGGTATGTGTTAGGGCATGTAGCCAGAAGATCGTCAATAACAGGAGTTTTAGCAACATAAATTGCGTTTGTTGGAACCGGGTCGCTTATACCAAACCCGTCCATAATAATTAAAGTAGTAGGCTTTTTCATAACTTATCGCCTTTTTTAATTATTCTTTGTTAGCAGCGTTGATGATGCCTGCGAACTTTGTAGCAACGAGGGATGCGCCGCCGATGAGGCCGCCGTCGATGTCAGGCTGAGCAAGAAGTTCAGCTGCGTTGCCATCGTTCATGGAGCCGCCATACTGAATTGTTACAGCACGTGCGATTCTTGCGCCATAGAGCTTGCGAATAACAGCTCTGATTTCAGCGCAAACTTCGTTTGCCTGCTCAGCTGTAGCTGTCTTACCTGTGCCGATAGCCCAGATTGGCTCATAAGCGATAATAACTTTTCTCATCTTTTCAGCAGGAACGCCTGCAAGAGCTGTCTTTACCTGATAGTCAATAAGCTCAAGTGTAACGCCAAGCTCACGCTGCTCAAGGGACTCGCCAACGCATACGATAGGTGTAAGGCCTGCATTGATTGCAGCATGTACCTTCTTGTTTACGCTGATATCTGTCTCACCGTAGTACTGTCTTCTCTCGGAATGGCCGATAATAACATATTTTACGCCCAGGTCAGCAAGCATGCTGGCGGAAACTTCGCCTGTGAAAGCGCCCTTCTCGTTCTCGTTCAGGTTCTGAACGCCAACTTCAACGCGGCAGTCCTTGAAAGCCTTCATAGCGGCAGGAGCCATGATGTAAGGAACGCAAACTACTACATCACACCATTTTGGCTTGTTAACGATACCTTTGAGTTCTTCTGCGAAAGGCTTAACCTGGGAGTTGAGCATATTCATCTTCCAGTTACCTGCAATTACAGTCTTACGATACTTAGGATTCATATCTTTTTTCCTCCAGAATGAAAATATTATTGTTTATTTTGTGCGGGCGGGTTTCCGCCCGCATTATAGACTTAGAAATAAATTACCTGTCCAGAAGGCAAGCTACGCCAGGAAGCTCGATACCCTCGAGGAACTCAAGGGAAGCGCCGCCGCCTGTGGAAACGTGAGTGATCTTGCTCTCGAAGCCAAGCTGCTCAACAGCAGCAGCGGAGTCGCCACCACCAACGATTGTTGTGCCCTCACATGCTGCAACAGCCTCAGCAACAAGCTTTGTGCCCTTAGCAAGTGTCGGGTTCTCAAATACGCCCATAGGACCGTTCCAAACAACTGTCTTAGCGGTCTTGATTGCATCAGCAAAGAGAGCGGCTGTCTTCTCACCGATATCCATGCCCATCATGTCAGCAGGAATTGCGGAGGACTCAACTGTCTTTGTCTCGATAGGAGCGTTGATTGGATCAGGAAATTCCTTTGTTACTACTGTGTCAATAGGAAGAAGCAGCTTAACGCCCTTAGCCTCTGCCTTTGCCATCATATCTTTGCAGTAGTCAACCTTCTCAGCGTCAAAGAGGGATGTACCAATCTCATAACCCTTAGCTGCAAGGAATGTATAAGCCATACCGCCGCCGATAATGATTGTGTCAACCTTCTCAAGGAGGTTGTTTATAACGTTGAGCTTGTCGGATACCTTAGCGCCACCGAGGATAGCAACGAATGGACGGTCAGGATCTGCAAGAGCCTTACCCATGATGCCAACTTCCTTCTCTACCAGGAAGCCGGAAACTGCAGGCAGATAAGCAGCTACGCCTGCTGTGGAAGCGTGAGCTCTGTGTACTGTACCGAAAGCATCAGATACATAAACTTCTGCCATATCTGCAAGAGCTTTTGCAAACTCAGGATCGTTCTTTTCTTCTCTCTTGTCGAAACGGAGGTTTTCAAGAAGCATGATCTGGCCTGGCTGGAGAGCTGCAGCTTTAGCCTTAGCGTCATCACCGATGATGTCCTTAGCGAAGATAACTTCCTGTCCAAGATACTCAGACAGTCTCTTTACAACAGGAGCCAGGGAGAGGTCTTCTTTCCACTCGCCTTTTGGCTTGCCAAGGTGGGAGCATGCGATTACAGCAGCGCCGTTTTCAAGAAGATACTTAATTGTAGGAACAGCGGCAACGATACGCTTGTCGCTTGTGATCTCCTTTGTCTTCTTATCAAGAGGCACGTTAAAGTCGCAGCGGAGCAGGACTTTTTTGCCTTTGACATCAATATCTTTTACAGATTTCTTGTTGTAATTCATATTTATTCCTCCTGTTTAAATTACAATAAATAAAAATTTATTAACCTTCTTATATATGAAAAATGGCATTAAACCATCTCTCCTGTACCGAGAAGTCCGGGAAATCCCATCTGTCGCAGAGCCTCGTAACACAGTATCGCCACAGAATTGGCAAGATTAAGACTCCGCGCTTCATCAATCATCGGAATCCTTATGCATCTGTCATAATACCTGTACCGAAGATCTTTAGGCAGACCAGCTGTCTCTTTCCCGAAAAGTATATAGCAGCCATCAGTAAACTTTGCCTGAGTATAATCCTGAGGTGCTTTTGTGGTGGCAAGCCAGATATTTGTATCTGGATTCTTTTCGAAAAACTCATCTATGTTTTCATAGACCGAAATGTCAACAAGGTGCCAGTAATCCAGTCCAGCCCGCTTTACCGCTTTTTCCGATATATCAAACCCCAAAGGCTTTACAAGATGCAGCCTGGCGCCTGTGGCCGCACAGGTCCTGGCTATGTTGCCTGTATTAGACGGTATTTCCGGCTCAACAAGTACAATATTTATCATTTGCCGATTCCACTCCAGTTTAATATATCCTAAAGCATTGTAGTACAATTTTGCCTTCAGTTCAATAGAAAAACGTAAAAAACTTTATTTTTTTACGGTATTTTTCCATTAACAGTGGAGAAAATAAAAAAATTTTTAATTTATTCTTGACTTTTATAAAATAGGTGATAAATTTTTATGATGACATTAAAACAGCGGCATTGACCAAAAAGGCATGCCGCTGTCTTTTAATTTTTTTAGTTTTTATGGCACCGCTAATTTACTAAAGCTCGTTTGGCAGCATTTTTTACATCATCTGAAAAATATAGCGAGCCAAGGGCGCAGATAATGCCGGTATCCCCCGCCCGCCTTACCGCTTCGGCGACACCGCTGTCGATGTCAGTATATCCTGTAGCCGGTACTCCGTATTCTTCAATTTTTCTGGCAAGGATCTCAGAGTCCATAGCTCTCGGGTTATGGGGGGTGAGAGTTACAACCTCTTTGGCCAGAGGCGCTATA
>CALXGH010000035.1 GCA_944387845.1 uncultured Oscillospiraceae bacterium
AACACCGCACTGCATGAACTCATTAAAAACACCATTAAGGCACACAAGCTTATTATCTTCAACGGCAATGGCTATGACGATGCCTGGATCACAGAAGCCACCGAAAAACGGGGGCTGCTCAATCTGCGTACCACTCCGGACGCCATTCCCGAGATTCTGAAGAAGAAAAACGTCGATATGCTGACCTCTCACAAGGTTTTTTCCGAGGCCGAATTGCACTCCCGCTATGAGATCATGCTGGAAAACTACTGCAAGACCGTCTGCATTGAGGCCCAGACTATGAGCGACATGGCCAGAAAGCAGATCCTGCCTGCCGTTGAGCGCTATGCCGCGGATGTGGCCGATGCTGAGGCCAGCAAAAAGACGCTGGATGCCGAGATCAGCTGCTGTTATGAAAAGAAACTTGTCAAGAAACTGGCCGCGCTGATTGACAGTATCGATAGCAGGACGGACGCGCTGGATGGCGTGATCGCAAAGCTCAAAACGCTCAGCGACGTGACTGAGGAAGCCAACTACATCCGCGATGAAATGATCTCCAGAATGACGGAGCTGCGTGCTGCAGCGGATGAGGCAGAGGTCATGACCGCCGAGAGCTACTGGCCGTTCCCCACCTACGGCGATCTGCTGTTTGGTGTTAAGTAATACGTTTCCGCCCTTTGGGGCAAATAGAAAGAAGGAATTTCCCATGACATTCAGTTCTGTGAACCCGATTTGGGTGCTGCTCGGTGCCGCCCTGGTGTTCTTTATGCAGGCAGGTTTTTCCATGTGTGAGGCCGGATTTACCAGAGCCAAGAACACCGGCAATATTCTGATGAAAAACCTGATGGACTTCTGCATCGGTACGCCCTGTTTCTGGCTTGTTGGTTTCGGCATTATGTTCGGAGCGGGAACAAAGCTGTTCGGCTGGATCGACCCTATGATTATGAAGGATTACAGCCATGTTCTTCCCAGCGGCGTTCCGCTGTAGGCCTTTGCAATTTTCCAGACCGTGTTCTGCGCCGCCTCTGCCACCATTGTTTCCGGCGCTATGGCAGAGCGTACCAAGTTCAGCGCCTATTGCATTTACTCCGCCGCTATCTCCTTGATCATTTATCCCGTTTCCGGTCATTGGATCTGGGGCGGCGATTGGTTGAGCGAGCTCGGCTTCCATGACTTCGCCGGTTCCACTGCGGTACATATGGTCGGAGGTGTCTGCGCCTTGATCGGTGCAAAAATGCTTGGCCCACGTATCGGCAAGTACGACAAGAAAGGCAAGCCCCACGCTATTTTAGGCCATAACCTGACATTTGCAGCGTTGGGTGTGTTCATCCTATGGTTCTGCTGGTTCGGTTTCAACGGTGCATCCACCGTTGCTATGGATTCCGATGCCGCTGTCCAGAGCGCAGGTCTAATATTCTTCAACACCAACCTCTGCGCTGCTGTTGCCTGCTGTGTGACATTGATTTTCACTTGGCTCCGCTATGGTAAGCCGGATGTATCCATGACTTATAACGCTGCCCTTGCCGGTCTCGTTGGCATTACCGCCGGCTGTGATGCGGTTTCTCCTTTGGGCGCTGCCATCATGGGTATTGTGTTTGGTATTGTGATCGTTTTAGCTGTTGAATTCTTTGATAAGGTCGCCAAAATTGATGATCCGGTCGGTGCGATCTCTGTCCATGGTATCTGCGGCGCCTTGGGTACCGTTTTCACCGGCCTCTTCGCCACAGGCATTTCTACCGAAAAGGGTCTTTTCTATGGCGGCGGCTTTCATTTCCTCGGCGTCCAGGCATTAGGCGTGGTCAGCGTGATCATCTATGTTGCGGTAGTTATGACCATCGTCTTTTTTGTTATCAAGAAGACCATCGGCCTGCGTGTTGATGCCGAAGATGAAATCGCTGGACTGGATGTTTCCGAGCATGGTTTGTTGACCGCATATTCCGGTTTTGCCATGCTGCCCGAATCTGTTCCCAGCGGAAACGGTGAGCCTATTGTTGTAAGTGGGGATGTGCCTGAAGCGGAGGCTGTTCCTGTTAGAAAAATGCCCAGCTTTGAAGAAGGCACTCCTAAATTTACCAAGGTCGAGATCATCTGCAAGGAGGCTCGCCTCGAAGATCTAAAAAACGCAATGCTCAGTATCGGCATTACAGGCATGACCGTATCTCATGTGATGGGCTGCGGCATCCAGAAGGGCAAGCCCGAGTATTACCGCGGCATCCAGGTGGAGACAACGCTGCTTCCGAAAGTGCAGGTAGATATCGTGGTCAGTAAGGTTCCCGTGCGTACTGTGATCGAAACTGCCAAAAAGGTCCTTTACACCGGTCACATCTGTGGCGGCAAGATCTTTGTCTATGATGTGGAAAATGTGGTGAAAGTGCGTACCGGTGAAGAAGGTTATGATGCTCTGCAGGATGTGGAGTGATCCGGCAGTCCATACTAAAGTAAGGTGCCATTGAAAATGAAATGTGCAATCGAACTAAATTCCGTACATGAAGTTGAGAAATTCACAGCTATCGTTAGTAAGGTCGATGATGATGTTTGGCTCGTAGGATATGACGAAAACGGCCACTCCTGGGCCATGTCCGCCAAGTCGCAGCTCGGTTCTTTACTGCTGTCGGCAAAAGCGCAAAAGAAACGAAAATGCACAGCACACAATGTTGACTGGAATACCCTTTATTGCGAGTGCGATAAAGACATCTATTGCCTGATCAGTGATTTTGTCAAGGAGTAGCGATCTGAAAATAAGCAACAAAAGCGTTTTAGAAAAGAGAAGTAATGCAAGTGCTCACCCACAGAGAGTGCGGGAGGCTGAGAGCCGCATGGCAGGGCTTGCACGAATAACACTTTTCGAGCCGCAATCCGAAAAGACTGTTCTTAGTAGGTGCGCCGGGACGCCGCCCGTTACGCGGCAGAGCCTTTGGTCGAGGCTCGGAAATGAGAACAAATACAGGTGGCACCGCGAGAACAGCACTTGCCCTGTAGAATGCTGATTACTTTTATGGAGGTTTTGATCATGTGTTCTATTATGGGGTACTGTTCCTGCGATGTCACCTACGACGATTTCAAAGCAGCTTTTGAACGGACAAAATCCCGTGGACCCGATGACACCCGTGTCATCTTCGCGGGCAAAGGGTTGCTGGGTTTTCATCGTCTTGCCATCATGGGCCTGCATCCGGAGGGAATGCAGCCCTTTGAACTGGACGGAAGCGCTGTTGTCTGCAATGGTGAGATCTACGGATTTGAGCGAATCAAGCAGATTCTTCAGCAAAAAGGCTATTCATTCCAAAGCCAATCCGATTGCGAAATCCTGCTGCCCCTTTACAAGGAGTACGGCACGGCCATGTTCCGGATGCTGGATGCGGAATTTGCGCTGGTTCTGTACGATGCGGAGGAACAGGCGTTTGTTGCCGCCCGCGACCCCATCGGCATCCGGCCACTCTATTACGGATACGATGAAAAGGGTTCTATCGTCTTTGCCAGCGAAGCAAAAAACCTTGTGGGGATCTGCGGTAAAATCATGCCCTTCCCGCCCGGACATTACTACAAGGATGGCAAGTTCGTCTGCTACCGGGATGCGGCAGAGGTGAGCAGTATCTGTCACGATGACCTGGAGACCGTTTGCAAAAATATTCGGGAGAAGCTGATCAAGGGTATTGAAAAGCGGCTGGTTGCCGATGCCAAAGTCGGTTTCCTTCTCAGCGGTGGTCTGGATTCCTCTCTGGTTTGTGCCGTGGCGCAGAAGTGTTCTGACAAGCCTATCCGTACCTTTGCCATCGGCATGAGCGAGGACGCTATCGACCTGAAGTACGCAAAGGAAGTGGCGGACTACATCGGCAGCGAACACACTGAAGTTTATATGACCCCGGAAGAAGTGATCTCTTCCCTTGAAACCGTGATCGCATTGCTGGGCACCTACGATATCACCACCATCCGCGCCAGCATGGGTATGTATCTGGTCTGCAAGGCCATCCACGAACAGACCGATATTCGTGTTTTGCTGACGGGCGAGATCAGCGACGAGTTGTTCGGCTATAAGTACACCGACTTTGCCCCTTCTGCTGAGGAGTTCCAAAAGGAAGCCGTTAAGCGTATCCGGGAGCTGCATATGTACGATGTGCTTCGGGCTGACCGCTGTATCTCCGTCAACTCCCTGGAAGCACGAGTGCCTTTTGGCGATCTGGATTTTGTGGAGTATGTGATGAGCATTGACCCGGAGATGAAGCTGAACAAGTACGGCAAAGGCAAATACCTGCTCCGCCATGCCTTCGAGGGAGACTATCTGCCGCAAAGCATCCTTTACCGCGAAAAGGCTGCGTTTTCCGATGCGGTCGGCCACTCCATGGTGGATTATCTGAAGGAGTATGCTGAGAACCGCTATACCGATGGCGAGTTTGAGACAAAGCGTATGGCCTATGCCCATGCTCGACCCTTCACGAAAGAGTCACTTCTGTATCGTGAGATTTTTGAAAAATATTACCCCGGCCAGAGTGAGATGGTCGTTGACTTCTGGATGCCCAACAAGTCCTGGGCAGGCTGCGATGTGAACGATCCGTCCGCACGGGCACTTGCAAACTATGGTGACAGTGGAAAGTAAACTTCATTTGTATGAAGTTTACTTTAATTAAAGCCCTTGCCCGCACAGCGGGCAAGATGGCAAATTGCTGTGCATGGCACAGCAAAATATTGGAGGATGACATTTATGCATAAGCTGGAACAAATCTATGAAGGCAAGGCAAAAAAGGTCTATAAGACCGATGATCCGGAACTCTATATCGTTGACTACAAGGATGATGCCACAGCTTTCAACGGCCTGAAAAAAGGCACCATTGCGGGCAAAGGTATCATCAATAACCAGATGAGCAACCGTCTGATGCAGATGATCGAGCGGAAGGGCGTTCCGACCCATTTTGTCAAGGAACTGAGCGAGCGGGAGACTCTGGTCAAAAAGGTGTCTATCGTTCCCCTGGAAGTCATCGTCCGTAATATCGCCGCAGGCTCTTTCTCCAAGCGTTACGGCGTGGACGAGGGCATGGTGTTCGATGAACCCGTCATTGAGTTTTCCTATAAAAACGATGCGCTGGGCGATCCGCTGCTCAATACCGACCATGCGCTGGCACTGAAGGTTGCCACCCGCACCGAGATCGACACCATCAAGACCTATGCGCTGCAGGTCAACAGCATTTTGAAGGCGTTTTGGGCCGAGTGCGGCGTGACGCTGGTGGACTTCAAGCTGGAGTTCGGCAAGACCTCTGACGGCAGTATTATTCTGGCGGACGAAATCAGCCCCGACACCTGCCGCCTGTGGGATTCCGCTACCGGCGAAAAGCTGGATAAGGACCGTTTCCGCCGTGATCTGGGCGGCGTTGAGGAAGCATATGCCGAAATTATGAAGAGGCTCGTAGACCATGAAGAAAAATAAACAGGTCGTTCCCAAGGAACACCACCTCCATGAGGAGTGTGGTGTCTTTGGCGTTTTTTCAGAAGGGTGCGCTGATGTAGCTTCTCTGGCTTATTACGGACTTTTTGCCCTCCAGCACCGGGGTCAGGAGAGTGCGGGCATCGTGGTCAATGATGACGGCGTTTTTACCGCCTATTGTGATGAAGGACTTGTAAACGATGTTTTTCCAAAGGAACGGCTGCAGAAGCTGGGCACCGGCAACATCGTTGTGGGTCATGTGCGCTACGCCACCACCGGCTCCGACCGCAAGCGCAACGCCCAGCCCATTGTCATCAACCATCACAAGGGCCGGATGGCCTTGGCGCACAACGGCAATCTGACCAATTCCTATGAACTGAGAAATGAATTGGAGCAAAGCGGCTCCATCTTCCATACCACCACGGACAGCGAGGTTATCGCCTACATCATCGTGCAGGAGCGGCTGCGGACGCCCTCCATTGAGGAGGCAGTGTATGAGGCTATGGGCAGGATCAAGGGAGCATATTCTCTGGTGATCTCATCGCCGACCAAGCTGATCGCCGCCCGTGACCCTCATGGATTCCGACCGCTTTGCATGGGAAAAACGAGCGATGGAAAAACTGTGTTTGCATCAGAAACCTGTGCATTGGATGCCATCGGTGCAGAGTATGTGCGTGATGTGCGGCCCGGTGAGGTTATCACGGTCAGCTATGACGGTATAAAGACCGACACCCGGCGCTGCAACAGCGCACCCAAAAGCCTCTGCGTGTTTGAATTTGTCTACTTTGCAAGGCCGGATTCCAGTATTGACGGAGCCGCGGTAAGCCTTGCGCGGCAAAAGGCAGGTGCATTTCTCGCTGCCGAGCATCCTGTGGAGGCCGATGTGGTCATCGGTGTGCCAGACTCCGGTCTGGATGCGGCTTTGGGATATGCCAAAGCATCCGGGATTCCTTACGGCATTGGATTCACAAAAAACAAGTACATCGGACGCACCTTTATTTCTCCCACGCAGGAACAGCGCGAGGTGGGTGTCAATATCAAGCTCAACCCAATTCGCAGCCTGGTTGAGGGAAAGCGCATCGTTCTGATCGACGACTCCATTGTGCGGGGAACCACCTGCCGGGGCATCATAGACCTGCTCCGCAAAGCCGGAGCAAAAGAGATTCATATGCGGGTCAGTGCGCCGCCTTTTGTAGCTCCCTGTTACTACGGCACGGACATTGATGACGCAGAAAACCTGATTGCCAACCACCACACGGTGGAAGAGATCGCTCAGATCATCGGCGTGGATTCTTTGGGTTATCTCAGCGTAGAACACCTTTTGCAGATCGCAGATGGGTGTAACGGCTTTTGTACCGCCTGCTTCGGCGGCACCTATCCGACCAATATCCCGAGCCGAGGTGCCAAAGACAGATTTGAAAGAAAGCTGCAGCAGAAAATCAAGACCAAGGAGGTCAAGTTATGAAAAACTGTGCAATCGTTGGAATCAACTGGGGCGACGAAGGAAAAGGCCGCATGGTAGACCTGCTCACCCAGGAGTATGATGTGGTCGTGCGGTATCAGGGCGGCGGCAACGCCGGTCACACCGTCATCAATGAGTACGGGAAGTTTGCCCTGCATCTGCTTCCCTCCGGCATTTTCAGAGAGGGCGTTGTCAACATTCTGGGTAACGGTGTTGCCCTGGATCTGGCAAACCTTTGGACTGAGATCGAAAGTGTCACAGCAAAGGGCGTTCCCATCACGCCCGAAAATCTGAAAATCAGCGACCGTGCCTCTCTGGTGCTGCCCTGGCATATCGCTTTGGACGAACTGGAAGAGAACCGGCTGAAGGACAAAAAGTATGGTTCCACCAAACAGGGCATTGCTCCGTTTTACTCCGACAAGTACCAGAAGAAGACCATTCAGGCTGGGGAACTGTTCTACCCGGACTATCTGGTTCGTCATCTGGAGGATCTTCTTGAATGGAAAAACCTGACTTTGACCGGCGTCTACGGTGCCCAGCCCTATACGATGGAGAAGCTATGTGCGTATCTCCATGAATACGGGAACAAGCTGAAACCCTTTATCTGCGACACCAGCGATTGGCTGCGCAGCGCACAGGCCGAGGGTAAGAGCATCTTGTTTGAGGCACAGTTGGGCGCACTCCGTGATCTGGATTACGGTATCTATCCCTATACCACCTCCTCCAATGCAGTAGCGGCCTATGCTCCGGTCGGCTCCGGCCTGCCTTCTGCAAAGCTGGATGAAGTGGTCGGCGTGGTAAAAGCCTACTCCACCTGTGTAGGTGAAGGTCCCTTCGTCTGCGAGTGGTTCGGCCCTGAAGCGGAAAAACTGCGTGAGGCTGGGTTTGAATACGGAGCTAAGACCGGGCGTCCCCGCCGCGTTGGTCCCATCGACATTGTGGCCACCCGCTACGGCGTGCACACCCAGGGCGCCACTACCATCGCCCTGACAAAGCTGGATGTTCTCAGCTATATGGAGCAGATCCCTGTCTGCGCCAAATACGTGGTAAACGGCACAGAAACCGAGAAATTTCCGTTCCCCGCAGCCTTGGCAGATGCCAAGCCGGTTATCGAATATCTGGAAGGCTGGGGCTGCGACATTTCTGGTGTTCGCACTTGGGAGGATCTGCCCAAGCAGGCGCAAGCCTATGTGGAATATATTGAGCAGTCCATTAGCTGCCATATTGGCTATGTGTCTGTTGGCCCCGAGCGGGATGCGTATATCAAGCGATAACAGGAGGGCTTATGTGCGGAATTGTTGGATTTACCGGTAAGCAGAATGCAGCTCCCATTTTGCTGGAGGGACTGAAAAAACTGGAGTACCGCGGATATGACTCTGCCGGGATCACGGTTGAGCAGGATGGTGTGATCTCGGTATCCAAAGTAAGCGGCAGGATCGCAAATCTCTGCGAGAAAACGGAGGATGGGAAAACTCTGCCCGGATTTTCCGGCATCGGTCATACCCGCTGGGCGACCCATGGAGCGCCTACCGATGCCAATGCCCATCCTCATATGAGCTGTGACGGGCGGTTTTCTGTGGTTCCTAACGGTATCATCGAAAACTACATGGCACTGCGGGAAGAGTTGACTGCAAAAGGCTACATTTTCAGCAGCCAGACAGATACAGAAGTGATCGTCCATCTGATCGAGATGTACTACCATGGGGATTTTAAGGAAGCCGTCATGCGAGCCACTTCCAGACTGACAGGCTCCTATGCCCTCGGTGTTCTCTGCTCAGACTGTCCGGGGAAAATCATGGCGGTACGGGAAGCCCGTCCCTTTGCAGCTTTTGGCTTACTATGTGGCCAAAGAAAATGGCTGTGATATTGATAAGCCAAAGAATCTGGCGAAGTCTGTTACCGTAGAATAGCTGCAAAGCAGCCATTCTATTTGATTCCACGGCCTTTTTCTCGTCCCCCTTGGGGACAACCGAAAAAGATGCCAATTTCACCATAGCGCTGTCGCGGTATGGTGAAAATAAGCGAGAAAGGAAGACCCACTATGTACGAAAAATATGAATCTCCCTTATCTTCCCGCTATGCTTCAGACTATATGCTCCATCTGTTTTCTCAGGAAAAGCGTATCCAGACATGGAGAAAGCTCTGGGCGGCGCTGGCGCGGGCTGAGCATAAGCTCGGCCTGCCCATCACGGCGGAGCAGGTAGCGGAGCTGGAAGCCCATATTGATGATATTGATTTTGACTGCGCTGCACAGCGGGAAAAGGAAGTGCGCCATGATGTGATGGCTCATGTCTATGCCTATGGCAAAGCCGTTCCCTCTGCAGCAGGCATTATCCATCTGGGTGCCACCAGCTGCTATGTGACCGACAACGGCGATCTGATCCTCTATCGGGACGGTCTGCGCTACCTGCGTGGGGAGCTGCTGGGCGTTTTGAAAAACCTTACGGCCTTTGCGGACGAATATAAGGATTTGCCCACACTGGGATATACCCATTATCAGCCTGCCCAGCTTGTCACGGTTGGAAAGCGGGTCACACTATGGATGCAGGACTTTCTCTCCGATCTGGAGGAACTGGACTATGTTCTTGGCAGCATGAAGTTTCTCGGCTGCCGGGGCACCACAGGAACGGAAGCCAGCTTTGTAGAGCTTTTTGAGGGTGACACCGCCAAGATCGACGAGATGAACCGCCTTATCAGCGCGGAGTTTGGTTTTGGCCGCTGCTTCGATGTCTGTGGGCAGACCTATCCCCGAAAGGTTGACAGCCGTATCCTGAACTGCCTCAGCTCCATTGCCCAAAGCGCATACCGGATGGCAAACGACATCCGGCTTCTGCAGCATGACCGGCAACTGGAAGAACCCTTTGAAAAGAACCAGATCGGCTCCTCCGCCATGGCCTACAAGCGCAACCCCATGCGCTCGGAGCGCATCTGCTCCCTGGCCCGCTATTTGATGGCGGATGCGGCAAATGCTCCCATGACCGCTTCTGCCCAGTGGATGGAGCGCACCCTGGACGATTCTGCCAACCGCCGTATTTCCATGCCGGAGGGCTTCCTGTGCGCCGACGCCATCCTGCGTCTTGCCAACAACGTGACCCGTGGGCTTGTGGTCAATGAAAAGGTCATCGACAAAACCGTGCGGGAATACCTGCCCTTCATTGCCACAGAAAATCTGATGATGGAGGCCGTCAAGCGGGGCGGTGACCGGCAGGAGCTTCACGAGATCATTCGCCGTTGCTCCCACGCGGCCACCGCACGAATGAAGGAGGGCGAAACCTGCGACCTGCTTCACCGACTGGCGGCAGAACCCGCTTTCGGTATGACCGAAGATGAACTCAGTGCTCTGCTCCAACCGGAGGATTACATTGGCCGCTGCCCGGAACAGGTGGATGCGTTCCTTGCAAAAGTACGCCCCTTGCTTGAGGGAGCCTCCGCTGCATCCGGTGACATTGAACTGTAAGGAGACCCCCAATGGAAAAAGTGTTGATCCTTGATTTCGGCGGACAGTATAACCAGCTGATCGCCCGGAGGGTCCGTGAGTGCAATGTCTACTGCGAGGTGCATCCCTATACCATGCCGATAGAGGCTATCAAAGCGTATTCTCCCATTGGCATCATTTTCACCGGAGGCCCCGGCAGCGTATATGAAGTCGACTCGCCTCAAATTGATCCCGCTGTCTTTGAGTTGGGTGTTCCTGTGCTCGGCATTTGCTACGGCTGCCAGCTCCTTGCTCACAATTTGGGTGGTCAGGTAACGCCTGCCCAGGATGATTCCGCCCGTGAATACGGCAAAACCGAAACTTATTACAATGTATCCAGTCCCATCTTCAAGGGGCTGCCCGAAAAGGGCGTCTCCTGGATGAGCCATGGTGACTATATGGCGAAGGTGCCTGCCGGTTTTCAGCTGACTGCCCGTTCCGCCGCCTGTCCTAATGTGGCCATCGCCGACGATACTCGCCGTTTCTATGGTGTTCAGTTTCATCCGGAGGTCAATCACACGGAGTATGGCACGCAGATGATCCGCAATTTCCTGTACGAAGTCTGCAATGCCCGCGGCGACTGGACCATGGCGGATTACAAGAACACGGCGATCCGTCAGATCCGTGAAAAAGTGGGCAGCGGCAACGTGCTGTTGGCGCTCAGCGGCGGAGTGGACAGCTCCGTGTGTGCCGCGCTTTTGGCGGAAGCCATTGGAAGTCAACTTACCTGTGTTTTTGTAGACCACGGTTTGATGCGTCTGAATGAAGGGGACGAGGTTGAACAGGCTTTTTCCAAATGGAGCATGAATTTTATCCGGGTCAATGCTGAGAGCCGATTCCTTTTGAAACTGGCTGGTGAGACTGAGCCGGAACGCAAACGCAAGATTATCGGCGAGGAATTCATCCGCGTCTTTGAGGAAGAAGCCAAAAAAATCGGTGCCGTGGACCATCTCGCCCAGGGCACTATATATCCCGATGTCATTGAGTCCGGAACTGGTACCGCCGCTGTCATCAAGAGCCATCACAATGTAGGCGGTTTACCCGACTATGTGGACTTCAAGGAGATCATCGAGCCGCTGAACATGCTGTTTAAGGACGAGGTGCGGCAGTTGGGCCGGGAACTTGGTCTTCCGGAATATCTGGTCAGCCGTCAGCCTTTCCCCGGTCCCGGCCTTGCCATCCGTATCATCGGGGATATTACGAAGGAGAAAGCCGATACCCTGCGGCAGGCAGATTTCATTTTCCGGGAAGAGATCGCCAAGACAGAACAGGATAAGTGCCTCAGTCAATATTTTGCTGTCCTGACCAACACCCGCAGCGTCGGCGTTATGGGCGACGGCAGAACCTACGAATATACGCTGGCGCTCCGTGCTGTCACCACCGATGACTTTATGACCGCTGATTGGGCGCGTATTCCCTATGAGGTGCTGGATCTAATCTCTGTGCGCATCGTTAATGAGGTACGGGGTATCAACCGCATCGTTTACGATATTACGAGTAAGCCTCCCGCCACAGTGGAGTGGGAGTAAGAATACTTTCCATATGCGACGAAAGAGGCGTCCTGCTCAGACCATACTGGTTGAGTCGGACGCCCTTCATCATACATATTCAGTCTCTGAGCCAATTTACAAGACTAAAGATAAAGTTATCAATGGATAGATCCTCGGCAATCTGAGCTTCACGCTCAATTATTTGCAGAACGAGTTTCTGCTCTTGCTTGTTCAACTTCTCAACGGGTTCCTTATGACATTGTTCAACCTCGGACCTAAGCTGCATTGCGGGAAGTATTTATAAAAGTTATACAGCGTTTTTAGCAGTTTATTTATATTGTTCGCCCCCCTGTTGCAACACAATTACAGGTGGTGGTAGAAAGCTGTACCTAAAATGCAAAAATCTGCAAGCTATCACAATGTAATAACTTGCAGATTTTCTTGTTCCGTACCAGTGTTACCACCATGGTTCACAAATTGTACCTATAAGAAGTAACCCTTTGCATACCGTGTTTTTTTATGCATTTACCGGGAGCTATAAAAACTCCGTTAGATGTGGAAAAGAGACGTATTATATTCCCTAAATTGTGTGTAAGGATAGAAATATTTAAAGACCAAGTTCCTCGCCCACAAGAATAAATTTTATACGTCCAGCCGGACGGCTGTTTCTTGTGATGATCATCTGGTTGCAGATTGATGTCTTGTTCTTGCAGTCAGCGCATACACCGGTAACGGCGCAGGGGGTCTCAAGGCCGAAGCGCTGAGCGTTCATTGGTGCAGCTATCTTTCTTGCTCTTTCAACGGCAGCTTCAATGCTGTCGCAGACTTTGTTCATGCCGGCAATGACAATTACATATTTCGGACCGTAAACGATCATACCAGTGCGGTTTCCACCGCCATCGATATTGACCATCTGGCCGTCAATGCTTATGCCGTTTGCACCGGTGATGAAATAATCGGCGTCGAAGCATTTCCTGGACACTGCCACTTTTTCCTCGTCGGAGGAGGTGTTGTCCCTGTCGAAAACCACATAGTTGCCGTTTTTAACAGCGTCCACAAGACCTATCTGCTGAGCGCTGAGAGCACCGCCCCAACCAATGGATGAACCTTTGGGGATAAGCTCGAGAGCTTTTGCAAGAGCCTCTTCTTTTGTTGAGCAGTACCAGGCGTCAAAAAATCTGGACTGAAGATTTTTAACAGCTACTGCGCCTCGCTTATCATAATATAATTTAGTAGCATTTACCATAAAAACACCTCGATAAAATAAAGATTTACAGTTTTAAGTGTATATATTTTACCACGGAAAAAAATTCCGGTCAATTTTATCGTATATGTGAGGATATATAAAAACGCGCATACATCAAAAATGTATGCGCGTTTAAAATGCTTTCAGTATATTTCTGCTTTATCAACTGTCTTCAGCATTGGAATCTGAGCCATTTTCTGTGCTACCTGGCTGATTTTCGCTTTCAACATCCGTATTATTCTGCTCCTGACTGGATTCCGGCACGGACTCTTTACGTTTGACGGAGTAAGCGTTTACAATCTCATCCTGACTCTCAGGGGCGGATATAGCTACCGTGTCTCCAACGGATAGAAGAACGGCCACCGGTGCGTCTGCAGCGGATATGGAATAATAGATATCGCTGCCGTCAAGTTTTATATAAACAAATGTGTTACCGTCAATAACGGCTGTCCTTATATCAGAAATCGTACCTACGATTTCACCAGTATCGATATCGTCAGAAGAGAGAATGCCTTTGGAGGCAAGAAGCTCAACATATTTCTGCTCGCACTCGGCAACTGTGGAGCCGGTAGCAACGATTTGATACTGCTGGACATTTACCATAGCATACATTTTGACAAGATCAGCACTGTCTTTTAGGGCCATGAAATATGTGGGTTCTGAGGAGATGTTGAGGAGCAGAGGGAAGGTCGCCTTGTAGGAAAGGTGCTGCACAACGCCCTCGGCAGAACTCATAGCAGAGTACTCCTCGGCGCCAGGTATAGCATAGTATTTAGTCTCTTTTGTTCTCATGTTGGACAAAATGAAACCAACATTTGACTCATCAGAGCCAACGCTTGTTATGCCTGTGTATACATAAACGTCGTCATTTATGGCAATGTAGTTGGAACCGTCTGTGGTAACTGTAACGTCCTTCTGTCCAAATATTGAGTTAAAGAACCCATTCTTGTATGTGCCATAATAGTCATATTGTTCAATGATAAGGTCGTCGGAATACACTTTGTCTATCCATTCCGGAACGTCCTCATAATATTCGCACTCTCCAGTGATTGCGTTCATCAAAACGGCGCCCTTTATGTCCTCACCACCGAAAAGACCTATTGTCTTTACTATGCGGGGGCAGACCCAGTAGGGAACACCGTTGTCATCTATCTCAAATGACGGTTCATCGAAGATGAAAGTAGGGTACTTGAATCTTAGATGGCGGTATACATTTCTACCAAAATGCTCGCATGTGGAGTATTTCATACCCTCCTCAAGGCGGACAACCTCAACCTCCTGGGTAACCATATTTATTATAATGTACGCTGGGAGGCCTTCACTTCTGTTATTAAACCATTTTATGAGGTCTCCATAAATGAGAGGTGTTACACGCACTGGCTCATTTTTGTAGTTGATCTGGTTGTAGTCATCAGCAACTTCAAACTGGCTGACCATATCCGAGAGCTCGCCAAGTTTTCTATCTCCAAGTTTTTTGGCTGAGTCTTCGTCCAGCATAGGTATCTGGGTGTATGAGATTTCGTCGATGTCAGTGGCAAAATCGCCGGCTTCAGGCACAAGAAGCTGACTATACTTGTTGGCATTGAAAATGACAGAGCTAATGATTGAGCCGATAATTACAACGACAACAAGTATCACACAGATTATAAATGGTATGCGGCAGTTTGATTTTATAGCTGCGAAAAAGTTTATCTCTTCTTCTGTTTTATACATGTGGGCTTTCACTGAGCCGGAAATAGTGCTGGCCAAGGACAACGCGCAGTAAACGGCAAAGGAAATAAAAACAAAGGTATAAAAATCAGGAGACTGGAGGTTTATTGGCGGCAAAACAACATAAAAATATATGGCCGCAAACAGAATCGTCAAAATAATATTTCTGATGGTGCTCTTTGTAAAAAGTTTTTTGCTCATGTGTCATTCTCCTTAAGAAAACAATAATGAAATTATATATAAAAAGAGACTTTATTGCAATATACCTATACTAAATAAGATTTATCAAAATACTTTAAATAAATTTGCCAGAACAGCTAAAATAAAAGAAATTTTTAAAAAAATGAAGGATAATTTCGAAAAAAGGAGTATAAAGAAATTGCAAGGCAAAAGTGTTGAAATTTTATCTTAGTTTTCCCATAAATAAATGGGTTTTTTATTAAAATACTTAGTTCTTTAAGGAAATATTTATGACGGTAAGAGAAAAAAGAGAAAAATTAGAAGAAGTTTTGGTGGGCCCATATGGAGTAAAGGCTGTTATGTCAAAAGGACGGCAAACTCCTGAGGATGACTGTGATATAAGAACATGTTTTCAAAGAGATGTAGACAGAATAATACATAGTAAATCTTTCAGGCGCCTTAAACATAAAACCCAGGTTTTCCTTCGACCGGAAGGAGATCATTACAGAACAAGACTTACCCATACTCTTGAGGTAACAAGGATCGCTAGAACAATTTCTAGAGCCCTTGAACTAAACGAGGATTTGACAGAGGCAATCGGTCTTGGACATGATCTGGGCCACACACCTTTCGGCCACGCCGGTGAGCGGGCTCTTGACATCCTGCTTAAAGACGAGGGTGGCTTCCGCCACTATGAGCAGAGTCTAAGAGTTGTAGACGTTCTGGAAAAAAACGGAAAAGGGCTCAACCTGACATACGAGGTAAGAGATGGCATTGTCCGCCACACAAACGACCCACTTGCCCAAACACTTGAAGGGCAGATAGTTCGGCTGTCTGACAAGATTGCCTATGTAAACCACGACGTGGACGACGCAATCCGGGCTGGAATAATGGATGAAAATGACATTCCTGAAGAGATTGCCGCGGCACTTGGCAGCGGGTACGGTGAGAGGATAAATACCCTTGTAAATGACGTAATTGAAAACAGCATGGGTAAAGGCGAAATAATCCAGAGCCCTGGGATGTTTTTTGTTTTAAAAAGTTTTAATGATTTCATGTTTGCCAGCGTATACAAAAATCCTGCGGCGAAAAGTGAGGAGACAAAGGTTTACGGTATGCTTGAAGGCATATACGAATATTACCTGAAAAGTCCTGAGCTTTTGCCGGAGGAGAACAAGCGGACAATTGGGACAGAGGGCCTGAGCCGCGCAATATGCGACTACATATCCGGCATGACTGACAGATTTGCCGTAGACACATTCACAAATATCTATGTGCCCAGAGCATGGTCTGTTTTATAACTTAGCTGTTTAAAAGGGCATTTTAAGGAAATAATGTGAAAGGAGAGGGAAAGTGGCATTTTCAAGTCAGTTTTTAGATGAGTTAATCGCAAGAAATGACATTGTGGATGTTGTATCCGATTATGTCCAGCTTACGAAAAAAAGTGGAAGCAATATGTTTGGACTCTGTCCGTTTCACAGCGAGAAGACACCATCATTTTCCGTCTCCCAGTCAAAGCAGATATATCACTGTTTCGGATGCGGAAAAGGTGGCAGCGTAATAAACTTCATAATGGAGATTGAAAACCTGTCCTTTCCCGACGCGGTGGCTTTCCTTGCACGGCGAGTTAATATGCAGGTACCCGATGACGATACGCCAGCGGAGACAAGAAGCAGACGCGCAAGGATGCTGGAACTCAATAAGGATGCGGCAAGATTTTTCTATAACGTACTGTCCACGAATGAGGGAAAAGTTGCTGTTGAGTATATAAACAGGCGCGGAATAAGCCGCCAGTCGGTGATAAATTTCGGGCTTGGTATGGCGCCCAACTCCTGGACAGCTCTCACTGACGCGATGATAAAAAAAGGTTATTCACCTGGGGAACTATTGGATGCTGGGCTTATAAAGCGTGGAAAAGGTGGGAGCTATTACGACACTTTCAGGAATAGACTCATGTTTCCTGTAATAGATGTAAGGGGCAGCGTCATAGGATTTTCAGGAAGGATACTTGATGACGGCGAGCCGAAGTATTTAAACTCGCCGGATACTCTGGTGTTCAGTAAGCAGAGAAACCTCTTCGGACTTAATCTTGCAAAGCGTACTAAGATGAATATGCTGATACTGGTTGAGGGAAATGTGGATGTGGTTGCGCTTCATCAGGCAGGATTTGACTGCGCTGTTGCGTCTTTGGGTACATCTCTCACGCCTGACCAGGCAAGGCTTATGAGCAGGTATACTGAAAATATCGTTATAGCTTACGATTCTGACGGGGCCGGCAAAAAGGCCACAGAGCGGGCTATCGGTATACTGGATAAGGTTGGGCTCAATGTAAAGGTTTTGCGAATGAGCGGAGCCAAGGACCCGGATGAATTTATTAAGGCAAAGGGTGCCGATGCTTTCAGGACACTCCTTGAGCGCAGTGAAAATCATATAGAGTACCGGCTTCTGACGGCGCTTGGTAAATACGACATAGAGACCGATGAGGGACGGCTCGGTTATCTCAGTGAGGCTACATCTCTTCTTAGTGAGCTTGAAAATGCCATAGAGCGGGAGATATACAGCGCCAGAGTAGCCGAAACGGCAAAAATATCAGTCGAGGCTGTCAAAAACGAGGTGCGAAAGGCCTATGCCAGACGACAGGCGGCCCGACGAAAGCAGAAGGAACGGGAGAACATGCGCCCGGCCATATCGGCGCAGCCGAAAGAAAAATCATTGAGATATGAAAATGTATCGTCAGCCACTGCGGAAGAGGGAGTAATCAGGCTTCTGATGCTCGACCCGACGCTGGCATCCTTGACGGGAGAATTAAAAATAGAAGATTTCTCATCACCATTTTTGGCGAAACTGTATGAAATGGTCCAGGAGAGATGTGCGGACGGTAGAAGTATGTCTTTGGCAATTCTAACTTCTGAGCTTCCGCCTGAGGAAGCCTCCCATCTGACTGAGATCATGCAGAAACCTGAAAATATGCAGGAGCGTGAAAAAGCCATGAGTGATTACATAGAGAAGATCAAAACTGAAAAACTGAAGAAAATTTCAAAGGATAACCTTTTGGCTGTACAAGAAAAGCTGAAGGAAAAGAAAGGTTACGGAGGATAAAGCATATGGAAAAGAACACAAAAGCTGCACACGAAAATACTCAGGATGAAAAGCTCTCTGAGCAGGTGGCCCAGGAAAAAATAAATGCTCTTATAAAAGAGGGTAAAAAGAAGGGAATGCTGTCCGCCAAAGAGCTTATGGATGTTCTTGAAGAGCTGAACCTTGACCAGGAGCAGATCGACAAATTCTATGACGCACTTGAGAATCTGTCTATCGATATAACAGAAGGCGATTCTATGGCCGCAACGCCCATGGATGATCTTGCCCCCGAGATAGAGGATCTTGAGGAAATTGAAGAACTGTCGAAAGAAGAACTGGTTGATCCGGAATCTCTCGTTGACAACTTCAGCATAGATGATCCTGTTAGAATGTACCTCAAAGAGATAGGAAAAGTGAATCTGCTCACCCAGGACGAGGAGATAGAGCTTGCAAAGCGCATGGCTGAAGGGGACGAGGAGGCCAAAAAACGTATGGCTGAAGCTAACCTCCGCCTTGTTGTATCAATAGCTAAGCGCTATGTGGGTCGCGGAATGCTTTTCCTTGACCTTATTCAGGAGGGAAATCTTGGCCTTATAAAGGCTGTTGAGAAATTTAACTACCAGAAGGGATATAAATTCTCAACATACGCCACATGGTGGATACGTCAGGCTATAACAAGAGCCATTGCCGACCAGGCAAGGACCATTAGAATCCCTGTCCACATGGTTGAGACCATAAACAAGGTAATCCGCGTGTCCCGCCAGCTTCTCCAGGAACTGGGCCACGACCCAACACCTGAGGAGATAGCAGAGGAAATGGGAATGCCTGTTGAAAAGGTAAGGGATATTCTGAAAATTGCCCAGGAGCCTGTTTCTCTTGAGACTCCTATCGGTGAAGAGGAAGACAGCCATCTCGGAGACTTTATCCCTGATGAGGACGCTTCCGAGCCTGCTGAGGCTGCGTATTATACAATGCTGAAAGAACAGCTCACAGAAGTGCTGGGAACTCTTACACCGAGAGAGGAAAAAGTATTGAGACTCAGATTTGGAATTGAGGACGGCAGAACTAGAACTCTTGAGGAAGTTGGCAAAGAGTTCAATGTAACACGTGAGCGTATAAGACAGATCGAGGCCAAGGCCCTGAGAAAGCTCAGACACCCCAGCAGATCTAAAAAACTCAAAGACTTTTTGAGCTGATATAAACCAGGCGATGGGAGACGGACGGTATATTTGTCCGGTTCCCATCGCCTTGATATAAAAAACATGTAAAATTGTTAAAAATCGATTTACTTCAAATTTTATTTGATGTATACTTTTCGTGTTCGGACAAAATGTTGTCTAATCTATCAGTAATGGAGGCGAGATAATGGACGCAGGTGCCGGTAGTGGCAATCATATTACAGGACAAGGCAAGACCACAGATGTACACCGATGCAATGGCATCTGCTGTATTATCTTGTAGGTTCTTTGCCCCTAAAAAAAGGGAGGTAAAGAGATGGTAGATACAACTGCCGTTTTGGGCGAAACATTAAAAACGCTCATTGAAAACAAAAAGTTTTCGACGATACGCGACATGCTTGAAACGATGAACCCCTCCGATATAGCGGGAATATTTCAGGATTTTTCCGATGAAAAACTTCCTGTAATGTTCAGATTGTTGCCAAAGGAGTTAGCTGCAGAGGTCTTTGTAGAAATGGACAGTGATCAGCAGGAGCTTCTTATTCGGAGTTTTTCTGATACGGAACTTAAAGAAGTCGTTGATGAGCTTTATGTTGACGATGCGGCCGACATTGTTGAAGAAATGCCGGCAAATGTTGTAAAAAGAATCTTACGCCAGGCTGATCCTGAAATGCGTAAGATGATAAATGAAGTACTTAATTATCCTGAGGATTCCGCAGGTAGTATCATGACTACTGAGTATGTAAGCCTCAGACCAAAGATGACTGTACAGGAGGCTTTTAAGCGTATAAAGCGTACAGGCATTGATAAAGAAACTGTGTACACCTGTTACGTCATAAGCGATGACAGGATGCTTTTGGGGTATGTATCCCTGAGGTCTTTGCTCCTTGCGGATGAAGACGAGAAAATTGAAGAGATAATGGACCCAAATGTAATATCCGTTTGTACTACTGACGACCAGGAGGAGGTCGCCAGAGCCATGTCAAAGTATAATTTTATGGCTCTGCCAGTAACAGACAAAGAGGGACGGCTTGTAGGTATCGTTACCATCGATGACGCTTTGGACGTAATCGAGGAAGAGACCACGGAAGATATGGAAAAGATGGCTGCCATTATGTCTTCAGACGACAAGCCTTATTTAAAGACAGGTGTTATTGAGCTGTGGAAGGCCAGAATACCATGGCTGCTTTTCCTTATGATTTCCGCTACATTTACCGGAATAATCATTACAAATTTTGAGGATTCCCTTAAAGCTTGCGCCGTTCTGACTGCGTTTATTCCAATGCTTATGGATACCGGTGGTAATACTGGATCTCAGGCGTCTGTAACGGTAGTTCGAGCCCTCACATTGGGCCAGGTAGAGTTTTCTGACGTATGGAAAATCATCTGGAAAGAAATAAGGGTTGCGGTTATATGCGGAATAACACTTGCTGTTGCAGGGTTCCTTAAGATATTTTTAATAGACAGGATGCTTATGAACAATTATGCCGTTACGTTCCCTGTTGAGATAGTTATATGCTCAACCCTGTTCTTTACGGTAATTTGCGCCAAGATAACTGGCTGCACATTGCCTCTTATCGCCCAAAAGGCGCATCTTGACCCGGCTGTAATGGCCAGCCCGTTTATCACCACGATAGTTGATGTCATTTCACTTATAATTTATTTCGGAATAGCCAAGTTGATTTTAGGCATATAAAAACAGTTGTATATTAAAAGGACGGGCCGAGCCCGTCCTTTTTTTCATATTTACCCTGTACCCTTCATAATAGTTCATAGGAAGGGGGCGATATGGGTGCGAATAAGGATAGCGGACCTGCATTACAGGGAGGTTGTGAATATTTGTACCGGGCTCAGGCTGGGCTATGTGTCGGACATAATTATGAACTGTGAAGAGGGTAGGGTCCTAGCCCTTGTGGTACCGGGGCCGTACAGGTTTTTCGGACTTTTTGGCAGAGAGGACGATTATATTATACCCTGGGACTGTATAAAGAAAATCGGGGACGACATTATACTTGTAGAGATAAGCGGACAGTATAAAAGGGAGAAAAGATATAAAAGATTCTGGTAAAATAATAAAAAATAAGATAAAAAAGCTTGATTATTATTTTCTCCTCTGGTATAATTTTTTAGCGATTATGCACACCGGACGACAATGTGCTTTGTGCCGAATGCCATACGGTCAGCGCGGCGGAAGAAGCCGGTGGAAGTAATAACATAAATAAAAAGGAGAAAGTAAAATGGCAGTAGTATCTATGAAGCAGCTTTTGGAAGCTGGCGTACACTTTGGTCATCAGACCCGCAGATGGAACCCAAAAATGGCTCCATACATTTATATGGAGAGAAATGGTATCTATATCATTGACCTTCAGAAGACAGTAAAGAAACTTGAGGAAGCTTACAATTTCGTACGCGACATCGCTGCAAACGGCGGCACAGTGCTTTTCGTGGGCACAAAGAAGCAGGCTCAGGACGCAGTTAAGGAAGAGGCAGAGCGTGTTGGCATGTACTATGTAAACGCACGCTGGCTGGGCGGCATGCTCACAAACTTCAAGACAATGCGTACACGTATCGACAGACTTGCTCAGCTCCGCGCTATGCAGGAAGACGGTACTTTTGATATTCTTCCTAAGAAGGAAGTTATCAAGCATGAGAACGAGATTGCAAAGCTTGAGAAATATCTTGGCGGCGTAAAGGAAATGAAGAGAGTTCCTTCCGCACTGTTTGTAATCGACCCACGCAAGGAAAAGAACGCTATTGCTGAGGCAAGAAAGCTTGGTATTCCAATCATCGCTATCGTTGACACAAACTGCGATCCTGATGAAGTTGACTATGTAATCCCAGGCAACGATGACGCTATTCGCGCAATTAAGCTCATCAGCCAGACAATGGCAAACGCTGTTATCGAAGGCAGACAGGGCGAGGACGCATCTGAGGCTGCTGAAGAGGCAGTTGCAGAAGAAGCAGCTGTTGAGGAAGCAGCAGAGGAAGCTCCGGCAGCAGCTGAAGCAGAATAATTATCTAAGATAAAATAATTGGAGGAATAATCATGGCATTTACAGCTCAAGATGTTAAGAACCTGCGCGAAATGACAGGCGTAGGCATGATGGATTGCAAGAAGGCACTGACAGCTGCCGATGGTGATATGGACAAGGCTGTTGAATGGCTCCGTGAAAAAGGACTTGCAGCAGCACAGAAGAAGGCGTCAAGAATTGCAGCTGAAGGTATGGCATACGCAGCTGTTATCGATGGTGTTGGCGTTGTAGTAGAAGTAAACGCAGAGACAGACTTCGTAGGTAAGAACGAGAAGTTTGTTGACTTCGTTAAGGGCGTTGCAGCTACAATCGTTGCAAATAAGCCGGCTGACCTTGAAGCTCTTATGGCTTGCAAGTATAACGGTACAGACAGAACTGTTAAAGAGCAGCAGCAGGAGATGGTTCTCGTAATCGGCGAGAACATCAACGTACGCCGCTTTACATTCTTCACAGAGGGCGTTTCTGTTCCTTACATTCACGCTGGTGGTAAGATTGCCGTTATCGTCAACCTTGAGGTTGAAGGCGATATCGACGCTACTGAAGTTGGTAAGGACGTAGCAATGCAGATTGCTGCTCTTAACCCACGTTTCTGGGATAAGAGCCAGGTTACAGAAGATGTTCTTGAAGAAGAGAAGAAGATCATGATGGCTCAGATGGCTAACGATCCTAAGATGGCTTCTAAGCCTGACGCTGTTAAGGAAAAGATCGTTACAGGTAAGCTCAATAAGTTCTACTCTGAAAACTGCCTGCTCCAGCAGGAATTTGTTAAGGATGGCGACTTCACAGTTGAGAAGTACATTGCCTCCGCTGCAAAGTCCCTGGGTGGCAAGATCACATTCAAAGATGCTGTTCGTTTTGAAAAGGGCGAAGGCATTGAGAAAAAGCAGGAGAACTTTGCTGAAGAAATCGCAAGCATGATTAAGTAAATTATAAAGGCGTCTGCCCTGTGGCAGGCGCCTTTTTTGCATTAAAGGCATAATAGATGGAATGCGAAACCTGCGGAGCATGAAGTAGCGAAAATTTTGGTAATATGAGGATGTAGTTTGCATCTAGGTGGGGACATCAGAGCAGATGCCATTTTTTTCTAAACTGATTGAAACGAGATTTGAAAAAGTGTATAATAAATTATGTCAGTACAGTCAACAAGCCGTAAAGTGAAATTCCCATGGAGCGTTTGTCGATGGAGTGTGTTTCTGCTTTGGGCGAATAAAAAAGGAGGACGTTAAATTGAGGACAAAGGAAGTAGTAATTATTGGCGCAGGAAAAATCGGCCGCGGTTTTCTTTCCGACTGTTTTTCCAAAGCGGGATATCATCTTGTGTTTGTAAACGGTTCCCCGAGAACAATCGACAAGTTGAATGAAGCGAAAGAGTATACTATATTCACATCCAGTCCCGAAGGTGTAACCAGCAGAGTTATAACTGGATTTGAAGCATACAGCAGCCAGAGAGACTTTGATATGGTTGTAAAGCGCCTTTCTGAGATCGACCTTGCGTGTGTAGCGCTTTATCCGACGGCGTATGACAATGTGGCCGACCAGCTTGTCGGTGCCATCAGAAAAAGAATGGCTGACGGTGTTGAAGAGCCGCTCAATGTATTGTTTTTCGTAAACATGGTTCTGGTATCAGATATAATGAGGAAAAAGATACTTGAGAGACTTTCAAATGATGATGAAATTAAATATTTTGAGACTCATGTTGGTCTTGTAGAAGCTCTGACCCAGCGCGGTGGTTACGATCCTACCCCTGAGATGCTTGAGCAGGACCCTCTTGCAATATCCACAACCCCAGGCGATGTACTTCCGGTTGGAGATAATTTTGTTGGCGAGAAGCCTACGGATATTCCCAGTATGCAGTTCCTTGACAGAATTCAGGGGCGCCTTATCCGTAAGGTATGGTGCGGCAACATGAGCCATTGCACACAGGCTGTCATAGGCAGATATAAGGGATATACATATATATATGAGTGCGTAAGAGATCAGTATATCAGAAAAGTTGTAGACTACGCTATTGCTGAGGCTAACTTCGGTGTAGGCGAGGAGTATGGGTTTACCCAGGAAGAGATGTTCCAGCATATTTACAAAAAGCCATGGAAAGATAAGTTGGATGACACCGCTAAGGACTTTGTAACAAGAGTCGCGGCAGACCCGATGAGAAAGCTCGCAAGAGGCGACAGATATGTGGGACCTGCACTTTTATGCTTAAAGCATGGTAAAATGCCGTTCTTCCTTGCAAGAGGCGCAGCATATCTGTTCTTATATAAGAACGACGAAGATAAATCATGTGTAGAAAAGGATAAGATCATTGCTGAGCTTGGAATTGAAAAAGCAATTGAAAAGATCTGCCAGCTGGATCTCTCCGATGCCAACGATAAGATTATTTACGACCTTATTCTCAATAACTACCGTGAGATTCTTGATCACGAGGTATATCCTGATCAGATGGCGTAAAATGAAAATACAAAAGGGTCTTATATAAGACCCTTTTGGTATATTATAAATGTTAAACCAGAGGTGAAGTTAAATTGTCATTTAAAGAAATAGATTTAATGTCTGTAGAGGAAAATGCCGTGCATCTTTTTGACAAGAGCTGGGCTCTTGTAACAGCTGGAAATAGAGAAAAGTCAAACACCATGACAATAAGCTGGGGTGGACTTGGAGAACTCTGGAACGAGCAAGTTGTAACGGTTTATATAAGAGACTCCAGGTACACAAAAGAGTTTCTTGACAGAGAGGACACTTTTTCTGTGTGCGTTTTTGATGAAGATTACCGAGATAAGCTTCTGTATTGCGGGACAGTGTCCGGTAGAGACGAGGACAAAATATCCAAAGCCGGACTTAAACTTGCAATTGATGAAAATGGAACACCGTATTTTGATGATGCCCGCCTTGTGATAATTGCAAAGAAAGTTTATGTTCAGGAGATGGAAAGAGAAAAAATCCTAGATGACAAGTATTTAAAAGGCTTTTACTCTGAAGATGGTATCCACACGATATATATCGGAAAAGCGGAGAAAGTACTTGTAAGAGAGTGATGCTACCTTAAAAACTTTATCGTGAGAAGGGGAAAGCCACCAGGCAGTGATAAATCGAACGTGATAAAAACTGCTGGAGATATTTTGCAGGTAGAAGAAAATGAAAAGCGCGCCTTAAGGCGCGCTTTTTATAATTCAAAATCGGATTGAGAAAATTCCGACGTGTCAAGTATAACAGGCGGGGCAGGTTTTCTCAGAAGAGGATCATAGGAAAATTTTTTGCAGTAATAACCTGAGGATACAACGCCTTTTTTAAGGCAGATGACCTCGGTGTCGCTGATTTTAGAGCCAAAAACACAATATGAGCAGGAGGGCTCAATTTTTTTGTCGAAAAGCATAAGACCACCCTATTATGTAACAAGTTTAAATGTAAGTTATATTATACATTATTTTTCCTTGCTTTGCTACGGCCGGAGAGAAGATTTTTGACTTTAAGACAGAGAATCAGTACAGTGCAGGCTGGAAGGGCTAGCATACTTGCGTATAATACTGTCTTAAATGGCTCGGCATAAAGATGGGAGGTCAAAGGAGCAAAAGCTGCCATATCAAGGGCCTGCTCAGGAACACTCATGAATATAAAGAAGGATATAGCGGCTGACAGAAGTCCGTGCAGCAGTTTTCCTATAAACATCGGCGTTGTAGAAAGGTCAGTGTCGGCTGTCAGAGAGAGTATCTGACAGTGGACGGAGAGACCAGCCCAGCCGAGAATAAAGGATACTGCCGCCGCAGCGGCGGGAATGGAACAGTATGCGATATTAAGTGAACATACACCCGAGGTCATTTCCACCATGCCGGACAGAAGAGAATATGATACAAGCTCGCTTCCTGTAAGGCCGCTCAAAAAGCCGGCAAGATAGGGAATTACGCCGGATATGGACAGTATGCAGATAAGTACAGAGAAAAAGATTATAAATCCCGATATGTTTATCATTGATGCTACAGAAGATGTTACAGAGACAATAAATGATGAAGAGATACGTTTTTTTCGACCGGCGGCCGGGACGAAGGATGAGTGTGAGTCCTCTTTGATAGGGAAGAGTATATTAGAGGCAATGCCAATAACTATGGAAGATAAAATATGCACTGTATAGATTATTACAGCCGCTTTGGTACTGCCGAATATAAATCCTCCAACAATGCCGAAAATGAACGCTGGGCCGGAATTGTTGCAGAAGCTTAAAAGCCTTTCCGCTTCTCTTTTGGTGCAGTGGCCATTTTTATAAAGTTCAACTGTGGCTTTTGTGCCTACCGGGTACCCACCAATAAGGCCAAATATAAATGGAACAGCGCAGCTGCCTCCAAGACCGAAAATCGGCTTCATAAAATAGCTGGCAGATTTCGAGACCTTTCTGCTAAGACCGGTCTCGGCAGAAAATGTGGCTACAACAAAAAAGGGAAACAGGGACGGGATTACGATGTAAAGGCACATATCAATGCCACGTTTTGCGGCTTCTACGGCGTCAAAAGGGAAAATGATAAGAGACGCAGCTAGGAAAATTACCGCTAAAAGTACAAAAATATCAGATAAAGAAATATTGATTTTTTTCATGAATACTTACCTCCCGTTAATGTATATGAGGTAGGGGGCTTATTTTTTCCTCTTAATGCATAAACTTTATAAAAGCATAAGGAGGAGTTTGTTTATGGCAAGTAAACGTGATAAGATAAATATTCTTGAAAAAACTTCAGACATGCTGGATATTCCTGGGGAACTTGCCCTGGGGCTGTTCAGGGTTACACTTACGGGACCGAGAAAAGTCAATATTGAAAATCACCGTGGGCTTTTGCAGTACGAGGATGACCTTGTTGGAGTAAACTGCGGAAAGACCATAGTAAAAATCCACGGAAGAGACCTTGAGGTAAAGCAGATAAGCTCAAGCGAAATGCTTGTTGTTGGAAATGTAAAGTATGTGGAATTCGAATAGGTGATTTGCGATGAAAAGGATATTCAATATGCTTCGGGGATATATTTCCATAAAGGTACAGTGTATGTATCCGGAGCGGTTTTTAAATATCTGCGCTTTAAACGGCGTGGAGATATGGAATATCAAAAGAGAAGAGAACACTATATACGCCGATGTGCGGATAAAAGATTATAGAAGGCTCAGAAAAATACTGGATAAAGAGTTTTTTGATATGGGTGTAAGCAGAAGATCGGGGGCGCCGTTTTTCCTTATAAAATTCAAAAAAAGGTATGTTCTCGTTGGCGCTATGGGTCTATCACTTCTTCTTCTGTGGTTTTCATCTCTTTTTATATGGGAGATAAGAGTCAGCGGAAACAATGCCGTCTCCACATCGGAGATACTTTATGTGCTGGATGAAATGGGAATAAAAACTGGATCGTTCCGTCTCGGGATATCCCAGGAGGAGATATCAAACACAGTTCTTTTGAAAATACCTGAACTTAGCTACATAACGGTGAATACTAACGGCAGTATAGCAAATGTTATTGTCAGGGAGAAAGATCCGGTGCCTGAAATGGAGGACAGAGACTATCCCACGTCAATTGTTGCCACAAAGGACGGAATAATAAACAAAATGACAGTTCTTGAAGGCAAAGCAGTTGTAAGCGAAGGGGACACAGTATTAAAAGGGGATCTCATAGTGTCAGGAGAGATGGAGAGTATTGCCGGAACTTACAGATATGTCCACGCCAAAGCAGAGGTTTATGCCAGAACGTGGTATGATGTTTCAGTAGAAGCGCCTGGAGAAACCTTTGAAAAGTCTTATACAGGGGATACGACCACTAGATATACAATTATTTTTGCCGGAAAGCATCTTGATCTTTATATAAACAGTGGAATTCCATATACCAATTATGATAAAATAACAAGTGAGGAAAAACTTAGCCTTTTTGGTAAGCTGTCCTTCCCTGTAACTGTTATAAAAGAGACTTACAGAGAGTATGAGCTTGTTCCGGTGGAAAAAAGCCAGGAAGAATCGGTAGCTGAGCTTGAAAATTTCGCGCTCAGGCTCCTGCAGGACAGCATGAAAGGCGGCACAGTGATACATTACAGCACGGAAACTGACAGCAGTTCGGGAAATATGGTCCTGACCGTCAGCGCGGAGTGTACAGAGCAGATAGGAATAGAGCAGGACATTTCGTCCGATCAGATAAAATCCAATGACAAGGATGAAGGAGAACCTTGATTTATGGCGGAAAAAATAATAAATATTGACAGAATGGAACATATAATAAATGTTTTTGGTTCCTTTGATACAAACCTTAAACTGATAGAGGACTCAATGGATGTCCACATCACAGACAGAGACTCTGAGATAAAAATTTCCGGCAGCGAGGAAAATATCTCCTACGCTGAGCGGGTAATCGATGGGCTTCTGTCCCTTGCGGAAAAAGGTGAGCAGATAGAAGAACAGAACGTGAGATATGTTATCTCCCTTGTAAAAGAGGGTACAGATGATAAGCTCCGGGAGCTTGCTAAAGACGTTATATGCATAACTGCCAAGGGCAAACCTATAAAGGCAAAGACTCTGGGTCAGAAGAAATATGTGGACGGCATTTTCAATAACACTATAACCCTCGGCATTGGTCCGGCCGGTACGGGAAAAACATATCTGGCTGTGGCTGCTGCGGTAAACGCTTTCAGGTCCAAGCAGGTAAACAGGATTATTTTAACAAGGCCTGCTGTTGAAGCCGGAGAGAGACTGGGCTTTCTCCCTGGAGATCTTCAGAGCAAAGTTGATCCGTACTTGCGGCCTCTTTATGACGCTCTTTTTGAGATGCTAGGTCCAGAGACATATCAGAAATATCTGGAAAAGGGTAATATTGAGGTTGCGCCTCTTGCCTATATGCGCGGACGTACCCTTGATGATAGCTTTATAATACTGGACGAAGCCCAAAATACATCAAGAGAACAGATGAAAATGTTCCTTACAAGACTTGGTTTTGGCTCCAAAATGGTAATCACCGGTGATATCACCCAGATAGATTTACCAGATGACAAGGTAAGCGGCCTGAAAGAGGCAATGCGTGTTTTGAAAGGCGTTGAGGATATCTCCATATGCCGTCTGACCGGGTCAGATGTTGTAAGGCACATGCTTGTACAGAAAATAATCGAAGCTTATGAGAAAAACAGCGGAGAAGTAACGAAACAGGCACCCCCAGCTCCAAAACCAAAATCAGGCAGGCGAAAATAAATGCATAAGATATATATAAACAGAGATAAGAAGAATCTTGGCAGTCCGGACGCATATAAACTTATAAAAAAGGCCGCCAGAGCGGCTCTGGCGGCTGAAAATATGGAAGCAGACTGTATTATAAATGTTCTCTTAACAGACGGGCCGGCAATACGGGAGATAAACAGGGATTACAGGCAGACTGACCGTGAGACGGATGTTTTGTCTTTTCCGCAAAATGAGTTTACACCTGGCGTGATCGACTATGAAAACGCCGAATACGACCCGGAGAGCGGTTGTATGCTTCTGGGGGATATGGTTTTGAACCTCCCCCAGGCGAGAGCTCAGGCGGAGGAGTATGGCCACAGTCAGGAGCGGGAGATCGCCTATCTTACCGTTCACTCGGTACTCCACCTTCTGGGTTATGACCATGTGGACGAAGGGGAAATGAAGCGGCAGATGCGAAGCCGGGAAGATGAGATAATGGACAAGTTGGGTATAGGCAGATAAAACAGGAGATAAGATATGATAACAAAAACAGCAATGGTCGCCCTTATTGGCAGGCCAAATGTGGGAAAATCCACACTTACTAATGCGCTTGTCGGTGAAAAGATAGCCATCGTTACAAATAAGCCCCAGACTACAAGAAACAGGATTTTCGGTATTATAAATAGCGGAGACACACAGATAATCCTGATGGACACACCGGGATTTCATAAGGCCAGAACAAGACTGGGTGATTATATGGTAAATGTGGTCAACCAGTCAGTATCCGATGTGGACGCGGCTGTTTTAGTGGTCGAGCCAATACCAAATATCGGAACCCAGGAAGGTCTGCTTATAGAGAAGATAAAAGAGAGCCGTGTGCCGGCAATACTTGTTATAAATAAGATCGACACCGTGGAGAAGGATGTGCTCCTTTCCGTTATTGCAGAGTACAGCGGCGCCTGTGATTTTGACGCAATTGTGCCCCTGAGCGCTAAAACGGGAGACGGGACAGATATCCTTCTTGAAGAAATAAAAAAATACGCCCTTGAAGGTCCGGCTCTGTTTCCTGAGGATATGATAACAGACCAGCCGGAGCGGCAGATATGTGCCGAAATAATAAGAGAAAAGCTCCTTTTATGCCTTGACAGGGAGATACCCCACGGCACAGCCGTTGAAATTACAAAATTTTCCGAAAGAGATGACGGTATAATTGACCTTGAGGCCACCATTTTCTGTGAAAAGGCCAGTCATAAAGGCATGATAATAGGCAAAAAAGGCGCGATGCTGAAAAAGATAGGAACCCTGGCCAGAGAAGATATCGAATCTTTTATGGGTACGAAAGTTTTCATGCAGACATGGGTAAAAGTGAAGGAAAACTGGCGGGACAGCAACGCCCAGCTTCGCAATTTTGGATATGAAGAATAAATTTTCCTTTAATATTAATGCTTAAAAAACAAAAAATATCATCAGTGGAGGATTAATGAAATGAATGCTGATGATATTTGGAGATTTTTTGAAGAGACAGGAGATATAATATACTATCTCATTTATAAGGAACTTTACAGAGAAGAGGATACTGCGGCAAAGGCGGGTTGACGCCAATGCCGGGAGGTCGGAATGTACATAACTACGGGAGGTCTCGTACTTAAGGAGACCATATACAAAGAAAGCAGCAAAATACTGACGGTTCTGACTTCTCAGGAGGGTAAAATCACTGTAAACGCAAAAGGCGCAAGGCGAAAAGGTAGCAAAAGCGCCGCGGGGACACAGCTTTTTACTTATTCTGAGATGACGCTTTATGCCGGAAAAGCCGGCTGGGTTCTCACTGAGGTCAGAAGTATTGAACAGTTTCCAGGCATACGTGAGGATATAGACAAGCTGGCCCTGGCATCGTATTTTGCGGAGGCCCTCAGCGCTGTTTCCGATGAGGACACGCCCAATCCGGAAGTTTTACAGCTTGGGCTCAACTGCCTTTACGCTCTCAGCGAGAAGCTGAAGCCGGATGAGGTGATAAAAGAGACTTTTGAAATGCGGCTTATGAGCATTGCAGGCTATATGCCATATCTTGAAGGCTGTCCGGTATGCGGAAAAAGGGAGCCTGAGGAGCCATATTTCAGCCTTGGAGGGTCCGTACACTGCAAAATGTGCGGCATGGGGGACAATATGCCGTCAGTGAAAATATCATCCGGCACTTTGCAGGCTATGAGATACATAGTAGGCTCTGACCCGAAAAAAATATTCTCTTTTAATATTTCCGAAGAGAGCGCAAAGGAACTGGCTTCTGCGGCTGAAGGATATATGCTCTCTCAGCTTGACAGGAAATTTTATACTTTAGATTACTATAAAAAGGTGAAAGTATGACGCTTTTTGAAAAATCACTTAAAATACTTGAGCTTCCTCAGGTGCTGAATCTGCTGGCCGCTGAAGCGGTGAGCGAGAGCGCCAAAAAGGAGGCTCTCGACCTTATGCCAAGGGTCGATATTTTTGAAATAGAGGAGCTGCAAAAGCAGACCAGCGCTGCAAAAGATATGATGGTCTTGAAGGGTAGCCCCGGTTTTTACGGTCTTAAGGACGTAAGCGGCAGTATATATAGAGCGGAAAAGGGCGGTATGCTAAATACCCTGGAACTTTTGGGTATAGCAGGACTTCTCCGGGCAGCAAGAGAGGCTATATCTTACGCCTCCGGTGATGACAGAGACGAAAAAAACGAGATAAGCTATCTCTTTTCGGCTCTGAGAGCCAATAGAACCCTTGAGGACAAAATAACCACATCAATAATCGGCGAGGACGAGATTGCTGACTCCGCCAGTAGTGCTCTTGCGGACATAAGACGCCATCTTAAAATTGCGGCGGACAAGGTCAGACAGTCTCTCCAGAAGATAATAACCTCTCCAGCCTATGAGAAGGCACTTCAGGAACAGATAATCACCATGCGGAACGGAAGATATGTTGTGCCCGTAAAGGCCGAACAGAAATCCGCTGTTCCGGGACTTGTCCACGATATATCAGCCACAGGTCAGACGCTTTTTATCGAGCCGATGGGTGCGGTGTCTGCAAACAACGAAATAAGAGAACTCCAGAGCAAAGAAAAGGCGGAGATAGATAGAATACTTATGGCACTGTCCGCTGAGGCGGCTGACTGCGGAGACGAGATAATCAGCGATTACAGGATACTTACAAAGCTTGATCTTATTTTCGCCAAGGCGAAGCTGTCGTATAAGCTTGAATGTACGGAGCCTACTCTGAACACAGAGGGAAAACTTGTTCTCGCAAAGGCAAGACACCCTCTGCTTGAGAGAAAAACCGCTGTGCCGATAGACGTTACACTAGGTGTGGACTTTGACAGTCTCATAATCACGGGGCCTAATACAGGCGGTAAAACTGTAACCTTAAAGACCATGGGCCTTCTCTGCGCCATGGCTCAGTGCGGCCTGCATATTCCGGCAGAGGACGGAAGCATGACGCCGGTATATACAAAAATACTTGCTGATATCGGAGATGAGCAGTCTATTGAGCAGTCTCTCTCTACATTTTCTGCCCATATGACGAATATCGTACAGATATTAAATGAAGCGGGTGAAAACACCCTGGTTCTTTTTGATGAGCTTGGTGCAGGAACGGACCCAACAGAAGGTGCCGCGCTGGCGGTGTCCATAATTGAGTATGCAAGACAGATAGGCGCCGCTGTGGCGGCAACCACCCATTACAGCGAATTGAAACTCTTTGCCATGACTACGCCGGGAGTCCAGAATGCCTCATGCGAGTTTGACGTGGAGACACTGCGCCCCACGTACAGACTTCTTATAGGCATACCGGGAAAGAGTAACGCTTTTGCTATATCCAAAAGGTTAGGCCTTGCTGACCATATAATAGATGACGCCAAAAAGAGAATGGACGAGGACTCCAAGAGTTTTGAAGAGCTTTTGGAAAATCTTGAGGATATGCGAGTCAAGATGGAAAAAGACAGACTGGCAGTATCTCAGATGCGACGTGAGACCGAGGAGAATCTGAAAGAGAGCCAAAAGCGGCGTGAGGAGACCGCCCGTGAACGTGAAAAGGCCGTAAGAATGGCAAAGCGGGAGGCTTCAGATATACTGGAAAAGGCAAGAAGAACTGCTGACGATGTTTTTGATGAACTGAACAAAATGCGTAAAAACGCCAGAAAAGAGATGGACTGGCAGCAGGAAAATGACGCCAGAAGCAAACTGCGGCATAAGCTCAACGATGCTGAGAGCAGCGTTGAAGTGGCTGACGAGGAAAATATAATGACAGGTGAAAAACTGCCGGCAAAAAAAGGCGATACTGTTGAGATTATAAAAATTGGCGCCAGAGCTGAAGTAATATCTGTAAATCCGGATGGAACACTTGAGCTGCAGGCGGGTATAATGAAAATAACAGCGAGGCAGTCTGAAATAAGGGTGGTACAGCCTATCAAGCAGAAGAGTGCGCCAAAACCCAGAAGCTCCGGGAATGTCAGTCTTGCTGCGTCAGTGGCTCCAGAGATTGATCTTAGGGGCATGATGACTGATGAGGCGATACCCGTTCTTGAACGCTATATCGACAGCGCTCAGAGGGCTAAGCTTGAGACGGTAACGGTGATACATGGTAAAGGCACTGGAGCTCTCAGAGCCGCTGTGCAGCAGAGCCTTAAGACCAATAAGCAGGTTAAGTCTTTCAGACTGGGTAGATACGGCGAAGGTGAGACAGGAGTAACAGTTGTCCAATTAAAATAAGGCTGTTTTTGTCTATTTTGCCATTGACGATTTTTGTGTGTTTTGTTAATATTATAGTGATAATAGTGCTCAATATTTATGGTTTAAATATTATTTAGTCGGTAGAGGAGGCGCGAGGTTATGTACGTTAAAGATGTTGTCGTTAATAATCAGGTAGGACTTCACGCGAGGCCTGCAACATTTTTTACTCAGAAGGCAAATGAATTCAAATCAACTATTTTAGTCGAGAGAGAAGACAGAAGCGTAAACGCAAAGAGCCTTTTGGGACTGTTGTCTTTAGGCGTTTTGCAAGGCATGGAAATCACGATCATCGGCGACGGTGTTGACGAGGTTGAGGCAGTCAATACTCTTTGCAAGCTTGTAGAAAACGACTTTAAAATGTAAGTTCGCGCCCGCGAGATAAAAAGGGAAAGGGGTCTGTTCACACAGACCCCTTTTGAGTATAATCAGATATTGAAGGGAGGTGCCGTTATTGATTGAGGAGCTGAGACAAAAGGCGAATAAACTGCCGGAAAAGCCGGGAGTATATATAATGCTGGACAGTGCCGGTGATGTCATATATGTTGGCAAGGCCAAGATACTGAAAAACAGAGTCAGCAGTTATTTCCACGGTAAGCACAACGCAAAAACAGAGGCTCTTGTCTCCAAAATCGCTGACTTCAATGTAATAATCGCCGCAAGCGAGCTTGAGGCTTTAGTACTTGAAAACTCCCTTATAAAGCACCACATGCCGAAATACAATATCCTTTTGAAGGATGATAAAGGGTACCCATTTATAAGACTAGATATTAAAAGCCCGTATCCACGTTTTACGGTGGAGTCAAAAATGGAGGATGACGGCGCTCTCTATTTTGGACCTTACGGTGGTAGAAGCACATCCTTTGCTGCAATAGACACTGTCAGCAAGGCTTTAAAACTGCCAACATGTTCGAAGCAGTTTCCTAGAGATATAGGCAAAGAGAGACCCTGCCTTAATTATCACATGGGCCTGTGCAGGGCGTATTGTTTGAAGGATACGCCAAAGTCAGAGTATGATGAAGCTATAAAAAAGGCTGTGATGGTTTTCGAAGGAAAGACGGACAAGCTTATATCAGAGCTGACAAAAGAGATGGAGCTTGCAGCTGAGGAGCTTAAGTTCGAGCTTGCTGCTGAAAAAAGAGACAGTATAAAGGCCCTTACTACACTTAAAAGGAAACAGAATGTTCTGTCTCTGTCCAAAGCTGATACTGACGCGGTGGGCTTTTACCGAGGTACAACTAAGAGTTGTTTCACTGTTCTGCACTATATAAAAGGTCAGCTTCTTGACAAAGACTTTGAGATTTTCCCGGACCCAATGGAAACAGACGACGAAGTTGTGAGCGGGATACTCAGGCAGTATTATATAAGGCGCGGTATTGTGCCCGAAAATGTTTGCCTGCCATTTGAGATACCAGACACCGAGGCGGTAGAGAAGTTTTTGGCAGATGTTGCTGGCAGAAAGGTAAATATAACGGTACCCCAGAGAGGGGACAAGAAGCGCCTTACAGAGGCAGCGTCTGAAAATGCTAAGGAAGAAGTCCTTAGGATAACCACAAAAGAGGAGCGGGTAACGAAAACTGCTCTGTGGCTCAAGGATGCCCTTGGGCTGGAGGCACCGCCTGAGAGGATAGAGGCATTTGATATATCAAACTCCGGCTCGGAAAACATTGTGGCGTCCATGACCACATTTTACAAAGGGAAACCACTTAAGAAAGCGTATAAAAGATTTAAGATTAAGACCCTTGAAAGTCAGGATGACTACCACAGTATGCAGGAAGTCATCGGCAGAAGACTTCAGAGATTTCTGGACGGAGATGAGAGTTTCAAGCCGCTGCCGGATGTATTTCTCATTGATGGCGGCGCCACCCACGCAAGTGGTGCAGTGGAAGTAATGAGAAAAATGAAATTTGATATTCCCACCTTTGGCATGGTCAAAGACGATAGGCACAGGACAAGAGCACTTGTAACGCCGACGGGGAAGGAAATAGGCATATCCGCTGTGCCTTCGGTTTTTGCCTTTATCGGCAGTATACAGGAGGAAACTCACAGGTTCGCTATAGAGTTCAACAGATCACTTAACGCGAAAAAGATGAAGAAATCCATCCTGGATGATATAAAAGGTGTTGGCGAGAGTAGAAAAAATGCGCTTTTGAAGCGGTTTAAAAGCATTAAAGCTATTAAAGAGGCCAGCGTGGAGACGCTGTGCCAGGTTGTACCTCAGAACACAGCGAGAGCTGTTTACGACTATTTTCACAGTGAGGAGAAATAAATGAGAGTTATTACAGGAAGCGCGAGAGGAAGAAAACTGAAAGAACCTGCCGGAATGGATATAAGACCCACTACGGATATGGTAAAAGAGACGGTTTTCAATATAATACAGTTCGACATAGAGGGAAGACGAGTGCTTGATCTTTTCGCGGGCACGGGCCAGATTGGTATTGAGGCACTTTCCAGAGGAGCGGGCCATGTTACCTTCGTTGACTCTTCAAACGAGGCGCTGAAGATAGTGAGAGAGAATTTGAAGATAACAGGCTTTGCCGACAGGGCCACGGTAATTTGTGGTAATGCCCTTGGATTTTTGAAATCATGTGAAAAGTTTGATATAATCTATATTGATCCACCATATCAGGAAAATCTGTATGAACCAGTGCTTAGCAGTATAAAGTTGTTTGACATATTGAAAGATAATGGTATAATAATTTGCGAAAGCACGTACGGAACGCCGATGCCGGAACTTTTTGAGCCGTATAAGAAGGAAAAAGAGAGAAGATACGGAAAGATCGGTATTACGATTTATAGAAAAGAATTATAATTAACATATCAGCATTCAGTTGCGGAACTGTGCGTAGCATAGGACAAATCGCAGCTGAGGGAAGGGAGAAGAAGTATGGGAAACAGTGTTCAGGAACTTTTGGAAATGTTATATACTATGGTTACCGAGGCTTGGGGTCTCCCCCTTGGCGCGGAGAAGTGCGTCATTGAGAGGGACAAGGTCCTGGATATCATTGACGAGATAAAAGCCCAGTTCCCCCAGGAGCTTGCTGAGGCCAAAAGGCTTGTATCAGCCAGAGACGAATTTATATCAAGCGCCAAGCGCGAGGCAGAAGCAATGCGTAAGTCTGCGGAAGAGCGGGCAAGATATATGGTAAACGAACAGGAAATCGTTAAAAACGCCAAGATAAAAAGCAATGAGATTATATCCGCTGCGGAGAGAAAATCCGCAGAACTCAAGCGTGTTGCAAATGAATATGCTGAGGACACTCTCAAGAGAACTGAGGAGGCAATAACCGAGGCCCTTGAGGAAGTAAAGCAGTCTAGAAGCCGTTTTCGCAGCATAACAGGTGCGGTAAATCGCCAGAGCCAGATTGTTCCGGATATAGACGAATAAAACATATAAAAAAACTAGCGGCCCCTGCCATATTGTGTGGCAGGGGCCGCTTTTTTGTACAAATATTGTGCCAATATGGATCATAATCGAACATACGTTCTAAAGTTTCCAAAATGGTAAAAAATGCTAAAAAACGAGTGCAAATATTTTGAAAAAATTAAGAAAAGTATCTTGCAATTTACAAATATATGTCTTATAATAACAATCAAGTGGTGGGAAGTGGTTTAAAGTGTTTTAATTTCCCATGGTTTCTGAAGATAGAATTTTCGGAAGGAGATGAAGAGAATGACGGGTGTATATAACCACAATATAGACGCTAAAGGCAGACTCTTCATACCTGCCAGACTGAGAGAAGAGCTTGGAGACGTATTTTACGTTACTCTCTCTATGGAACCATGCCTCTCTGCGTATTCCGCCGAGAGTTGGGAGGTTTTGATGAACAAAATCAAGGCCATGCCGAAAGTAAAACAGATAAAAATGAGACCTCTTTTCGCTCATGCGGCAAAATGCGAGCTTGACAGCCAGGGAAGAATATTGCTTCCTCAGGCTTTGAGAGATTTTGCCGGACTCACAAAGAATGTAGCGGTTGTCGGCGCTGGTGAGACAGCAGAGTTCTGGGATCTTGATACTTGGAACAGCATTGATTCTGCTGAGACAACTCCAGAAAATATCGCTGACGTATTCATGGAGCTTGATTTTTAATGGAACACATACCGGTTTTGCTTAAAGAGTGTATTGACGGTCTGAATATCAAGCCAGAGGGGACATATGTGGACGGCACTTTGGGCAGAGCCGGCCATTCAAAAGAGATCGTAAAACGGCTGACTACCGGAAAGCTTATCGCTATAGATAGGGATATGAAAGCGATAGAAGAAGCTGGAGAGAATTTAAAGGAATATAAAGACAAGATAATTTATGTTCATTCTAATTTCAGCCGGATTGGAGAAATACTGGATGACCTCTCGATAGACAAAGTTGACGGTATGTTGTTTGACCTTGGAGTCTCATCGCCGCAGCTTGATGACGCAAGCCGCGGCTTTTCTTATATGAGCGACGGCCCGCTGGATATGAGAATGGACGAGTCATCACCCCTTACAGCATGCGATATAGTGAACGGCTGGAGCGAAGGGGAGCTGAAGCGGATACTGTTCGACTACGGAGAAGAGAGATATGCCCCGCGTATTGCGAGAGCTATTGTAAAAAAGAGAGAAGAAAAGAAAATAGAGTCCACGTTGGAGCTCGTGGAAATAATAAAATCGGCCCTCCCAGCCCAGGCGCTTAGAGAAAAACAGCACCCGGCGAAAAGGACCTTCCAGGCTATAAGAATAGCGGTAAATGAGGAATTGACGAGCATTTCAAAACTTCTTGATACGGCCATGGACCGGCTCAATGAAGGCGGAAGGATAGCTGTGATAAGCTTCCACTCGCTTGAGGACAGAATAGTAAAGAGCGCCATAGCCTCAAAGGAAAAGGGATGCACATGCCCTCCTGAATTTCCCGTTTGCACTTGTGGATTCGTACAGACCATGAGATCCGTAAACAGAAAGCCTATATTGCCTACCAAAGAAGAACTTGAGAGAAATCCCAGGTCAAGAAGCGCAAAACTGAGAATAGCAGAGAGAATCTGATAATAATATAAGAGGTATAGACATGACCGTAAGATACGTTACATATGGCAGCGAAGCATATGATTATAATAGAAGCAGAGAAATATACGCCAATGTTCCCGCAAGGGAAACAGGAGTCAGAGAACAGCGTAGAACGAGAGAGAGAACAAGGACAAGAAGAGCCGCAAAGACTAAATCTTCCTTTAAGCTGATGCCTGCTGTCGTTGTAGCTCTGGCGCTGGGGATGATTGTTTTGAACATTCTCTCTTACGCACTGCTTGCTGAGATATCTAAAACAACTACCGCTGCTGAAGATGAGTATATTCAGCTTCAGGAAGAGCGAGCAAGACTTCTTGTAAAATATGAGCAGACTTTCAACATGAGCGAGCTTGAGGACTATGCCATTAACACCATGGGTATGATAAGAGCGTCATCCGGTCAGACTGTTGAACTCGGCTCTCTGAAAAGCGATAAATCTGTCGTATATACATACGAAGAGGAAGATAATGGCAATATAATTACGGATATGGTGAATCTTGTCTCATCTCTTTTGGCATATTTCGGGCAATAGAATAAATATTATTCTGTATAGCCTGCATAAAACAGGCGGATGAATATTTGCTTTCAAGGAGACTTTGAATGAAGAGAAATAGCAAAAATTCAGGGGAAAGACCAAATAAAGTGTTAGTCAGCCGCACATTGTTTGTTGCATCAATGTGCGGCATAGTTGCTTTTGTGATACTTGGTCTCCAGCTCTTCAAAGTAATGATAATACAACACAGTTATTATGAGGAGATGGCTGTTGATAACCAGACCAAGGAGACAACGGTAAGCGCTACAAGAGGCGCTATATATGACAGAAACGGAAATGTGCTGGCACTTAGCGCCAGTGCGGAAAATGTGTTTATAAGCCCCTATGAGATTGATAAGTACGATGAGGATATAGACCTTATAGCTGATTTCCTTTCTGAACTGCTTGATGTTGACAGGCAGAGCATAATAGATAAGGCAAAGGATACTGAGTACTGGTATAAGACTATCGCCACGGCACAGCCTAGCGAGATAACGGATCAGATAAGAGAGTTCAAAGAGGAATATGATATAGTCGGTGTTCATCTTGAGGACACAAGTAAGCGTTATTATCCAAACGAAAATTTGGCCTGCCATGTTATTGGTTTTACTGGATCTGATGGAAATGGTCTGGACGGTATTGAATACCTCTACGATGATTATCTTGAAGGTACAGACGGCAGCATAGTAAGACTCAAGACCAGCGATGGTAGCGACATGCTCTTTACGAATTACGAGTACTATTTCGATGCACAGAATGGCGCCGATGTTACGCTGACTCTTGACTCGACAATACAGTACATAGTTGAAAAATATCTTGATCAGGCAATCGAGGATTACCAAATCCAGAATGGTGGTTGCTGCATAGTAATGAACGCCAAAACAGGCGAGATATATGCTCTTGCAAGCCGTGGCGACTATGATTTGAATAATTATCTCGGACTTTCCGACGAGGTACAGGCGGAGATTGATAAGATAACCGACCCGGATGAAAAGGCGGAGGCCACCAAGGAAGCCCAGGCAGAGCAGTGGAGAAATATGGCAATCAGCGATACATATGAGCCAGGTTCAGTATTCAAAATCATGACCCTTGCTATGGCTCTTGAAGAGGGCGTTGTATCTGAAAGCGACTCGTTCTACTGTGGCGGTTCTGTGGATGTTTTGGGCCGAACTTCTCCTGTAAAATGCTGGAGAACTACAGGCCACGGCTCGCAGACTTTGGCTGAGGCCGCATCCAATTCCTGTAACGTAGCTTTTGTAAATATTGGCCTTAGAGTAGGCGCGGAGACGTTTTATAAATACTGCGAGGCTTTTGGACTCTTTGATGAGACTGGTATCGATCTCACCGGCGAGGGTAGCAGTATATGGTGGAGCGAGGATGTGTTCTGTGATGAGAACAATTTGTCTCAGCTGGCGGCTGCGTCTTTCGGCCAGACCTTTAACGTAACGCCGATACAGATGATTACCGCAGTTGCGGCGGCCTGCAACGGTGGATATCTCCTTGAGCCCTATGTTGTAAAAGAAATAACAGATGAGGACGGAAATGTCGTATATGAAAAAGACAGAACCGTTGTTAGAAATGTAATAAGTGAGGAGACGTCTGAGGCAGTCTGCGATATCCTTGAACAGGTCGTAAACGGCGGTACTGGTAGCAATGCCTATGTTGCCGGATACAGAGTAGGCGGTAAAACGGGTACTACAACAAAGACAACTGTGGAAGCCGAGACAGGCACAAGAGAATACATGGTTTCTTTCTGTGCTGTAGCTCCAACAGATGACCCTGAAGTTGTGTGCCTCTTAGTACTTGATAACCCGAGCAAAAACTCAGGCATATACATAAGCGGTGGTCAGATGGCTGCACCAGTAGTTGGTCAGATACTGTCAGAGGTTCTTCCTTATCTGGGCGTTGAGCCAATATACACAGAAGAAGAGATGCAGTATATTAACGTATCAATGCCATATGTTAAGAATATGAGCGTTGAAGAGGCTACAGCGGCTATTGAAGATGCCGGCTTGAAGGTAAAAGTTGTCGGCGACGGCAACGTGGTTACTGAACAGCTTCCGGCGGCAAACGCTGAAGTGGCTACAGGTACGGAAGTTGTTATCTATGCTGACAGCGAAAAACCAACTAAGACAGTTACTGTTCCGAACCTCTATGGAATGACACTATCTGAGGCCAAAGCGGCGCTTGATAATCAGGGACTTTACATTGGAATAAGCGGAACACTTCCAACAAATTCCTCTGTTGTGGTACAATCCCAGTCAGTGGCAAAAGGAACGGAAGTAAGTTACGGCTCTGTAATTTCAGTAACATTTGTTGACCAGAGTAAGGTAGGTATGTACTAAAAGAAAGGAAAGGCGTAGGTATATGAAGCTTAGAGATGTTTTGAGAGATATTGATATAACATCTATGTCGGCAGATCCTGAGGTGGAGATAACTGGCGTCAGCTGCGACTCAAGAAAAATTGAGCCTGGGAATCTCTTCGTTGCAATAAAGGGATACGAGAGTGATGGCAATAAATATATACCTGCGGCTGTAGAAAAAGGCGCGGTATGCGTTTTAAGTGAAACTCTGCCAGAAGGAGTGTCTGGCGCGGCAGTTTCTAATGCCCGTAAGGCACTGTCCATGGCCACAGTGAACTTTTTCGGAAATCCTGCCTCGAAAATGAAGATTATCGGCGTTACCGGTACAAATGGCAAAACCTCAACAACGAATATTATCAAGCAGATAATTGAAAAGACCACTGGAGATAAAGTGGGACTTATCGGTACAAACTGCAATATGGTAGGCGATAAAGAGTTTCCGGCCTCAAGAACAACACCGGGAGCCGATGAACTTCAACAAATACTTTCAGATATGGCTGATGCTGGCTGCAAATATGTTGTTATGGAAGTTTCATCTCATGCTTTGTATTTAGACAGAGTTTATGGTATAACCTTTGAGGTGGGTGCGTTCTTAAACCTCACACAGGATCATTTGGATTTCCACAAGACCATGGATGCCTATGCGGAGGCAAAATCAAAAATTTTCTCATGCAGTAAAAAAGGTGTTGTAAATCTCGACGATAATTACGGGGAATTTATGATAAAATCAGCTCGTTGCCCCGTATACACCTTCTCTGTTAATAAGAACGAAGCAGATCTTGTAGGGAAAAATGTTATCTTGAAGGCAGAAGGGGTTAGCTTTTGTGCTCTTACAATCGGGGAACTGAGAAAAGCTAGTTTTTCTGTACCAGGCATGTTTTCTGTCTACAACGGCCTTGCGGCGCTGGCGGTCTGTGTAAACCTCGGCATACCTCTTGAGGAAGCTGCTGCGGTTTTGAAAGATTGCAAAGGCATAAAAGGCAGAGCAGAAGTTGTGCCCACAGGCAGAGACTTCACTGTTCTTATAGATTATGCGCATACTCCTGATGCTCTTGAAAATATAATTAATACGGTAAGGGATTACTGCCAGGGAAGATTGGTACTCCTGTTTGGCTGCGGTGGAGACAGAGATAAGACAAAAAGACCAATTATGGGCAAAATTGCTACCGAGCTAGCCGATTTTACTGTTATAACCTCAGATAACCCGAGAACAGAAGCGCCAGAGGATATAATCAGTGATATAATGGCAGGCGTGAATTGCAAAAAGGACCGCTATAAAGTGATCACTGACAGAAAAGAAGCTATCGGATGGGCGCTTAAAAATGCCCGTAAAGATGATGTGATAGTTCTGGCGGGTAAGGGACACGAAACTTATCAGGTTGTAGGCAAAGAAAACAACCATTTTGATGAGCGAGAAATCGTGGCGGAATTTTTATGCGAAATGAAATAAAAATAATTAGACTGCAGGGTGGATACAAATGATAATGAAACTTGCTATGGCATTTATAATGTCGCTCATTCTCACAGCGCTTATAGGAACGGTTCTGGTTCCCATTTTGCGAAGAATAAAGGCAGGCCAGTCAATTAAAAAGGATGGACCCTCATGGCATATGTCAAAGCAGGGTACACCTACAATGGGCGGGCTTATGTTCATTATTGCTATAGGCGTAGTGACATTCGTAATGGGGATACCTTCCATAAAGGAAGGAGATTTCAGACACATTTTCGTGTTTGTGTTCGCTCTTGTTTATGCGGCCATCGGATTTTTGGATGATTTTGAGAAGATAATGAAGAAGCAGAACACGGGTCTGACTGCAAAACAGAAGTTTTTACTTCAGCTTGTTGTGGCAATCGCGTTTATATTCCTTCTGAGACGATACGGATATTTAAGCCCAAATCTCTATGTTCCGTTTTTTGAGATAACAATACCTATTGCAGAACCACTTTATTTTATATTTGCGGCCTTTGTAATGGTAGGATGTGTAAACGCTGTAAACATTACAGACGGTATAGATGGTCTTGCGACCGGCGTATCCATTCCGGTGGCGGTATTCTTTATGGCGATATCCACAACTTGGGGATACGAATCTCTGGGTATAAGTGGCGCCGCTACGGCTGGAGCCCTTGTGGGATTTCTTTTCTTTAATTTCCACCCGGCTAAAGTTTTCATGGGAGATACAGGCTCACTGTTTTTAGGTGGCCTTGTGTGCGCTATGGCTTTTGCCCTGGATATGCCTTTGATACTTGTAACACTTGGAATTGTTTATATTGTTGAGACTCTCTCCGATATAATCCAGGTGGCCTATTTCAAAGCCACACATGGTAAGAGAATATTTAAAATGGCTCCAATACACCACCATTTTGAAATGTGCGGGTGGAATGAAGAAAAAATATTCACTGTGTTTACAACAGTGTCGGCGATATTCGCCATTATTTCCTATCTTGCTGTTTATGGAAGGTACGGAATCTAATTAAGATCAGCGAAAGCAGGTGAAATTTTGGACGGAAGAACTTATGACAGAAACGAAGAATATGAACAGATAGATAGAGACCTTGAGCGGTATAATTCTTCCGATAAAACTCTGGGCGGTATAGATATGCCCTTTTTCATCCTGACTGTGCTTATACTCACAATAGGTGTAATAATGGTGCTCTCCGCGTCTTTTGCGAGGGCGTATATTGAAGATGGTAAGCCGGCCTATTATTTTATACGTCAGGCACTGTTTGCCATTGCCGGAGTTGCCATAATGCTTATGGCATCGAGATTTCCGGTTGCATTTTACAGGCGCATGTCGTCTCTTGTTTTGGGAATTGCGATAATATGCCTTATACTTGTACCTTTTATAGGTACAACTGTAAATAATGCTACACGATGGATAGATCTGGGTTTCACCACATTCCAGCCGTCGGAGATAGCAAAGCTGGGAGTAATATTATTTTTTGCCTCAATGATATGCCAGTTTAAAGACAAAATGCAGGACTGGCGCTATGGACTTGTGCCATTTGGCGTGATACTTGTGATAATATGCGCTCTGCTTATGTTAGAGCCTCACTTTTCCGCCTGTATAATAATCATTGGCGTAGGGGCCGTAATGATGTTTGTAGGTGGTACAGATATCAAATGGTTTGTTTTTGGTGCTGTAGGTGTTGCAGCGGCGGCGTATATCATAATTGTTGTAGTTGGTTACAACTCATCACGAATAGAGGCTTGGCTGGACCCATTCAGTGATCCACAAGGCTCAGGCTGGCAGATAATACAGTCTCTGCTTGCGGTAGGCTCCGGTGGACTTACAGGCCTAGGTCTGGGCAAGGGTAGACAGAAATATTTGTACCTTCCTGAAGAGCACAACGACTTTATTTTCGCAGTGTTCTGCGAAGAACTTGGCTTTATCGGCGCTCTTTTGATACTTGTACTGTTTTCAATGTTAATTCTCAGAGGGTATTGGATAGCTCTCAAGGCAAAAAACAGGTATGGAAGTCTTATTGCCATGGGACTTACAAGTCTTCTGGCAATTCAGGTAATACTAAATATCGCCGTTGTAACGAACCTTATACCATGTACAGGTATATCACTGCCGTTTTTTAGTTACGGCGGTACGGCACTTCTTGTTCAGCTCCTTGAAATGGGCATAATACTGGCAGTTTCCAGAGAGATACCCTTAAAGCCACGGAGAAGAAGAAAAAGAGATGACGGTCCGACAGAATAAATGTGAGATAGAGGGAAAATATGAGATTTTTGTTTGCGTGCGGCGGTACCGCAGGACATATAAATCCTGCGCTTGCGCTAGCTGAGAAACTTAAAAAGATCATACCGGAATGTGAAATAATGTTCGTAGGCTCCGGCAGAGAGATGGAGAACAGACTTATCCCGGCAGAGGGATACAGACTGGAAAACATAACTATTACCGGATTTTCGCGCAGTCTGTCGCTGAAAGGCATTGCGTCGAATTTTATAACCGCGAAAAATCTTCTCATATCCCAAAAACAATCATATAAAATTCTGGATAAATTTAATCCTGATGTTGTAATTGGAACGGGCGGATATGTATGCTATCCTGTTTTAAAGGCGGCTTCCAAGAGAAAAATACCTACGATTCTCCACGAATCTAACGCAGTACCAGGACTTACAACAAAAATGCTGTCCAAGGTAGTAAATGAGATGCTCGTTGCTTTTGAGGGAGCTAAGGAGAATTATAAGAGAAAAGACAATATCAAAGTTGTTGGCACGCCAGTTCGAGGGCAGTTTGAGCTGCTTACGAAAAGTGAGGCGAAAAAGCTCATTGGAATAACAGACAGACCGCTTGTCATATCCTTCTGGGGCTCTTTAGGAGCTTCATATATGAACGCAGTGATGAAGGAATTTATAAGGCTAAACACCAAAGAAAAGCTTTTTTATCACATCCATGCCACAGGCGGCGGAGCTGAAGGCGAAGCAAAAATGAAAAACGCCCTTTTGGAAGAGGGCGTACAGGATTATAACGTCAATACAGATATACGTGCCTATATAAATAATATGGGCGTTTTGATGCGGGCTGCGGACCTTGTCATGTGTAGGGCTGGGGCGTCTACCATAGCGGAGCTTACGCTGGTTGGAGTACCGTCCATACTGATACCGTCCCCGAATGTTACTAATAATCATCAGGAGGCAAATGCCCGTGAGGTTGAAAAAGCCGGGGCGGCTAAGATGATCCTTGAAAAAGATTGCACAGGAGAAAGTCTCTATAATACGGTGAAAGAACTTATAAACAGTAAAGACAGCCTGAAGACGATGAGTGAGAACGCCGCGAAATTGGGCGCTGTTGGCAGTACCGACAGAATATTGGAAATAATACTCTCGTATGTGAAATAGCTGATGCGGAAAGGAGAAAGAAATGGCTGAGAAATATTCGGCACAAAATAGTCATAAGCGAAATATTGAAACTTTCAAATATATCCTTATTGCCGCATTTCTAATACTCCTTATTGTAGGCATCGGCATTGGTGTGTTCTTCAAGGTAACGGAAATAGTTGTAGTGGGCGCTACGGAGTATTCAGCCCAGGAGATAATAGAGATCTCCGGTATTGAAGAGGGGGACAGCCTTTACCTTATAAAGACATCTGAAGCGGCCAGAAAGATTTGCGAGGAGCTGCCACTTATAAAAGAGGCTAAGATAATAAGGACTATACCAAACAAAGTGTCCATCGTTGTAACGGAAAACACAGCGGTTGCTTATATGAAGGTTGACAATGTGTACTGGACAATAGACAGCAGCGGAAAAATACTTAAGAAACTGAGTATGCCGCCGGCAAATCTTATAATTATAAACGGCGTAACGCCGATAAGCCCTAAAGTGGGTGAGAAAATGTCCCTTGGAGACGCAGGTTCCACAGCATTTGCCTATCTTGTAGATCTTCTGAGCGCTATGGAGAGCGAAGGCGTAGTGGACAAGGTGTCTGAAATCGACATGACGGATGTAAGTAATGTGAAGTTTAAATATATGGACAGGTTTACCGTTAATTTCGGAAGAGGGGATAACTGTAAGGAAAAGCTCAAGCTGATAATTAAGTCGGCTGAGGAGCTTGGAGAAACGGAAATCGGGGATATAAATATAATCTCAGACAACGAAGCGAGATTTGTACCCAGCCAGACGGAATAAGAGGAAAAGCCTATAAACTTTTTATTAAAATTCTGTAAATTCAATCAAAATTAATTAAAAAGGTTATGTATACTATTGACCTAAGGAAAAAATAGATATAAAATACTACTAATAATATGCAAAAATATGCAAAAAATTTAATTAATACATTTCGCATAATTAGCTTAAGATATATTGGGAGGATTGTATATGGCTCTTTCTTATGATGCTGGACCGGATAATGTTGTTGAAATTAAAGTTATAGGAATCGGTGGCGCCGGTAATAATGTTGTAAACAGAATGGTTAAAGCCGGAACTCAGGGTGTACAGTTTATTTCTATAAACACCGATAAACCCGCTCTTGCAATTTCCGCCGCCGATGAAAAAATTCAGATAGGTGAAAAACTTACACATGGACAGGGCGCAGGCGCTGATCCTGAAATTGGTAGAAAAGCTGCTGAAGAAAGCAGAAACAATATAGCAAAAGCTCTTGAAAATGCTGACATGGTATTCATTGCCGCAGGTATGGGTGGCGGCACAGGTACAGGTGCATCCCCAATTGTTGCAGACATCTGCCGTGAACTTGGCGTCCTGACCGTCGGCGTTGTTACAAAGCCTTTCAGCTTTGAAGGTAAACGCAGAATGCTTCAGGCTGAAGAAGGTATAAATAACCTTCTTGGAAAAGTTGACTCACTGCTTATAATCCCTAACGACAGAATAAAGCATGCAACTGATCAGAAGCTCACTTTCGCAAATGCTTTCGAAATCGCTGACGATGTACTTCTTCAGGCTGTAACCAGCATTTCCGAACTTGTTAAGAGCACCGGATTTATCAACCTCGACTTCGCAGACGTTACATCCATAATGAAAGACGCAGGCTACGCACACATGGGTGTTGGACGTGCAGCAGGTAAGAATAAGGCTGATGAGGCTGCTCGTACAGCTGTATCCAGCCCACTTATGGAGACATCCATCAATGGCGCCCGTGGCGTTCTTGTAAATATTACAGGTTCCGTAGACATTGACCTTGATGACATCGAGACAGCCGCAAACCTTGTACATGAGGCTGCCCATCCTGATGCTAATATTATCTTCGGTGCCGCTTTTGATGAGACTATGGACGATGAGATCCGTATTATAGTAATAGCTACAAGATTCGATGACAAGCCCACATCCGCTCCTGCAAAGAAACCGGCGGCCGGCCTTTTCACAACTGCTTCAGAAAAGAAAGAAGCTGAGGAAACTGTTCAGGAACAGAACGTGCCTGCTGTTGAAGAAGTAAAGCCGGTAGAGCAGCCGAAAGAGGAAGAAAACGATCCCCTTGATGAAATATTCAAGATTTTCGACTCTAAATACGATAAAAAATAAGTATAATGTAAGTGCGTTATAAAAATATTAAAGGGCGGGTTCAAAAAACTCGTCCTTTTTTATCGCAGGTGATTTAATGACGAAAATTTTAGATATTATCAACGCAATAGTTAATTTCTATTTTGCGAAAAGAATATCCAGATCATCAGCCGCTCTTGCGTATTACATTACCCTCACAATTTTTCCCTTACTTATCTGTTTAAACGCGATACTGGCTAACACAGGGATAACGATAATTCAGATACTTGAGGAGATGAAGGGGTTCATACCCAACGATATAATAAGTGTACTGGAGAGCTACATTCTTTATATTTCCGAAAACAATTCACCGGGTCTGCTTTGGAGTGGCATAATCCTTACTTTGACCACCTCGTCTGCGGCATTCCGTGTTCTTATGAACTCCATATACGATTGCGTAGGTGAAGTGAGATATGACACATGGGTAGGATTTATTTTAAGTTTCCTATTGTCTATACTTTTCATGGCTGTACTTTATCTGGGCGTCGTAATAATGCTGACAGGCCAGTGGATATTCCAAAGGTTTAATACCATACCTCAGCTTCTGAGATTTGCAGATTCATGGAAATGGATAAGGTTCGTAGTTCTTTTCCTACTTCTTTACATTCTTATAACTGCCACATATAAGATGACAATAAAAAAGAAGAAAAGAAAAAGCTATGTAATAAATAATACAGCTTTTATGGTGGCTGCGGTATTGGTTCTGCTCAGCGCTGCCTTTTCCCTTGCAATTGAAGCTATAACGAGATATACTCTTGTATATGGGTCCCTGGTATCTATGATCATTCTGATGCTGTGGCTTTATTTCTGCGGCAATGTGCTCATAATTGGCAGCTTTTTCTGCCACTATTATATAGAGAAAGAGTTCAGAAAAGACCAGGCAAGACTTAAGGGTCCTGAGATGTCAGAGTAGAAAAATGCGCGTAAAGTGCCAGAGGGACGGGGAGTTGTCCTCCGGAGGAAGGGCAAAGCCTGCGTCGCATGTTTCGCATCCCGCTGCCGCATATAAGAGTACAATTTAAAGCACTTTTTATGCAGTGGCATATCTGCATAAAAAGTGCTTTTCTGTTTTGGCAGGACAAAAATATTGGTATTGCAAATTTTAAGGATGGTGTACAGGATGAATTATGAGCAGGCTCTTGAATACATACACGACACCCGTTGGAGAGGCAGCAGAAGGACTCTTGACAGAATAAAGCTGATGCTTGAGAAAATGGGTAATCCCCAGAATAAGCTCAAGGCGGTGCATATTGCAGGGACAAATGGTAAAGGTTCTACCTCAGCGTGTATCGCTGAGATCCTTATGAAGGCTGGATATAAAGTGGGCCTTTATACTTCGCCTTTTATAGAGAGATACAACGAGAGAATGAGAATAAACGGCCGCCAGATACCGGATGATACGTTATCTATGCTGACGGATGAGCTGTCCAAAATCGCAGACAGCCTGCCGGAGCATCCGACGGAGTTTGAGTTTGGAACTGCTGTGGCATTTGAGTATTTTTACCGGGAAAAATGCGATATTGTTGTGCTTGAGGCGGGAATGGGCGGAGAGACTGACGCTACAAACGCTATAGAACGCTCAGAGGTATCAGTGTTCGCCGCAATCGGACTTGACCACATGCAGTATCTCGGCCCTACAATAAGAGATATAGCTAGGACAAAAAGCGGTATAATAAAGGAAAATGGTACAGTCTGCAGTTATGTCCAGGAAAAAGACGCAGCAGAAGAGCTTGAAAAAAAGTGTAAAGAGATGAACGCAAGGATCCATTACGCCGACTTTTCTGAGATAAAAAATACAGTCTATTCTCTTGATGGCACTGAGTTTGACTACAAAAATATGCATATCAAGCTTGCTCTGCCGGGCACATACCAGCCATATAACGCCGCTGTGGCTATAGATACTGTACTTCTTTTGCGAGATAAGGGCTGGAAAATAACAGATGAGAATATTTTAGATGGTCTAAGGAATGTGTACTGGCCGGGAAGATTTGAGGTTCTCAGTCAGTCTCCGGTGTTCATACTGGACGGAGCTCACAACGGACACGGCATAAAAGCTGCCGCTGACAGCCTTAAAGAGATGTTTGGCAATAACAAAATTATTTTTGTGCTGGGTGTAATGGCGGACAAGGATATAGATGATATGCTGCCGCTTATAGCGCCTCT
>CALXGH010000036.1 GCA_944387845.1 uncultured Oscillospiraceae bacterium
CCGGCAGAATGAGCGAGAGCACCCAGGAGCTTTTCCAGCTTGAGCTTGGGGAGCTGTGGGAGGACATTTTAAACAGCGACGATGCTGACGACGGTGTGAAAGTCGATATCTGAAAAGCGGGAAAATATTAAGTAGGCCGCCGTCAAAGACAGGCTTCAATCTTCACCAAGGAGACTTTTATGAAAGCTGCAAAACAAAACCTTATTCTTATGATAATCCCTGCCCTGCTTTTCCTTCTTTTGGGCATCGCCCTGTTTGCATTGGGCACTATGCTGTCCAACACCTTCCAGGCGGCCATTCCCCAGACGCCAACTGGCGATGTTGGGGACGCTGAAGGCTATGCCTTTATTTTCAGCTTCTTCGGGGCGGGCTTCGGCTGGATAACCGGCTTTGCCATACAGCTTGTTGGATTCATCGCTATCGCATACGCATTTATAGTTCTCATTTTTACCGTAATAGCCCGGGTGATATACAAACCACGGCCAGGCCGGATTTTGGCATACAGGATACTCACAGGTATAGACCTTTTCATTTTCCTATCCCCTGTTCCATATTTTGCCCGGTCATTTATCACTTCGGCTGTAAACGGCGATTTTTCACCAGGCTCTTTAATTTATCTTTTCATTGTGCTGGCTGTCTCCGTCGTGGTTATAATAAACACCTACACTTACCGCATTCAGGGACAATTGGAAAATCCTCAATAATTAAACAGGCAAAAGAAAAGGCACAGCCCATTTTAGGCCGTGCCTTTTAATTTTTCGCACTCGCCGGCATGAATATCCGGCTGTTACCGTCAAATTGAAATTAGCCTTTTATGATATCCATCAGCTGCTCATGGATAAGTCCGTTTGTGGCAAGGATTCCGCAGCCCTTGTCAAAACGCACTGGACCGCCGTCCGGGGTTGTTACACGGCCTCCGGCCTCTTCCAGAATGAGGGTACCGGCGGCATAGTCCCAAGGCAGAAGATAAAGCTCCAAAAAGCCCTCAGTACGGCCGCTGGCAACACTGCACAAATCCAAAGAGGCGCAGCCTGACCGGCGTACATCCTGGCACTTATCATATATCTTACGCATATCCCCGAAAGTCTCGTCAGCAAACTCTCGCCATGCCGGTGCTGTGCCGACTGTTACAAGGCTTTCGGATATATCCTCTCTTTCGCTTACTTTTACAGGACGGCCATTACAAAATGCGCCGTGGCCACGTCTTGCAGTGAAGCACTCGCTTGTATACGGGTCGTATACAACAGCGAAAGTTATCTGACCATCTTCCAGAAGGCCCAGGGAAATGGCGCTGTGCATATAATTATGGATAAGATTTGTGGTGCCGTCCACAGGGTCAAGTATCCACATGGGTTTTGTAAGATCCAGCTCCTCTTTAGGACCCTCCTCGCCCATAAACTGTATATCCGGGGTCAGGCAGGCAAGAGCGGCGCGTACCTGGCTCTGGACTGTATAATCCACATTTGTTACAAAATCCGTTGGCTTTTTGAAATCCACCGATTTCACCGCCAACGGATTTGTCAGCATGCCGCCTATTCGGCGTATCTGACATATAACCTGTTCGGAAATTTCAGGCGTAATTATTTTCATATTTTATCCCCCTTTTCAAAAACGGGAAGTGCAAACTACCCAGATGATTGCCCACGCCAGTGAGGCGGCGGCAAAAATAATATCAGATTTTGTAATATTCAGCTTCTGCAGCCAGGACTTCTTCTCAGCCTGGACATTGCCTTCTGCATATCTGTAATTTCTCAATTTAAGCGCCTCCAACGGGTTTTTTATCCCCAACTGTGTTTTCTGCTGACGGTAAATGGACAAATAATAATTTTACAAAAGCAGCGGATTTTACTAAATGCCCTGGCAGTAAAACGGATTTCACTGGGCTTTTCCCCGGCACCTAAATTTTCGCACAAAATGGAGTATAAACCACAAAAGAGACATTGTAAATAGAAAGATTGTCAAATCCTCACCATTTTGCAGCGATTTTGTTAATTGTGCCCGCTTTTGGTTTCATACAAAAATATATTATTTCACATTTACAACATAAGTATATCCGCCTATTGTAAATTTCTCCTGCAAGGCTATGTAAAATTTTTTTAAAATCATCTAGTCCGCCGGGAATTCGAAGCCACAGGCTGCTTCGGGCTTGGAATCCAGGCCGGGGGTACGAGCCCTGCGCCGGGACAAAGGCCGGTGCGGGTGCGGCGGTGAGACATGCTATGTGCCGGCGCAGGGGCGCGGCGGGCTGGTGCGGGGGGGCAGTATGTGAGGCGGTACGGCGGACAAAAACACAAAAAAGGACATCGTAAGATGTCCTTTTTCTTCTTATTGTGTTTTGTGGTGAGGGCGTAGGTTTGTCGCCGGAAGGGCGGTGTTCCTGGGTGCGGTGCAGCCTGTCGCCAATGTGCCCTGCGTTCCAGATACCGGGGCATTTTGCGCCTTACATTTTGGCACGTCTGCCATTGTGCGCTCCTGCCATGAAGCTTTGGCGGCCATTTCCGCCCACTACCTTATATTCCCGTCTCCCGTTACGATATACTTATAAGTTGTAAGCTCCCTCAGGCCCATTGGCCCTCTTGCGTGCATCTTCTGGGTGGAGATGCCCATCTCGCAGCCAAGGCCGAACTCGCCGCCGTCTGTAAATCTTGTAGAGGCGTTTATATACACCGCTGCGCTGTCAACGCTGGCCGTAAACCGGTGGGCGGCCTGCTTGTTTTTAGTAACTATGGCGTCGCTGTGGTGAGTTGAGTGCTCTCTTATATGCTCCAGGGCCTCATCAAGGGAGTCTACCACCTTGACTGCCATTATATAGTCTAAAAACTCTGTATCGAAGTCGTTTTCCCCAGCTTCCACGGCAGTTTTGAGATATTTTATCGCCCGCTCATCAGCCCGAAGCTGAACGGGCTTCTCCCCGTCCTTTTCCCGCTGGAAAACAAGCGTCTCTTCAAACTGGGGTAGGAATTTTTCCGCAATATCCTTATGGACAAGGCAGACCTCCGCCGCGTTGCAAACTGAGGGCCTGCTGGTCTTTGCGTTATTTACTATCTTTACAGCCATATCCAAATTGGCGTCCTTATCTACATATATGTGGCAGATACCTGTTCCCGTCTCGATACACGGTACCAGTGCGTTTTCAACGCAGGCCTTTATAAGCCCGGCGCCCCCGCGGGGTATTAAAAGATCAACGTAGCCAACTGCCTCCATTATCTCCCTTGCGCTGGACCTTGTTGTGTCGTCAATTAGCATTACGATATCTTTATTAAGACCCGCCTTTTCAAGGCCGGACTGCAGCGCCTCAGTTATGGCCATGGCGCTTTTATGTGCCTCTTTGCCGCAGCGCAGAACGCAGCCGCTGCCGCTTTTTACGGCCAGGGCCGCCGCGTCAGATGTTACATTTGGCCGGCTCTCATATATTATTGCGATGACGCCCATGGGGACTGAGACTTTTTTTATCTCAAGGCCGTCTGAGCGTGTGTATGTCTCAAGCGTCTGACCTACCGGGTCAGGAAGAGAGGCAACCTGGCGGATACCTTCCGCCATGGCCTCGATCCTGCTTTTATTTAACATGAGCCTGTCAATCATTACATCGGATATTTTGCCCTTTGCCGCCTGTACATCCTTTTCGTTTTCCCGGATTATATTCTCCCAGGAGTCCAAAATAGCCTGGGCCATGTTCTCAAGGGCCTCATTTTTCTTATCTGTCCCAACGCCGGCCAGAACGTAGGACGCCTTTTTTACCCTAGATAAAATCTCTTTTGTGGTCATTATTTTCTCTCCCCTATGAACCTTGTGCCTATGTCCCTGCCGTCGATGATATCATACAAAAGCTCAGGGTTCTTGCCGTTTGCTATAACCATATCGCAGCCGTTTTGAACAGTTATCTGGGCTGCACGAATCTTTGTTATCATGCCGCCGGTGCCCACATTGGAGCTGGAGCCGCCGGCAAGGGCTTCAACTTCCGGAGTGATCTTCTCGATTTTCGGAATCAGCTTTGCATTTGGGTCCTTACGGGGGTCAGCGGTGAACAGGCCGTCAATATCTGAAAGCAGTATAAGAAGGTCAGCATTTATGCTCTTTGCCACGATGGCAGCAAGAGTGTCGTTGTCGCCGATTACAAGCTCGCTTGTTGCAACGGTGTCGTTTTCATTTATTATTGGCAGCACACCAAGCTCAATGAGCCGCTCCATAGTGTTTATAAAGTTATTTCTCCGCTCATCGTCTTTAACATCCTCAGCGGTGAGGAGAATCTGGGCAACAGTGTGGTTATACTCTGAAAAGAGCTTATCATAAGTGTACATCAGCTCGCACTGGCCCACCGCAGCGGCGGCCTGCTTAAGAGACAGCTCTTTAGGCCTCTGGCGGAGCTGGAGCTTTCCCATGCCCATGCCAACAGCGCCGGAGGAGACTAAAATAACCTCATATCCTGCGTTTTTTATATCACTCATAACCTTGCAAAGGCTCTCCATATGGCGGATGTTCAGATTGCCTGTGGAGTATGCAAGGGTCGAGGTGCCAACTTTGACTACAATTCTCATAATGACCTCCATATGGGTGTATTTTTTCTTATTTTATCCTGAGACTACAAAAAAAGCAATATCGCGCCGGCATTTTAAAAAGGAAAAGCGGTGTTTGCGCGGCGAAAGCGGCCTGACGCTGTTAATTTGGCGTACAGCCGAGGAGTATTTTCATATCGCTCTGCCCTTTTCAGTAATCAATCTGATTCTCAACGCCATTCCTGCTACGGTCAGCTTTCGATTTATCGGGAAGAAGTTTACCGCCTATTCCTGTCT
>CALXGH010000037.1 GCA_944387845.1 uncultured Oscillospiraceae bacterium
TTGAGGGATTTTGAAAAATACTCAAACAGGGACATTGAAAACGCCCTTACCGATCTAATACATAAAACGATGATACCGGCGGTAATTGAGGCATCAGGTATACCAAATGACACAAAGGCAAACTCTGTAACAAGAGAGCAGAGAGCAAGACTCCTTCATAATATAAAAAATTTCAGGGTAGATATTAAAGGTCCGCGGCCAATTGACGAGGCCATAGTAACCTCTGGTGGCGTGAACATAAAAGAGATAAACCCATCTACAATGGAGTCGAGATTAGTTCCCGGTCTTTATTTTGCCGGCGAGATAATCGACGCTGACGCCTACACAGGAGGATTCAACCTTCAGATTGCCTGGGCGACCGGATACGCTGCAGGGTGCAGCTCCGCAATGAGGGTTTTAGAACAATAATTTGAGAGGATATACAATATGAAACTTTTTAGTATTGCCATAGACGGCCCTGCCGGCGCAGGAAAGAGCACTTTTGCAAAGCGCCTGGCTAAAGATTTGGGGTTTGTGTACGTTGATACCGGAGCAATATATAGAAGCGTAGGGCTTTTTGCTTTCAAAAATGGCATCGCCATTGAGGATATCGAAAAGGTGGCGGAATGTCTTGGAGATGTAAAAATCGAGGTTTCTTATGATGATGGTGGTACTCAGCACGTGATGTTAAACGGCAGTGATGTGTCAAAGGAGATAAGGCTGCCGGAAATATCAACCTATGCCTCCGCGGTTTCCGCACTGCCACAGGTCAGAGAGTTTCTTTTGAATTTACAGCGAGACTTTGCGAAAAGGTATAATGTGATAATGGACGGCCGTGATATCGGAACAGTTGTGCTGCCTGATGCCGACCTTAAGATTTTTCTCTCAGCTTCCATAGAGGCAAGGGCCAAGAGAAGGTACAATGAGCTCCTTGAAAAAAATATAAAGACAACTTTTGAAGAAGTGGAGTCTGATATGGTAGCAAGGGACGAGCACGACTCACATAGGGCTGTGGCTCCTTTAAGACAGGCCAAGGACGCGGTTTTTGTGGACACTACAGATCTGTCATTGGAAGAGAGTTTTAATCTTCTTAGAAAAATTGTTAAGGATAAACTTGGAATATGAAAAATAAAAGTACAGGATACAGTTTTTATAAATTTTTGTATGCCCTCGTCTTTCTGCCATTTAAGTTTTTATATAGAACAGAGGTAGTAGGACTGGAGAATGTACCGGACGGGGGCGCGGTAATATGCGCCAATCACTCAAACTGGGTGGACCCGTTTTTGATAGTTTACTCTGTAAGACGTAAGCATTATATACATTTTATGGCCAAAATCGAGCTTTTTAAGAATAAAATATTCGGTTGTATATTAAGAGGCCTGGATATGATACCCGTAAAAAGGGATGGCACTGATATAAACAGCGTAAAGCTGGCGCTTACATTTTTAAGACGTGATGAAAAACTTGGCATTTTCCCTGAGGGTACAAGGCTTTCTGAGGATTTTTCCGCTGCGGCTAAAAGCGGAGCCATAAAAATTGCGGAGAAGTCAGGGAAACCAATAATCCCTGTACATATACCAAGAAAGAAAAAAATGATCAAAAAAATAAAAATCGTAATAGGAAAGCCCTATTATATTAATCCAGAGCGGAAAAGGCTCTCACCTGAGGAATATGACGGTCTTGCCCAGGATCTGATGGTAAAGATTAAGGAACTTGACTTGGAGAACGCGTAAATGGAGATAATTTTGGCAAAAACCGCCGGCTTTTGTTTCGGCGTAAATAGAGCGGTAAATATAGCCCAGAAAACGGCTGAGGAATGTTCCGGCTGCGTTACCTTCGGACAGATAATACATAATAACGAAGTTGTAAAAAAGCTGGAAGAAATGGGCGTTTATGTTGTAAACACCACCGACGAAGTTAAGCCGGGAAACACCGTGATAATAAGAAGCCACGGGGTCAGACCGGAGATAATAGAGGAAATAGAGAAAAAAGGCGCCAGGGTAATTGACGCTACCTGCCCGGACGTGTCGAAAATACATAAGATAGTAAAGAGCGAATGCGAAAAGGGCAGAAGGATAGTTATAGTCGGCGAAAAGCATCACCCAGAGGTTGACGCTATCTCCGGCTGGTGCAAGCATTATGATATAATCGAGAATAAAGATGACGCCGAAAAGTGGGTTTTGGCAAATGAAAATCAGCCGGATATGCCGGTGTCAGTTGTTTCCCAGACCACTATGAACGGGGAAAACTTTGAAACATGCATAAATATAATAAAAAAACTGTGTACAAATTTAGAAATATTTGATACAATATGTAGGACTACATCAAACCGACAGAAAGAAGCGGACGAGCTTTCGAGAAAATGCGACGGTATGATAGTCATAGGGGGCAAACATAGCGCGAACAGTAACCGGCTTGCCGACATCTGCCGGAAAAACTGCAGTTTTGTCCGCTTTATCGAAACCGCTGATGATATAGATATCAGCGAGTTCAAAAATGTCGGATTGCTTGGAATCACCGCAGGTGCGTCAACGCCTGCGTGGATAATTAAGGAGGTCTACCATAAGATGAGCGAAGAAATCAAGGTTGTTGAGCCAACCGAAGAAACAGAATCCTTTGAGGAGTTGCTAGAAAAATCAATTAAAACTTTACATACAGGAGATAAGGTAGTTGGTACTGTAGCAGCTATCGGCGCGACGGATATTTCCGTTGACCTTGGCACAAAGCAGTCCGGTTATATTCCACTTTCCGAATTAACCGATGACCCAAGTGCCAACATTTCTGATATTGTCAAAGTAGGCGACGAGATCGAGACATTCGTAATTCGCGTTAACGATGTTGAAGGTACAGTTATGCTGTCCAAGAAGCGCCTCGACGCAGTAAGAGTATGGGACGATATCGCAGACGCCAAGTCTTCAAAGGATATACTTGAGGGCACAGTTTCCGAAGTCAACAAGGGCGGCGTTGTTGTAAATGTCAAGGGAATCCGTGTATTTGTACCGGCTTCTCAGACAGGTCTGCCAAGAAACGCTGACATGAATGAGCTTCTCAAGAAGAAAGTTAAGCTTACAATCACTGAGCTCAATCAGAGCCGCAGACGTGTTGTAGGCTCTATCAGAGAGGCTGCAAGAATTGAGCGCAAAGCTAAGGCTGACGCAATCTGGAACGAGATTGAAGTTGGCAAACATTATGAAGGAACAGTAAAATCGCTTACATCTTATGGTGCTTTTGTTGATATCGGCGGTATTGATGGCATGGTACACGTTTCCGAGCTCACATGGACACGTATCAAGCAGCCAAGCGAAGTTGTTTCCGTAGGCGACAAGATCGACGTTTATGTAATTTCCTTTGATAAGGAAAACAACAAGATCTCCCTTGGCCACAAGGACAACACACAGAATCCATGGGATAAATTCGTTGCCGAGTACAGCGTTGATTCTGTTGCTCCTGTAAAAATCATCAAGCTTATGCCTTTCGGCGCTTTTGCTGAGATCATTCCTGGAGTTGACGGTCTTATCCACATTTCCCAGATCGCTGACAGACGAATCGGCAAGCCTGATGAGGTTCTCTCCGAAGGTCAGGTGGTTGACGCTAAGATCGTTGACATCAACGAGGAGACAAAGAAGGTTTCCCTCAGCATCAGAGCTCTTCTCAAGGGTGAAAAGTCCGTTGAGGAGCAGAAGGAAGCTGAATCCTATGAGGATGAAGTAGTTTACGATACTGACGCTCCAGCTGCAGCTGAGGCTGAAGAGGACAAAGCTGAATAATTTTTCTGTTAGATTAATAAAAAAGAAGAGGAATATAAATTTCTCTTCTTTTTTTCTTGTCTCAAATTTTGGCTTTAGTGTATAATTAAATAAAATTATAGAGAGGGAGGCGCTTATGAAACAGAAAACAAAAAACAAGCTTGCAGACGGCGTGTTCAAATTCGTGAAAAAGAATATGGCAAAGAAGCCTTTTGTTTCTGTGATCGTTGCCGCCGGTGGCACATCCAACAGAATGGGGAATGTGAACAAGCTCCTTGAGGAGGTGTCCGGTGTCCCTGTAATCGCTATCACATTGTCGGCCCTAAATGAGGCTAAATGCGTAAACGAGATAATTCTCACGGCAAACGAGAACGATATAGTTGAGTTTGCGGATATTTGCAAGAAATATAATTTTGAAAAGGTAAAGCAAATAGTAAAAGGCGGCTCTGTCAGACTTGAGAGTGTTTACCGGGGCATGGCTGAGGTATCGCCGGAGGCCGAGATAATCGCCATACATGACGGCGCAAGGCCTTTTGTTACGGAAGATATAATTCAGCGCACTGTAGACGGCGCAGTAGAGTACGGAGCTGCAGCACCGTGTGTGCCAGTGAAGGACACCATAAAAGTGGCAAAATCAGGCTTTGTTGCAGAAACTCCAGACAGGTCTACGCTTTTCGCCATTCAGACTCCGCAGACATTTGACGCGGCCCTGATAAAAGCTGCAATTTTCAATGCCGTTGAAAATAAAATAGAGGTAACGGATGACTGCTCGGCAGTTGAGGCCATTGGCGCCACGGTAAGGCTGGTTGAAGGGTCATATAATAACATGAAAATAACTGTTCCCCAGGACCTTGAGATAGCTGAGGCAATATATAATTCGGAGGGAAAAGCATGAGAATTGGCCATGGATACGATGTACACCGGTACAAAAACGGCAGAAAATGTGTGATCTGTGGTGTTGAGATACCATCTGAGTTTGGACCTGACGGCCACTCTGACGCCGATGTTGCCACCCACGCCCTTATGGACGCACTTTTAGGTGCCGCTGCCATGGGTGATATTGGAAAGCTTTTTCCCGACACCGACATGAAATATAAGGATATATCTTCTATGTATCTTCTTGAAAAGACAGTGGAGGCTATCGGCGACAAGGGTTATGTTCTCTCAAATGCGGACATAACCATAGTTGCACAAAGACCGAAATTCTCCCCGTACATAGATAAAATGCGTCAAAGCATTGCCGATGTTATTGGTGTGGACATTGACCGTATCAGCGTAAAAGCCACTACCGAGGAGGGGCTGGGCTTTACTGGAGATATGTCTGGTATCGCTGCCCACGCTGTTGTGCTCATTGAGGAGCGAGATTAAAGTTACCATTAGAATTATCTGCTTTTCAGGGCAAATGACAGATTATGACAGGAAAACACTGTCGATAAATGTATAATAAACAAAAGAATCCTTCCGCATATTATATACTGTAACCTTAGTATATTTCGGGAGGATTTTTATGTATAACTATTTACTGACTTTCCGTTCTTTGACTTATGGACAAAGAGCGCAGAGAGCTGTACAGAGCATAGGAATATCCACGGCCCTTATGAGAACGCCAAAGATTCTGTCGGAAAACGGCTGCGGTTATTGTATAAAAATAAAGGAAAAAGACCTGGAACCAGCACTTGCCGCCATGAGAAAAATCCACATCTCGCCGATAAATACCTACGTTAAAAATGAGGACGGCAGTTACGAGAAGGTGATGGCTTGATCTATTTTGACAACGCGGCCACATCTGTAATGAAGCCGGTGAAAGTGCACAGAGCGGTTCTTGAGGCTATGAAAAACTGCGGAAATCCAGGCAGGAGCGGACACAAGCTCTCAATAAACGCAGCGAATGCCATCATAAACTGCCGAGAGAAACTTGGAAAACTTTTCAATGTGGATGATGTTGAGACAATTACATTTACTCAAAACGCCACCCACGCACTAAATATTGCAATAAACAGCATAGTTTCACCGGGGGATAGGGTCCTTATAACAGGGTTTGAGCACAACTCTGTCATGAGGGTACTTGACCACCTTGGAGCCAATATACAGTTTTACGGAACCGATCTTTTTGATAAAGAAGCAACAATAAGAAGTCTAAAGGAAAAACTGACTCCGGATACAAAATGCGTAATTGCAAACCATGTGTCAAATGTGTTCGGCTTCATTCAGCCAATATATGAGATATCCGACATCTGCCATGAGGCGGGTGTGCCGTTTATAATTGACGTATCTCAGTCTGCCGGGGTAATGAATATAGATCAGAAGCGCCTTGACGCTGCGTTTTTGGCAATGCCTGGCCACAAGAGCCTTCTCGGTCCTCAGGGTACGGGTGTTTTAATAAGCAATTACAAAACGAAGCCCATATTGTATGGCGGCACCGGCAGCGTATCAGAGCTTATATCCATGCCTGACTTTCTGCCTGACCGTCTTGAAGCGGGCACTCAGAATACACCGGGCATAGCCGGCCTTAGTGAAGGCGTGGACTTTATCCTCAAAAAGGGAACTGACAGGATATTTGCCCATGAGATGTACCTTAAAAGACGGCTGAAGGAAAAAGTATCCGAAATGCCATTTATAAAGGCATATTTTTCCGATGATGAAAACTGCCAGCTTGGCGTAATATCTATGAATTTTGAGGGGATGGACTGCGAGGAATTTGCAGGCCGTCTAAGCGATGGCGGCGTTGCCGTAAGGGCGGGGCTCCACTGCTCGCCTATGGCTCATAAGTTTGCTGGGACACTTGGCACCGGCACAGTTAGAGTGAGCCTGGGCGTTTTCAATAACGAAAATGAAGTACAGAGATTTGCGAAATTTCTCACCAATATGAATTTGTCGGTAAAAGACAGATAAAAGCAATATCTTTAAATAAATTATTAAGAATAACCTTTTTTTGTTGCCACAGAAATGTATTTGTAATATAATTATAAGAGTATTTTCAGAGTGAAAATTTGCAGTACAAAAGGAGATGTGAACATGGGTATCAGCGGCGCAATAACTGTTTTTTTCAACGTTATTAAAGCTATTACAATTTGGGATATCCTTGATATCACAATCATTTCATATCTTATCTATAAAGTCATTACTTTTGTACGGAAGACCAATTCCACAAATATAATCAAGGGAATTGTCCTTCTTATCGCCGTTTTGTGGTTCTCAAGCATACTGCATCTTAAGGTAGTAAATTATCTTTTGAGCAGCGCCTTTGAAATTGGTGTTGTGTCTGTTATCGTTCTGTTCCAGCCTGAGCTGCGAAGAATTCTTGAGCAGTTCGGCAAGAGTAAATTTGTAGGGCTTTTTGAAAAGCGGGTAAACCCGAAAAACATCGAGTCCGCAATAACTCAGACAGTTATAGCCTGCAGAGACCTTGCCAAGACCAAAACAGGCGCTCTTATAGTTTTTGAACGCATGAACAATCTGGACTCCTATAGCCGTACCGGCACCATTGTTGACGCGGCGCCTTCTGCGGAGCTTCTTAAGAATATTTTTTATCCTAACACACCGCTGCACGATGGAGCTGTCATAATGAGAGACGGTAGGGTAGCGGCCGCTGCATGTATGCTGCCGCTTTCCAACAATTCCAATTTAAGCAGAGACCTTGGCATGAGACACAGGGCCGGTGTGGGAATGAGCGAGAGAACTGACGCGGTAGTAGTAATCGTGTCTGAGGAGACCGGGTCTATTTCTGTGGCAACTGAGGGTATGCTTAAAAGACATCTGACACCTCAGACATTTGAAAAGATACTTCATGCGGAACTTATCAAAAATGATGAGCCTGAGACAAAGAAAAAGACGAAATTTTCTTTTTTGAATATTGGTGATAAGTAATGACAAGAGAAAAATTATTTAAAATATTCAACAGTAACGGGTTTTATATCGCTTTTTCAATATTCGCTGCAATATGCCTCTGGACCTATGTGTCTTTCCTGCAAAAGGATACAATAAGTTCTAAATTTGTAAATGTGCCCGTTGTTGTTACTGGTCAAGAAACCCTTGAAAACAAAGGGTTTATTGCCACTTCTGTCAATGTAGAGAAGATAGACCTGACAATCACCGGTAAGACAAGCGAGGTTATGCATATTTCCGGCAGCGAGCTGTACGTTGAAGTTGATCTTAAAGATCTGGCTGAAACAAATACAAGCGTTGGAGTGTACCAGCTGTCATATACAGTCCATTATCCTGACAATATAAACCCAAACTATGTCAGCGTTGAAAGTGCTTCGGCTGACTACGTAACTGTAAAAATAGAAAAATTCTCCACAAAGACCATACCTGTAAAGGTAGTTTACGACGCTGTGGTGCCTGAAGGATACAGGGCAGAGCCAATTGAGATAAAACAGGAAAACCTTGTGATCTCTGGTCCTGATTCTGTTGTATCAAGAATATCCTATGCCCAGGTAACTATTGAGGAGCAGGAGATTACTGACACATTCAGCGGCGAGTTTGGATATGTATATATGTCAGAAGACAACGAGTATGTTGAAAGTGAGCTTGTAACGGCAAATTATGACAAGATCAGCGTTACGATACCTGTTGTCATGATAAAGGAAATACCTCTTGCCCTTGAATTTACTGGTATAAATTCAGCAAATTTAAACAATACCGTCTGTGAGATATCGCCGTCAAAAATACAAGTTTCCGGTTCACCTTCAGTTATTGAAGACCTTAATGAGATAATAATCGGTACTCTTGACCTCACCACTTTCGCTGAGGAATATGAAAACGATATTGAGATCGTTTTGCCTGAAGGAATCACGAACCTTTCTGAGGAGACAACCGCCTCAGTATCGATAAAAATTACGGGACTCTCAACTAAAGAGACAACAGTTTCCAACTTTGCAGTAAAGAACAACACGGAGAGCTACTCCGCGGAAGTTTTGACAGAGTCAATTATTTTAACACTCAGAGGAAAGTCTGGGGCTTTGGATGATGTGTCTGCCTCCGACATAACGGTTTACGCCGACCTCAGCAGCCTTGGAAACGCCACAGGCACATATAACGTACCGGCCGTCGTCGAGATAAAGAACGCTGACGGTGTGGATGCTGTTGGAAAGTACAACGTTACGGTACGTGTAAAGGAAACGGATTAAATGTTTGGATATATAAGGCCCTATGTCCCTGAGCTTCGGCTCAGGGAATATGAGCAGTACAGAGCAGTTTACTGTACCCTCTGCCACACTTTAAGAGAGACTTACGGACATGCCGCTCGCTTTACCCTGAATTTTGACTTTGTTTTTCTCATAATGTTGTACTGGCAGAATGATTATGATTTCTCCTGCAACAGGCGGGGATGTATGAGAAGGCCCATATCTAAGTGCAACATAATTAAGGAAAAGCCGGATATTTTTCGGCTCTCCGGCGGCCTCGGGGTGATACTGTCATACTGGAAGCTGAAAGACGAAATAAAAGACAGTTCATTTTTCAAATCAATAAAGTACAGGCTTTCTCTAATGGCAATCAGAGGCGGCTATAAAAAAGCGGAGAAAATGTATGAAAAGTTCAGTGAAAACGTAAATTCACGACTTCTTGAACTTGAAAAATGCGAAGAAGATCGCATGGCTACCATAGATCAGGCGGCAGACAAATTTGCCGGTATACTCTCTGACATATCCAGTATCGCCGGTGGCGGAAACGAAAGAATATATTCAGAGCTGCTCTATCATACAGGGCGATGGATATACATAACCGACGCGTATAACGACATATATGAGGATATAGATACAGGCAACTATAATCCAATCGTTGAAAAATACGGCATTAAAGCCAAAAGCGATGTTGACGACTATATAAAAGGCGAGATCGATCTTACTCTTAACCAGTCCCTTGGAAGGGTACAAGCCGCTTTTGAGCTGCTTGATGAGACGATTTTTTCCGACATAATAAGAAATATAATTTACATTGGCATGCCTCTCGTAATGAAACTGGCGCGGGAAGGCAAGTTTAATAATACATCAGAAAACATTAATTTTTTGGAGTAATCAATATGAGCGATCCATATAAAGTTCTGGGCGTATCCAGTGATGCTTCTGACGAAGAGATAAAAAAAGCATACAGGGAACTTGCCAGAAAGTACCACCCTGACAATTATCATAACAACCCTCTGGCAGATCTCGCTCAAGAAAAAATGAAAGAGATCAACGAGGCTTATGACACCATAAATAAAATGCGTTCTCAGAGAAATACCGGCGCATCCCAGGCGTCAAGGGGGACGTCCGGAGCTTATTCATATCAGGGCTGGAGCGATCAGAATTATCAGCGCAAGTCTGATTTTCCTGAGATCAGAAGTGCCATTGCAAGCGGCAATTTTGCCCTGGCGGAAGAACTTTTGAAGGCGGTACCCAATCGCAACGCTGAGTGGAATTTCCTTATGGGACATGTGTGCTACGCCAAAGGCTGGTTCAATGACGCTATTGAGTATTTCAGGATAGCCGCCAACATGGACCCTGAAAATCCTGAGTACGCCAGGACTTTTGCCCAGGCGAGACAGGCTGGGGTATCATACAGTACTACTGGATTCAGCGTTTCGTCCCCGGAGTTCTGCCGTTTGTGCTCAACTTTGATGTGCATGAACTTTTTCTGCCGGTGCTGATAAAATTTGCTGTAATTTGAAAGGACAGATCATATATGGTTAAAAGTATGACTGGGTACGGAAACGCCTCAGGTACCTTTGAGGATATGGACATATCTATTGAGCTGAGGAGCGTAAACAACAGATATTTGGACTGCAACATTAGGATCCCAAGAGTTTACACGGCTATTGAGGATCCTGTAAAATCTGTTGTACAGAAATACATTTCAAGAGGTAAGGTTGACGTATATATAACAATAGACACGTCTAAGAGCAATGATATCGCGATCAGTGTAAACGAGCCTCTTGCAGACGCCTATATGGCGGCGTTAAACAGCCTTTCCGAAAAATACGGACTCAGCAACGATCTTACTGCCTACTCTCTATCCAGAGTGCCGGATATGCTCATTGTTGAGAAGAAAGAGGCAGATGTTGATCTGCTTGGTAAAAATATATGCGAGATACTTGAGCAGGCTCTTTTAAAATTTAATGATATGAGGCTGACTGAGGGCGCAAAGCTTAAGGAGGATGTACTTTCAAGACTCGTAAAGATAGAAGAGCTTGTTTCATTTGCGGAGGAGCGGTCTCCACAGACAATCGCTGAGTACAGAGCGAAGCTGGAGGCAAGACTCAAAGATGTCCTAGAAAACAAGGAGATAGACGAGAACAGGATTCTTCTTGAGGCGGCAATTTTTGCAGATAAAGTTGCAGTCAATGAGGAGACAGTTAGACTTAGAAGCCATATATCTCAGTTTAGAGACATTTTGGAATCCACTGAGCCTATCGGAAGGAAGCTGGACTTTCTTATCCAGGAACTTAACCGCGAAGCCAATACCATGGGGTCTAAATGCAACGACGTAGCCATGTCGAAAGCAGTTGTAGATATAAAAGCCGAAATTGAGAAGATAAGAGAACAGATACAGAACATAGAATAGCTGCAGGAGGTTCTTATGAAGCTTATTAATATTGGTTTTGGAAACATGGTCTCAGCTGAACGGATAATCGCCGTTGTAAGTCCGGAATCAGCGCCGATAAAGAGGATAATAACTGATACAAGGGAAAAAGGTCTTCTTATTGACGCCACATACGGGCGGCGGACCAGGGCGGTAATCATAACTGACAGCGGCCATGTGGTGCTGTCTGCGATACAGCCTGAAACTGTTGCAGGAAGAATTTCAAGCAAATCAGAGAGAGATACAATAGAGGAATGTTCGGATGAAGAATAAGGGGAAAATACTTATTGTATCCGGCCCGTCCGGATGTGGGAAAAGCACAGTTTTATCAAAGGTTTTCGAGGAGATACCAAGGCATTTTTTTTCAATTTCGGCCACTACGCGCAGTCCGAGGCCGGGAGAGAAAGACGGCGTTGACTATTATTTTATAAGCCGTGAAGAGTTTGAGAAAATGATGGAAAATGGTGAGTTCCTTGAGCATGCGGAGTTTGTGGGAAACTGCTATGGCACACCCATAAAACCCATATATGAGTATGCAGATAAGGGATATACGGTTATACTTGACATAGAAACAAAAGGGTTCATGCAGGTAAAAAAGAAGATCCCTGAGGCAGTGTCCATTTTTATCGCGCCTCCAAGTCTTGAAGAGCTTGAAAAAAGGCTCAGGGGCAGAGGTACGGAACCTGAGGAAAAAATTAAAAAAAGGCTGGAAGAGGCCTTAAACGAAAAGCAATTAATAAATCTTTATGACTATGTCATTGTCAACGATGATGTTGACAATGCGGCCAAAATGATTTTGAATATTTTAGATAAAGATTAATAAGCGAGGTGTTTTATTATGATGCTCTATCCTTCAATGGCTGAACTTATGCAAAAGATAGAGAGCCGATATCTTCTTGTAAACGTAATCGCAAGACGCGCAAGAGAGATTGCTGATGAGAGAGGCGAGGATAGCCATAACGATGAGAAGATTGTTTCTGAGGCAATAAGAGAGATCGCTGATGGCAAACTGACTGTTTTGAAATAATCAAAAAGAAACGGGTTGTTAGGGGACTGTGAATTTGAGTGGAAAATTAGCGGCTAAAGTTGCCGTATCTGCGGCTACTTATGGGATAGATAGACCTTATGACTATCTTATACCGGAAAAAATGAGAAAATTGGTAGTCCCCGGGCGGAGAGTTATAGTGCCCTTTGGTAGGGGGAACCGGCGCTGTGAAGCAATGGTTCTGTCAGTTTCAAAATATGAGGGCACAATGCAGCTCAAGCCGATAGATTCTCTTATGGACGAGGAGCCTATCCTCACGGAAAAACAGCTTAAACTGGCCCTCTGGATGAGGGACAGATTTTTCTGCACGGTATATGATGCCGTGCACGCCATGCTCCCATCGGGAATGTGGTACAGGGATGGCAGGCAGACGGTAAAAGACAAAACGGAATCTTACCTCTACCTGAACATACCGCCTGAGGACGCGGCGGAGATAGCTGAACAAAAAAGGCTGAGGGCTCCGCTGCAATCGTCTGTTCTGAAACTTATGGTACAAATAGGGCAGGCGCCTTTAAAAGAGGTTATGTATTTCACAGGAGCTTCCAGGGGCAGTATCAATCCACTGCTCAAGCAGGAGATACTGCGTATCGAGGAAATGGAAGTTTTCCGGCAGCCGAAATACTCCCGATCATCCAACGCGGATGAAATTATTTTAAATGATGAGCAAAGAGCCGTTTTTGAGGGAATATTGAGGCAAATGGACGAGAAACTTCCTTCTGCGGCTCTTCTTTTCGGTGTTACTGGAAGCGGAAAGACTTCAGTTTATATAAACCTCATTAAAGAGGTTTTAAAAAAAGGGAAAACGGCCATAGTGCTAGTTCCTGAAATTGCTCTTACCCCACAGTTAGTAAGCGTTTTTTCCGCGCATTTTGATGATAAAATAGCGGTTCTGCACAGCTCTCTTGGTACAGGAGAGCGTTATGACGAGTGGAAGAGAATAAGGTCTGGAGACGTTAAGGTGGTCATCGGGACACGGTCGGCAGTTTTTGCGCCGCTGGAGGATCTGGGTCTTATCGTCATAGACGAAGAGCAGGAATATACTTATAAATCGGAAAACGCGCCAAGATATCACGCAAGGGATATCGCTAAATATAGATGTGTTCAGTCTGGAGCGTTTTTACTGATGGGATCAGCCACCCCTTCGGTTGAGAGTATGTACAGCGCTGAAAAGGGAAAGTATACTCTTTATACGCTGAAAAACAGATATAATAAGAAAAATCTGCCGGAAGTTATTGTGGCAGATATGAAAAAAGAGCTTAAAAACGGTAACGGTACCTACATAAGCGAACCTTTGCGACGAGAACTTGAGAAGAATATTGAGTCCGGTAAGCAGAGCATTTTGTTCATAAACCGGCGAGGCGCCTCAAGCCAGGTGGTTTGTCCCCAGTGCGGATATATTTTCACCTGTGAAAATTGTAGCGTTGCAATGACTTATCACTCCGCAAATGGTAGGCTCATGTGCCATTACTGCGGAAACTCCATGCCGGTAAAGGACAGTTGCCCCCAGTGCGGAGGTAAACTTAAATTCATCGGCGCCGGAACCCAGAAAATTGAGGAAGAGCTCCATGAGCTTTTCCCCGGTACGGAGGTTCTGAGAATGGACACGGACACAGTGTCCCAGTCCTATTCCCATGAGAAAATACTTTCGAAGTTTAGAGATGAAAACGTTCCCATACTTGTAGGCACACAGATGGTTACAAAAGGCCTGGACTTTGAAAATGTAACACTTGTGGGAGTAATTTTGGCTGACCAGCTTTTGTATGTAAATGACTTCAGGGCCTATGAGAGGACATTTTCTCTTATAACTCAGGTTATTGGCCGCTCAGGTAGGGGAGATATTCCAGGCAGAGCGGTTATACAGACCTTTACCCCGGAAAATGAGATAATCCGCCTAGCTTCAAAGCAGGATTATATGAGCTTTTATGAAGGCGAAATCCAGCTCAGAAAGGCACTGGGCAGTCCGCCAGTTACAGATATGTTTGTAATAACAGTAACGGGCATAAACGAACAGAGCGTTGTAAGAGGGTGCATAAAGCTCTGTAATTCACTTGAAAAATATCTGTCGGATCTGGAAAACATAAAGGTTTTAGGCCCAGCTCCGGCGGTTATAGCAAAGATAAATAACAGATTCAGATACAGAATAACCATTTCCGCTGAAAATTCAAAACGTATCAGGGACACAATCGCTCATCTGATAAGGGAATTTTCAAAAGATAAAATGAACAGGGGCCTGTCGGTGTTTGCCGACATCAACCCTTTTGAATAAGGAGTAAAGATTATGGCACTTCGCACAATCAGAACAGAAGAAGATCCTGTGCTCAGGAAAAAATCCAGAATTGTGGATAAATTTGACGATAGAAATAACACTCTTATTGACGACTTGAGAGATACTCTTATAGACTCCGGTGGCGTTGGACTTGCCGCGCCCCAGGTTGGGGTTTTAAGAAGAGTTGTTGTTGTTATGGACACCAACAAAAAAGATCTGACTCCTGAGGAGCAGATAATCGAGCTTGTAAACCCTGAGATTGTTAAAACTGAGGGTAAGCAGAAAGGTCCCGAGGGGTGTCTGAGCATACCTGGTATTTGCGGTATTGTTGAGAGACCGGAAAAGGTTACGGTAAGAGCCCTCGATAGAAAAGGAAACGAGTTTGAAGTTGAAGGTACCGGCCTTACAGCCAGAGCTTTCTGCCATGAGATCGCGCATCTTGACGGCCAGCTCTATGTTGATATAGCTGAACGGATGATGACAGAAGAAGAGCTTGATGAATATTACGAAAACGGCGGAGACAAGAAATAATGAAAATTCTTTTTTTAGGCACTCCTGATTTTGCTGCAGCATCCCTGGAAAAGCTGTACGAAAATAATTTTGATATCTGCGGCGTGTTCACCCAGCCGGACAGGCCTAAAAACAGGGGTATGAAAATTGAATACTCTCCTGTGAAAAGCCTGGCTCTCTCCCACGACACGCCTGTTTTTCAGCCTGTAAAAATGAGAGACGGCTCGGCCCTCAAAATAGTTGAGGAGCTATCTCCGGATATTATTGTTACTGTGGCATACGGTCGTATACTGCCGAAGGAGATACTTGATTATCCGCGGCTGGGCTGCATTAACATCCACGGCTCTATTTTGCCAAAATACCGGGGCTCCGCTCCGATACAGTGGAGTGTGCTAAATGGTGATAAGGTTACGGGCGTTACAGCCATGTACATGGATGTGGAAATGGATACAGGAGATATTATTTCCATAAGAGAGACGGAAATTTTGGAAAATGAGACTTCTGGAGAACTTTTTGAAAGACTTGCTCAGCTTGGAGCTGAGCTTCTCTGCGACACGCTTAGAGATATTGAAAATGGAAATGTCTCAAGAACAAAGCAGGATGAATCCCTTGCCACATACGCTCCGCCTCTTACAAAGGACATGAGCCCTATCGACTGGAACAATACGGCTGAAAAGATATTAAACCAGATAAGAGGTCTCAACCCATGGCCGGTTGCAACGGCTGAGATCGGCGGGGTAAAGTTTAAAATATTCACCGCCGTTAAAGCCCAGGCGGAAGGGGAGATAGTACCCGGAAAAATCATGTGCGCCGACAAGAGAGGGCTTGGTGTCTACTGTGCTGACGGTGCTGTTATGATAAAGGTACTGCAGGCCCCAGGCGGTAAAAAGATGGCCGCCGCCGACTATTTGAGAGGACATCCAATAAAATGCTAGGTGCCAGAGAAGCGGCCTTTAAAGCCCTTGCAGCTTACAGAAAAAATGGGGCATGGTCTGAGATTTTCCTTGACAATCTGGCGGAGAAGGAAGAAATGTCCCAGCGGGACATGGCTCTTGCGGAAAACATAGTCATGGGCGTCATATCCAATTTGTACTATTTGGACTATTATATCGGCCTTTACTGCGCCACGCCCTTAAAGAAACTTCATCCGGCGCTGCTTGATATTCTGCGCCTTTCCGCATATCAGATAATTTTTCTTGAAAAGATACCTGTCAGTGCTGCTGTCAATGAAGGCGTTAGCCTTACAAAGGAATTTGTAAATGTAAAGGCATCCGGCCTTGCAAACGCAGTTTTGAGAAAGATCTCTCAGAACGTGAAATCTCTTCCAGAAATAGAATCTGAAGATTTCTCCCAGTACCTGTCGGTAAAATACAGTTTTCCTTTATGGTATGTTAAGGAGATACAGGCTTATTTCGACAAAGAACAGTGCCTCAGCTATTTTGAATCCTGCTCAAAGGTACCGCCTGTAACTATCCACGCAAACACCCTTCGCATAAATTCTCAGGACCTTGAAGCGGCCCTTGAAAAGGAAAATATCAGATATAAAAAGAATAAAATACCAGGTAGCTATGATATTTCCGGCGCAGGCAAAATGTCCGGCCTTGAGATATTCAAAAATGGATATGCCTATGTTCAGGATAATTCTGCCTATATCGCCGCTATTATAGCGGGAGCGAAAAAAGGCGACAGAGTCATAGATATTTGTTCAGCACCGGGAGGAAAATCCATAACCTCCGCTATGGCTATGGAAAATTGCGGATATATTCTCTCCTGTGATATACATGAGAAAAAGCTCAAAAGGGTGAGAGAGAACGCTAAAAATCTCGGTATAGATATAATTGAGACAAAATGTCTTGATGGTAGAAAACGTGTAGACGAACTACTTGGCGGCTTTGATGTTGTCATTGCAGACGTTCCCTGTTCAGGGTTCGGCGTAGTGGGAAAAAAGCCGGAGATAAGGTATAAAAAAGATGAGGAGACCATAGGTCTCTGTAAGACTCAGCTAGAAATACTTAAAAATGCGGCGAATTACGTAAAACCAGGAGGTACGGTGCTCTATTCCACATGCACAGTACTCAAACGTGAAAACGAGGACATTGTTAGAAAGTTTCTGGCAGAAAACCATGAGTTTGAGCTTATGCCTTTTTCATACGAGGGCATAATTGATGGAAAAGATGGCATGGCCACATTTTGGCCTCATATCAATGGCTTTGACGGGTTCTTTGCCGCAAAGCTCAGGAGAAAATCGTGAAAGAGAATATAAAATCAATGCTTCCCGGCGAAATAGAGAAAGTGGTCAAGGATTTAGGACAGCCGGCATTCAGAGCTAAACAGATATTCAAATGGCTCCATAGCGGCGTAAAATCCTTTGACGAAATGACAAATATACCTAAGGCCCTGAAAGAGGAGTTTGACAGCAGGTATTATATTACATATCCCACAGTTAGCCGGAAGCTGGTTTCTCAGATAGACGGCACGGTAAAATATCTGTGGCGTCTCAGGGACGGTAACGCCATTGAGAGTGTAATAATGCAGTATGAGCACGGAAATACTATCTGCATTTCATCACAGGTCGGCTGCCGGATGGGCTGTGCATTCTGCGCTTCCACCCTTGGCGGAAAGGTACGAGATCTGGAGGCATCTGAAATAGTTGACCAGGTAATATTTGGTGAAAAAGATTCTGGGCTTAAGATTTCCAATATAGTTTTAATGGGAATTGGTGAGCCACTGGACAATTTTGATAATGTAATGCGGTTTTTGCAGCTTATTAATGATAAGGATGGCATGAACATCGGCATGCGGCATATATCCCTTTCCACTTGTGGTCTGGTCGAAAAAATTGACAAACTTGCCGATTATAATTTACAATTAACATTATCAATTTCTCTTCACGCCCCTGACGATAAGACGAGAGCGAAGATAATGCCTGTAAACAAAAGCTGGGGTGTAGACACTCTTTTAGAGCACTGTTATAGATACTTTAAAAAGACCGGCAGGCGGATCTCTTTTGAGTATGCGATGATAGACGGTGTAAACGACACACCATACCACGCGAACCTTCTCGCGGAAAAGCTTTCAAAAATGGAGGGGCACGTAAACCTGATACCCCTGAACCATGTGGATGAGAGTCCCTTGGAGCCCAGCAAGCCGGAAAATATGAAGAAATTCATAGCTATTTTAAAACGGCATAATATAAATGTTACAGTACGACGGAAACTGGGCTCCGATATAAATGCGTCATGCGGTCAGCTGAGACGTGAATCAGGTTTAAATTGACCCCTGGAGGATTTTTATGAAGTATTGGGCAATTACAGACAAAGGTCTCATGCGAAGCAAAAATGAAGACTGTTATTTTGCCTGCTGCAACGAGGCGGACGATTTTGCCCTTTTCGTTGTGTGCGACGGAATGGGAGGCGCCCTGGCTGGGAACATAGCCAGCCGGATGGCCTGCGACGTTTTTGTAAATGAGATAAACAGTTTTGACCTGAGAGACAAGACTTTTGAGGAGTTCTCGCCACTTTTGTACAGCGCGGCCCTGAAAGCCAATAAACTGGTATATGAAAAAAGCGAGACTGATCTTGAGTGTTCAGGCATGGGCACAACACTTGTTGCTGTCCTTGTCCATGAAGACAGGGCTCTTGTTATCAATATCGGAGATAGCCGAGCATATATTGTCTCAAATGGCGCCATTACTCAGATAACAAAGGACCACTCGGTAGTAGAGGACATGGTCCGGCGGGGTGAGATTACGAAGGAAGAGGCCAGAACACATCCAAAGAAGAACCTTATAACTAAAGCCATAGGCACAGCTCCGGAGGTCGAACCGGACATATTCTCCGTGGAGCTAAAGAAGGATGACTACCTGCTTCTGTGTTCTGACGGCCTTTCAAATATTGTTACTGAAGATGAGATAAAAAACACCATAATCAAATTGGAACGTCCGGATAAAGTTTGCGATATTCTGCTCCAGGCGACGTATTCCAGAGGAGCGCCGGATAACGTAACAATAGTGTTTTACAAGCACTAACCCCTTGATCATGTTGGAGGATAAGAAATGGAATACGCTGACAATTTTATTGGAAAGATGCTTGATAACAGGTATGAGATCCTGGAAAAGATAGGTTCTGGTGGAATGGCTGTTGTATACAAAGCCCGGTGCCACAGATTAAACAGGCTTGTGGCTATAAAGATTTTAAGACAGGACTTTTCACAGGACGAGGAGCTGCGCCGCATTTTCCACGCTGAATCTCAGGCGGTAGCAATGCTGTCAAATCCAAACATCGTATCTGTGTATGACGTTGGTTCTGCTGACAATGTTGACTATATAGTTATGGAACTCATAGAGGGCATAACTTTAAAGCAGTACATAAACAGGAAGGGGATACTCTCCAGCAAGGAAGCCCTTCACTTCGCAACTCAGATTGCAAAAGCACTGAGCCATGCCCACTCTAGGGGTATAATTCACAGGGATATAAAGCCCCACAATATCATGATTTTAAGAGACGGCAGCGTAAAAGTTACCGACTTTGGTATCGCTTGCCTGCTGTCAACGCAGAACACACTGACCCAGCAGGCTCTGGGCTCAGTGCACTATATCTCACCTGAGCAGGCTCAGGGAGGACATATCGATGCCAGAACAGATATATATTCCCTTGGCGTTGTCATGTATGAAATGCTCACAGGTCGTCTGCCATTTGAAGGGGACTCCCCGGTATCCATCGCTATACAGCACATAAGTTCGATTCCCCTGTCTCCAAGGGAGATAAACCCTGACATACCTAAAGGCCTTGAAATGATAACAATGAAGGCTATGGAACCGAATCTGGATCTGAGGTATGAGAGCGTGGATGATCTCCTCTACGATTTGGAGGAATTCAGAAAGAACCCGTCTATGGTGCTTAGCAGGAACTCTGTATCATCTGGCGTAGGTGCGGCGGCATCTGATGACGATGACGATGATGATCGTCGGGCTCCTGTACTCAGAAGAAAGAGAAATAAGAAACCTAAAAAGGTTAAAGAACCGAGCGAGAGTAAGAAAGGCGGAAAGAGTACAAAAGTCAATCCTGCGCTTATAGGTGCCTCGCTTGTGGTGGTCATCGGCATAATCGCTGTTTTGATGTGGAATTTCGTTATCAAGGACTTCTTCAACTCAGACGATATAAAAGTTACACTGGATAATTTCGTGGGCAAAAACGTAGAGGATATTACCTCAAATCCCACATATACCGAGCGATACGAATTTAAAATAGTTACTGTTGAGAGCGAGGAAGAGGAGGGGTATATAATCTCTCAGGACCCTGCTGCCGATGAACAGATAACCGTAACTGATGAGACGAAGAAAATAAAGATCACTCTTACCGTGTCCGAGGGCGAGGAACCAGTCCTCATGCCGAACATTGTAAATATGGATTATAGAGAGGCAATGACACAGCTTGAAAATCTTAAGCTTGATTTAAACATCAAGGTAACAGAGGCGTCTAGCGACGATGTTAAAGCTGGCCGTGTTATTGAGCAGTATCCCAAGAAGGATGAGCCGTTAGTAAAAGGAGGCACGGTATTCATAACTTACAGCACCGGCCCCGATATTGAAATGGTAGAGGTGCCCAGCGTTACAGGGCTTACAGAATCAAAAGCCATTTTGAGGCTTGATAGCTACAATCTCTCATATAAGATACAGTATGTTTATGACTCATCAGCGAAAGGAACGGTAATATTCCAGAGCTATGAGGCTGGAGAGGAAGTGGCCATACACACTGAAATTGTACTTCAGGTATCCATGGGCCCTGAGGAACCACAGGAGCCGGACAATCCTGATGAAGGCGATGGCGGCGGAGAAGAAAACCCTCCTGAAGAAGGAACAAATGAGTAAAGGAGTCATCTATAAGGCTCTCAGCGGATTTTACTATGTTGCCTCTGATGGCAAAGATATAACATGCCGGGCAAGAGGCAAGTTCAGAAAAGACAACAACGCGCCTCTTGTTGGCGATCTGGTGGAGATATCTCTAAACAGCGAGACTGAGGGCAATATTGAGAAAATACTCCCCAGAAAGAACTCATTTATCCGGCCCCAGGTGGCAAATGTTGACCAGCTAATAATAATCGCTTCGGCAGCCATACCTATTACTGACCCGTTTTTAATTGACAGAATAGCTACCATATCTGTGTTTAACAGTTGCGAGCCTATTGTCTGTATAAACAAGAAGGATATTGACCCGGCAGATGAGCTATATTCCATATATAAAAACTCTGGATTTAAAACCGTTCTCACCAGTGCTGAGACAGGTGAGGGAATAGAGGAATTAAGGCAGTGCCTTAAAGGAAAGATCAGCGTCTTCACGGGAAACTCAGGTGTGGGTAAATCCAGTATTTTAAACCGATTGTCGCCGAAGTTTAATATAAAGACAGCGGAAGTAAGCCAGAAACTCGGCAGAGGAAAGCACACTACAAGGCATATCGAGCTCTATGAATTAGAAGACGACACCTTTGTGGCCGACACCCCGGGATTTTCCTCCTTCGATATGGACATCTTAAACGAGACTAACGCATCTGAGATTCAGAATGCTTACAGGGAATTCGAGCCCTATATTGGAAAATGCAAGTTTCTTGACTGTGTGCATTTGAAAGAGAAAGGGTGCGCCGTGGTAGAAGCGGTGAAAAATGGACATATATCGAAGACAAGGCACGAAAATTATATGCGCCTTTATGAAATGGCAAAATCTGTCAAAGAATGGGAAATAAAGAAATAATTAAAAGACTGAGCGGTTTTTGCTCAGTCTTTTAACATTTTTATGGCCTTTACATATAATGTTATAAGAAAAGGGGGTAACATTTATGCGCTGTCGAGGGAATCAACTGGGATGTATAATCGCAGGCATAGGAGTACTTATAATACTGTGGCTGATCCTGCCTCCATCGGTCTGGTGGTTTCTCTTCGGTATAGCATTAATTACCATAGGACTAAAATTGAGAAAATGTTAGGTGGGTCAATATGAAAATATATGTTTATAGAGCTCCGGCTTTTTTAAAAGGAATTCTGAAATTTATATTCAAATAGGTAATATTTGAGATTTATATGCATATATTCTACAAGATACTAAAAAGGAGAAATGCATATGAATCTTCAAGTTCAAAGCGAAAAATTTTTGTATAGCAACTGCGCGTATGAAGGCAAGATCACAGCGGAAGAGACTGTGGAGATGATCGTCCCGGACGCGCTGCCGGACATATCAAATATTCTGGAGACCAAGGCCATCTGCTATTTAAAGGGCAAAGATTCTGACAAAGGGTCCGTAACGATTTCCGCCTCAGCCGCTGGAAGCGTTATTTTCCTTTCAGATGAAGATGAGCATATCCATAAAATTGATTTCAATGTACCGGTGGAGTTTTCCGAGAGCTGTCCTGATATCACAAACGACAGTAAGATCATTGCCGATGTCTCGATAAAATCAGTTGAAACCAGCATGATCAATCCCAGAAAGATCACCGTAAGGGTGTTCTGCACAGCCACAGTAGAGTGCTTTAACAATGGTGAAATTGAAATTTCAACAGACGCGGACTGCGCCGAAACAGAGGCAAAGATCCTTAAATCTGAGGAGTCTGTCAGGGTATTTTCAGAGATCTCTGAGAAAATGTATGTAATTTCCGATGAGATTAGACTACCTGCAGGAAAGCCGAAAATCGATGAGATACTTTTTTCCGATATAAAAATCGTCCATGACGATGTAAAATCCGTTGGTACAAAAGTGATAGTAAACGGCACAGTACTGGGTGATATAATCTATTCCTCTTTTGACGACGGCAGACTCAACTGCCTGAGGACAGAGACAAAATTCTCCCAGATAATCGAGATGAACAGAACCTGCGAGAGCAGCAGCTTTTTCATCAAATCTGCCGTTACAGGTATATACCTGAACTCCGACCTTATCGCTGCCTCAAATGAAAAAACAGTAAATCTTGAGGTACATATCGTATCCCAGTGTGCCTGCGCCACTGATAAGACAATGAGCGTCTTGTGTGATGTGTACAGTCCAAAGTATAAGCTGGATGTAAAAAACAAAGTCTGCCAGATTCCGGCGATTTCAGAACCAGAAGAGGCTGAAGATTCTGCAAAGGTATCAGTAAAAACAGAAGATATCGCAGAAGTTGTGCTTTCATACGTGTCCCTCTCATCAGTCATCGCTGAAAATGACGGCGGTATGCTCTCGCTGACCGCCAGTGGAACAGTGCATGTGCTCTATAATTCCCAGGATGGCAAATGCATGCACTCAATGGAATATTTTAAGCAGAAAACTGTAACAAACATAGAGTTTACTAAGTACGCCAATATCTCTTACATACCTGATATAAATACAAGCTGCGCTATCGGCCAGGGAACTGTAGAAGTTAAATTGGCAATCACTTATAAAATCATAGGCAGAAGTACGAAAAATGTATCAATGATTCTGGAAGCGGAGTACAACGAGGAAGAGGCAGTGGATCTTTCAGCAATCCCATCTATCATAATCAAAAAGACTGAAAAGGGCGATAACCTTTGGGAGCTCTCAAAGAATTATCACTCTGACGACGCTTTGATTCTCAGTATTAATAACTGCGAGACAGCAGAAGAACTTTTTGCTAAAAAATATATTTTATTGCCAAAATATATTTATAACGCATTATAATCAATATATATCTTGCCATAAAAAACATGATGTGCTAAAATTAGTTAGTTAATACACTAATTTTACACGGGGAGAGATATATATGTCAGGACATTCTAAATGGCATAATATTCAGAAAACAAAAGGCGCCGCTGACGCAAAGAGATCGCAGGTGTTCACAAAGATCGCCAGAGAGATGATAGTTGCGGTTAAAGAGGGTGGAAGCGGAGACCCTAACAATAACTCAAGGCTGGCAACAGTCATAGCCAAAGCTAAGGCTGCAAATATGCCTAATGACAATATCAAAAGGACCATTGAAAAAGCTCTTGGCAGTGGCAACGCAGACAACTATGAGAGTGTAACATATGAAGGCTATGGCCCTAACGGCGTCGCTGTAATTGTTGAAGCCATGACAGACAACAGGAACAGGACCGCCTCCGAAGTAAGACATCTGTTCGATAAGTACGGCGGAAACATGGGTGCAACAGGTTGCGTCAGCTGGTCATTTGACAGAAAAGGCGTTATCATTATAGATAATGAGGACGGAGACCTTGAGGAAGACGAAGTCATGATGGACGCTCTTGAAGCCGGTGCTGACGATATAGTTCCCGATGAAGCCATATTTGAGATCTACACCTCACCTGAGGCATTTAACGATGTGTGCGCAGCACTTGAAGGCAAATACAAATTCGCCTCCGCTCAGATTGAGATGGTACCACAGAACTATGTTAAGCTTCCGGACCCTGACACAGCGGCAAAGTTTGAAAAAATGCTGGACCTTATGGAAGATAACGAGGATATCCAGAACGTTTACCACAACTGGGATCAGGAGTAATCTTACTTTAAGTTAATTAAAGCTGAATAGTCCAGTAATGGACTATTCAGCTTTTGTTTGCCGCAAATAGTAATAAAAAAACCGGAAGCTATCTTCCGGTTTTTTCCGTTTAAGACGGTAATATTTTAATAAGTGAGTATATCTGTAAGCCGGATTCTGTCTTAAGCAGCCATCTATCTCGACATACGGTTACCCGTATGCTCAAGCCACCTCCCCGAAGCGGCCGGGCCGGCCTTAATGCTTCTCCACGGTGTTGCTCCGGATAGAGTTTACAGCGTCGAACTGTCTCCAGCCGACGGGTGAGCTCTTACCTCGCCTTTCCACCCTTACCGGACAGGACCAGTGCACTACCAGGTGGCGCGATAGCGTCAATTTTTGACATAGTGATGGTCAACAGCCGGCGGTATATCTCTGTTGCACTTTTCCTGAAGTCGCCTTCGGCGGGCGTTACCCGTTATCCTTGCCCTATGGAGCCCGGACTTTCCTCATAAACGGCCTTTCGGCCTGTTCACGCGGCTGCCCGATATACTCACCCAAATATTTTACATTTTACCTGTCATGTTGTCAAATATCATTTGAAAGTGGTATATAATTAGTTTATAATAAGTTGGCTATAAGTATAAAAATTGAGGTATAAAACTATGACTCTTAATGAATATATAAAAAGCCTTAAAGGCAAAAAGGTTACAGTTATCGGTATGGGCGTCAGCAATACGCCTCTTATCGATCTGCTCCTTGAAAACGGTATTGACCTCACTGTCCGGGACAGGGCAGAGATGGAAAAAGCCCAGGAGAAAGTTGAGCGATTTGAGAGTATGGGAGCCAAAATGCGCCTGGGCCAGGACTACCTTGAAGATATTGACGCTGACGTTATTTTCAGAACGCCTGGTCTAAGGCCGGATATGCCTGGCATAGTCAAGGCAGTGGAAAATGGCGCAGTGCTAACATCTGAAATGGAAGTGTTCTTCGATGTGTGCCCCTGCAAAATAATCGCCGTAACAGGAAGCGATGGTAAGACCACTACAACAACAATCGTATCTGAGCTTCTTAAAAAGGCCGGCTATAATGTCCACGTTGGAGGAAACATCGGAACACCTCTTCTCACAAAGGCGGACAGCATGAAAAAAGACGATATGGTGGTCCTTGAGCTGTCATCTTTCCAGCTTATGACCATGAAAAAATCACCGGACATTGCTGTAATTACTAACCTTGCGCCAAATCATCTTGACGTCCATAAGGATATGGATGAGTATGTTGAGTCGAAAAAGAACATTTTCCTCCACCAGGGTGAAAATGGGGTTCTGGTTTTGAACCTTGATAATGATATAACAAACAAGTTCACAGGAAACGGCAGGACATATTTCTTCAGCAGAAAGAAGAAGGTGGAAAGCGGATTTTACTGTGAAGATGGCGTAATCTACTCCTCATTTGATGGAAAGACGGAAAAAATCATGGAAGCCGGAGACATTTTCCTACCGGGAGTACACAATATAGAAAATTATCTGGCGGCTTTTTCCGCGGTATACGGTATGGTATCGGCTTCTGATATGAAATATGTTGCTGAACACTTCACAGGCGTTGAGCACAGAATTGAGCTTGTAAGAGAGCTTAGAGGAGTTAGGTATTACAACGACTCCATTGCTTCCAGCCCGTCAAGAACTATTGCCGGCCTGAGATCATTTGATAAAAAGGTTATCCTTATCGCCGGAGGTAAAGACAAAGGTGTGGCCTTTGACGAACTTGGAGATGAAATCTGCCGCCATGTAAAGCGCCTTGTTCTTACGGGCTTTACAGCGGAGAAGATAAAAAACGCGACTATAAACTCCAAGGAATATACACCTGACCTGCCTGTTGATGTTATTGACGGCTTCAAGGACGCTGTTATTTTTGCATCAGAGCATGCAGAGCCTGGTGATATAGTGATTTTATCACCTGCCAGCACATCTTTTGACAGATTTAAAAACTTTATGGAGCGCGGCAATATTTTTAAAGAGATAGTAAACGGATTGGAGTAATTATGAAATTTTACGGGATAGATATTTCAGAAAAAATAGAAAAAATGGCCAGCGAAGCAGAGGCGGACATAAAAGAAGTTTTTGAAAAAATAGACTCTGTTGCTATGAACAACACAGCAAAAGTCATGGCTGCGTTTAGGAAATATAAGGTAGCTGAAAATTTCTTCTACGGCACCACTGGTTATGGCTATGATGACAAGGGTAGAGATGAGCTTGATAACATATACGCTGAGGTTTTCGGTGCTGAGGCTGGTCTTGTGAGGATAGGTTTTGTAAATGGTACCCACGCAATAGCTGCCTCACTTTTCTCCATGCTGAGACCTGGCGATGTACTCCTGTCGGCAACAGGTATGCCATATGACACTATACGCTCTACTATCGGTATTGAGGGAAATTATCCAGGCTCTATGAAACAGTACGGTATAGAGTATAGACAGGTAGACCTTCTGCCTGACAGCAGGCCAGACATTGAGAAAATAAAAATCGCTGCATCAGATAAAAGGGTCAGGGAAGTTATGGTCCAGCGTTCAAGGGGATATTCATCCAGAAATTCCATTTCCGTTGCAGACATAGGGCGGATATGCGATGCTGTACATGAGGTAAACCCAAACGCCTATGTAATTGTAGACAACTGCTACGGCGAGTTTGTTGAGGAAATAGAGCCTACAAATGTAGGTGCTGATCTGATGGCAGGCTCTCTTATCAAAAACCCAGGCGGCGCACTGGCTCCAACAGGCGGATATATTGTAGGTAAACGTGAACTTGTTGAGGCGTCCGCTATGCGCCTTACAACGCCAGGTATCGGCGGGGAGTGCGGCTCCACTTTGGGAAATAATAGACTTTTATATCAGGGATTTTTCATGGCGCCACACACTGTGGCTCAGGCTCTGAAAACAGCTGTATTTTGCGCCAGAATGATGGAAAAGATGGGTTATAAATCATTCCCTGCTTCAACAGACCCAAGATCTGATATAGTTCAGGTAATTGAGCTTGGCAGCGGGGAAAACCTTGTAAACTTCTGCAGAGGTATTCAGTCGGCTGCTCCGGTGGACTCTTTTGTAGCTCCTGAGCCATGGGCAATGCCAGGGTATAACGACCCTGTTGTTATGGCTGCCGGCGCGTTTATCCAGGGTGCGTCTATTGAGCTTTCCGCTGATGGACCTATGAGAGAACCGTATTTTGCCTATCTGCAGGGAGGCATTACCTATGAGTCCGGAAAGCTTGGCATAATGATTGCCTCAGAACTTTTATTAAAAAATAACTAAAATAATCTTAAATACATAAAATAGCATATGGAGGAATCTGTATGCTGTTTTTTAATAGAAGAAGAAATAAATTTTCCGACAGTTTTTTTCCCCCTTATAACAAGGGCGGTCGAAAAAAAGTCATTGCGCTTATTCTTATCATATTTTTGCTGTTTTCCGCAATTTACATATCACGACGGTTGGGCCAGCTTATGATAAAAATTGCTGAGTGGGACATAAATAATTTGGTGGATATTCTTGCAAATGACGCCATAAATGAAGCCATTGACGAACTCGATGCGCAATATGACGATATAATCACCATAAGCAGTGATTCACAGGGAAATGTTACGTCCATAAACACCAATATGGCTTATGCAAACAAGCTGAAAACCCATGTGATAAATAAAATATATGAAACTCTGCCATCGGTGGAGAGTCAGGTTATTGAGATACCGCTGGGAAACCTTTTTGGAAGCAAACTTTTTTCTGGCACAGGTCCGTATATTCCGGTAAAAATTATGTCAGTAACCAGTGTAAACTCCAGCCTTGAAAATGAGTTTCTATCGGTAGGTATAAACCAGACAATGCATAAGATATATATTGACGCTACAATCGATCTCTCGGTTATGGTTCCGGGATATGAAAGCGTTGTCAGCGTAAGTACCACTGTACTTATAGCCGAAACAGTCATAGTAGGCAAGGTACCGGATACATACATAGATTTCAATTAGAACGGAGGATACTGCCGTGGATAGGTATAATGAACTTGTAGAGATATTAAAGCATCACAGCGACCTCTATTACAATCAGGACTCCCCGGAGATATCGGACTATGAGTACGACATGCTGGTACGGGAGCTGAAGGAGATTGAAAAAGAGCACCCGGAGATAATATCTCCCGAGTCTCCAACACAGCACGTTGGCGGAACGGCAAAGCGTAGCGCCGGTGTGCTTATAGCCCACAGGGTACCTATGCTCTCCATGCAGGACCTTTTCACAAAAGAGGAAGTGGAAAAGTTCATTGCGGATATGCAGAAGAAATTCGGGCCTGACACAGAGTTTCTCGTTGAGACGAAAATTGACGGTCTCTCCATGGCTCTTCGCTATGAAAACGGGCTTCTTACCACAGCAATAACCCGGGGCGACGGCAGAAACTTTGGCGAGGACGTAACAGCAAACGCCAGAGTGATACCAGATGTTAAGACAGAGCTCAAAGACAAAATAGAGTATCTTGAGCTTCGCGGCGAAGTTTATATGACCAACGAAGCCTTTGACAGGATAAACGAGGAGCAGGAACTTCTGGGCAAAAAGCCTTTCGCCAATCCCAGAAACTGCGCTGCCGGAACCCTGAGACAGCTTGACCCCCAGGTTACAAAAAAGCGTGGCCTGAATATGTTCGTATTCAACGTGCAGGACATCAGAGGCAAAGAGCTGAAAACCCACAGCCAGTGTTATGAATTTCTGAAGGAAAATAGCATAAAAGTTATAGATAAGTACTATATCTGCCGGTCCTTTGATGAGATATGGAGCGCCATAGAAAAAATAGGTGAGGACAGGGGAAATCTTCCCTACGATATAGATGGTGCGGTAATAAAATTAAATGATTTGGAGCTGAGACGGCAGTGCCCGGACACAGCTAAGAACGCCGGATACATGGTTGCCTATAAATACCCACCTGAAGAGAAAGAGAGTGTCGTAAGAGAAATCGAGGTAAATGTAGGTCGCACAGGCCGTGTAACACCTACTGCCATATTTGACCCCATACGCCTATGCGGCACCACTGTTACAAGAGCAACTCTCCACAATCAAGACTATATAGACGACCTTGATATCAGGATTGGAGACACTGTTTTAGTATATAAATCCGGTGAAATAATCCCGAAAATCAGAAAAGTAATTAAGGAAAAAAGACCTTACGGATTAAAACCCTTTAAATTGCCCTCAAAATGCCCTGTATGCGGCGCGCCGGTCGTCAGGGACGAAGATACCGCAGATATGAAATGCACCGGCACAAACTGCCCTGCGCAGCTTGAAAGGCATATCATAAATTTCGTAGGCAGGGACGCCATGGATATAAAGGGTTTCGGGGAAGTGTATGTAAGAGATCTTATTAACGAGGGTTTTCTCTCCGATATCAGCGATATCTATGTTTTGAAAAACCACCGGGATGAGCTTATTGAAAAGGGGATAGTGGGCAAGGAGAAAAATACGGACAAGCTTCTTGACGCTATTGAAAAATCCAAAAACAATGCTCCCGAAAAGCTACTCACCGGCCTTGGTATACTGAATGTAGGCAAATCTGCCGCCAAGGAGCTTATATCCCATTTCGGCTCTATCGAAAAAATAGCCGAAGCCACCGAGGATGAGCTTGTGTCCTGTAACGACATTGGCCTTATAACAGCCAGGGGCATTATTGAGTATTTCAAAAATGAAAAGAGCCGCGCTGTTTTGGATAGGCTTATATCCTATGGCGTTAGGACGGAAGGCGAAAATAAGACCGTGGGAGATAAACTTTCAGGTCTGACTTTCGTGATAACAGGCACTCTGCCAGGTATGAGCCGGGATGAGGCTTCAGAACTTATCTCGTCAAACGGCGGCAAGGTAACATCCAGCGTAAGCAAAAAAACAAATTATCTTTTGGCTGGAGAGGCGGCAGGTAGCAAGCTTACCAAAGCCAATTCCTTAGGTGTAGAAGTAATAGACCTTCAGCAGCTACAGGATATGTTAAAATAAAAAATAAAAAAAGATGGCCAAATTTTCCGGTCATCTTTTTTATTTGCGGTGGGACAATATATAAGGGTGATATAAATGTCAAAGAAAAAAAATAAGAAAAATGAGAAAAACCATAAGGGCATTGCCCAGGCCGGCGAACTCGGCATGGAGAATTTGAGACTGGCTCCTGAAAACAGGGTATGTTCTCAATTTGATGATTACAGCATCAAAAACAAAAACCTGCCAAAGAAAAAGATGGGTGTAAGAGTAGTGGACAACTGTGCTGAAGAGCATATAATGTAAAAAAACAGCCGCCATAAAGGCGGCTGTTTTTTATGTCAATGATAAATCATCAACTAAAGCATTGGGAATTAATTTTTTACTTTTGAAGCCTTCGTAAAAAGGCTTTAAATAGTTTTGAATTAGTTTCTTTTTGTTTGTTTTTGATTTATTGTTTTTGGTTGATTACTATTTAAATTATTTAAGTTTACAATATTTAATTATACATATGGGCTTGGTAAGCTCCAATTCCATCTTGTACCGCCTCTATACGAGGTCCTGAAATAATTATGACCGCCACTTCCGGCAAAATATAGATAGTTAGAGGGGAGAACCCTACCAACATCAGTCATTCCAGCTTTTTCGCTGTACCATCTAACCAGTACATCAAGGGCAAGATCGTAAAATTCTTCAGTAACAGGGTTACTTGACCTGTAACCTGTAAACTGATAAGGCGCAGTAACTACCCCTTTAATAGTGCTTGCAAAACCTGCATCAACTCTGTTCAAGATACACCAAACAACC
>CALXGH010000038.1 GCA_944387845.1 uncultured Oscillospiraceae bacterium
AAACCTTTAATTCTGGATTATAAAACTAATGTCTTTTATGCATTCAGCGACGTTAGTAAAAAAAAAAAAAAAAGTGTCCGCTAAAACATAGCATGAAGTGCCTATCATTGCCAGCATGTTGGGTACAATATATCTTTTAAGTTGCTGTTCCATCCGTACCTCCAAAAAAACACAGCACCCCAGTTTACGGCTTTTAGAATTAAACGCCGCAAAAATAAGATGCTGATATCAGCTCTGCCTGGTGGCAGAAAACAATTTGCTGAAATTATATCACATATAGAGCCGGAGGGCAACACGAGAACAGGGGAGAGTAAATAGTAAAAGCCGGCGCATATTCCTTTGCGCCGGCCTTATAAAATACTGTCAGCACGCCGTTTCCTCCAAAACAGTTATGGGGCGGCATCCATGCACTTAAAATCAGCTTCCCATAGCTTTATGGACACATTCAACAGCGTTAAGACTTCTGGGGTAGCCAATATATGGCAGACAGTGCATAATGATTTTTATAAGAAACTGCTCGTCGTTTCCCATATTAATATTGCCCTTGGCGTGGGCGATTAGCTGAGGTTCACAGCCGCCCTGGGCCATGAGAAAGCAGAAAGTAATAAGCTCCCTCTGGGCAAGGGACAGACCTTTTCGTGTGTAGTAGTCCCCGAAGCAGTTGCAGGCAAGCCATCGGTTGACAAGTCCGTTTTTCCAGGCTTCTTTCATGTGCTCACCGAATATCTCAGCCTGGGCATCTGCGCCTTTTTCCGTCCTGAGGTTTTGAGGGACGGTTGACCGAATTTCCTCTGGAAGATGGACACTTTTTTCCTCAAACACCTTGTTTGTGGCATTTAAAAAGGGAAGCATTCTGCCATAACCTACATACGCTGCAGACTGATAGACTATTTCCTTGATTTCAGCCGGAGACAGCCCGTTATCAAGAGCGGCAGGGAGCATTTGCATGTAAGCGTCCGTGCCGCCGCAGCCAATAAGAGCAGCAAGAACAGCCATAAACCGCAGGTTTTCCGGAACTTCTATTGTTTTTTCTTTTGCAACTTCATTAAAAGCGAAGTTTTCGAATATCTCAAAAAATTCTCTGTCCTTATTTTTCATATTAATTCACCTTAGTCCAGATCTTTATAAATATCTTTTGCTCAGTTCTGATTTTTGTAAATTTCCAGCCTGTTTAGGGCCACTGGCCGTAAGCAGGCTGGGAATATATTAAGCTTGAAGTTTATCGGCTTGACGATACAAAACCTGAAATTCAGCCATTTGACGTATTGGGACAGATCTCCTCAATCCATTTTTTCATTTCCACGTCGGAGATATGGTTCATCATTTTTCCACTTTTCCATTTTGCGTCGGGGCATATAGATTTCAGCAAGTCAATGGTTTTGCCAAGACCGCTTCCGCCGGAGGTGGCGAAAACAGCGATAGTTTTCCCAGAAAAATCATAGCTCTCAAGGAAATTGCTTATGATGGTGGGAGCTACATACCACCATATAGGAAAGCCGATAAAGACAGTGTCGTACTGCTCCATATTGGGAAGGGTGGATGATATACCTGGCCTGGAGGAGAGATCGCTCATTTCTACTGAGCTGCGGCTGGACTTGTCTGTCCAGTCTAAATCTGCCTTTGTGTAGGGTGTTTCCGGGACAATACGGAAAATATCCGCGCCAGATGCCGCGGCAAGACGTTCAGCTGCGGACTTTGTAACTCCGGTGGCGGAGAAATAGGCAACAAGCTTTTTACTCATAAAATTACCTCCTGTATATATTTTTGCCGTATAGGGAGTATGTATCCCAGCGGCTGGGTTGTTTGCGTGATATAAAATAAAGGCAATCCAACATGGATTACCTTTATTTTATAATTTTCTGAGTTAAATGTCTAATACTTATAATTTATTGTCAGTTATGCCTTTGAAGTATTGCTTTGCGAAATCAATAAACGAGGCGGTAGCGGGGGAGAAAATAAGATCTTTTTTCCACACAAGGGCTGTTGTGGTCTCCACAGCAGGGGACAGCGGTATAAATTTAAGGCCTTCGTATTGGCAGCCAAGGCGTATGCCGATAACGGCGCCAATATTGTGAAGAGCGAGCATGGCCTCATTGTAGAGGAGATTTCCTCTTGCTATTATCTTCATTTCACCGGACAGGCCTCCGAACCATTTTTTTATGCGGCTGTCCATAAAATCGCTGGCGGTGGATATAAGTGGGATACCGGCCAGATCCGCCGGCGTTATTGATACCTTTCCCGCAAGAGGAGAGTCAGCTCTGACCAAGGCGCCCCATTGTTCACGTACCGGCATAGATATTGACTCGTATTTTCTTAAATCATAAGGTTCCGATATCAGGCCAAGGTCGAGAAGGCCGCGATCTATATTCTCGCTTATATTGCTGGCATTTCCGCTTTGTATCTCATAGCGGACAAGAGGGCGGAGTCTGGAAAAAGCGGAGATACACTCCGCCAGACAGCCTGTGGAAAGAAACTCGCCACTGCCTATGGAGACAAGGCCCTCAAGGTCATGACCGCTGCGGGAAAAGTCCATCTTTGTCTTTTGAGCAAGAGACAGAAGTTCCTGGGCCCTGCGTTTTAAAATCATTCCGTCCTCAGTTAAAATTATGTTGTGATTGCTCCTTATAAAGAGTTTTACGCCAAGCTCCCGCTCCAGCTCGGCAATCTGCCTTGACAGGGTGGGCTGGGTAACATGGAGGATATTTGCGGCTTTTGTGAAGCTCTCCTCCCGTGCCACAGCCAGAAAATAATTCAGTACTCTAAGTTCCATAATTTCGCCTCCCATAATATAGTACAAAATAAATAGATATATTCAATAGTGTGGGACCAGTTATGCCTATTAGCTATAAATAACGGATAGTGCCGACGGGGCGCGGAGGGATAGATTTTCCTCTCCGTTGAAATTTTTCATGTTATCTGATAAACTAAAATAAAATAAGTAAGGAGGAGCGTAAGATGTCGAAAATCTTTGAAATATACGGCAGCGATGCCCATAAAATGACAGTTTCTCTTATGGAGGCTGCCAATGTTGCCGACATGATCCCCAAGGGGGGCAGTGTGGCGTTAAAGCCAAACCTTGTTGTGGCCGGAAGGCCTGAAGAAGGCGGCACCACACATGCCGGCGTCCTCTCTGGATGTATGGAATATCTTCAGAGCCACGGCTTTTCCAATATAAGCGTCATTGAAGGCTCCTGGGTTGGAGACGACACAGGGAGAGCTTTTCGTGTGGCGGGCTATGACAAGGTCTGCCAGAAGTATGGCGTTCCATATTACGATTTGAAGCGGGACAAGACAAGGACAGTTCAGACCGCAATTCGTCCTATGGATATCTGCTGCCGTGCTCTAGACGCGGATTTCCTTATTAGCCTGCCTGTTTTGAAGGGACACTGTCAGACCACAATGACCTGCGCTCTGAAAAACTGCAAAGGGTGCCTGCCAGACAGGGAAAAGCGTCGTTTCCATTCTGAAGGCCTCCACAGGCCAATCGCCGCCTTGGCTTCTTATTTGAAGCCCAACCTCACCATTGTGGACAGTATCTGCGGCGACCTGAATTTTGAGGAGGGTGGCACTCCTGTCTACACAAACAGAATGTATCTTGGCACTGACCCTGTTCAGCTTGACGCATATGGCTGTATGCTTATGGGCATCAGCACAAGCCAGGTAGATTATATCGGCCTTGCCGAGCAGATGGGCGGCGGCAGTACGAAGATTGAAGATGGGGACATTATAAAGCTCAATGAGCCAGTCTCCGGCGCGGAATATCCGGCGCCGACAGGTACCGTTGCGTCTCTTACGAAAAACGTACACGATGACTCAGCCTGCAGCGCATGTTATGCAAGCCTTGTAAGGGCACTTTATAACGCCAAGCGGGCAGGAATAAAAATCAATAAGCCTATATACATCGGTCAGGCTTACAGAGGAAAGACTTTGGACGGAATAGGCATCGGCGCCTGCTGCTCCGGAGCCACATGCTCCGTGAAAGGCTGTCCTCCAACAGCCCAGGAGATCTTGAAGATACTAAAAGAGCAGAACTGAATTTAATTTTCAGACCCGCCGCGGGCCCGGACTGTAGTGCCCGGCCGCCGCATTCCGCTTTTAAAAGGACGGCTTTGAAGGCGAAAGATAAAAAGGCCCCGGAAAGTATAAGGGCAAATTCCAAAAGAAAAAAGTAAAAACAGGCAGGATGAGCCCTGCCTGTTTTTTGTTTTACAAATGGGTTATTTTTAAAAATATTTTGCTGACTTTAAACTACTTTACACCTTAAACACGGCTTATTTTTCCACAAGGTGGCCGTCTTTAAGGGTGAATATCCTGCTGCAGCTTGAAAGGGTGGACATACGGTGGGAGACAACAATAATCGTCTTGTCCCGGCATGTATCGTCCAGAGTCTTGAGAAAACTCTTCTCATTTAAAATGTCAAGGCTGGAGGTAGGCTCGTCAAGAACGAGAACATCCGGGTCCATAAGAAGAGTGCGGGCGATACCTATTCTCTGGCGCTCACCACCGGAGAGCCTGTCGCCCATCTCGCCCATCTGGGTGTCGTACCCATCGGGCAGGGTCTCAATAAAGTCATGTATGCTGGCCATTTTGGCGGCGTTTATTATCTCGTCTCTTGTTGCGCCAGGCCTTCCCAGAGCGATATTTTCAGCTATTGTGCAGTTGAAAAGGAAAGTGTCCTGCTCGAGAAGTGCGACATTCTCATGGAGTGAGGAGAGGGTAAAATCTGTAAGAGGCGTGCCGTTAATGAGAATTTTGCCTGATGTAGGCTCCCAGAAACGGAGGAGAAGCCTTATTATTGTGGACTTGCCTATACCGCTCTCGCCCATGATTCCAATTTTCTCGCCACGGCTAATGTGAAGATTTACATCCTTTAAAAGCTCAGGGAGATCCTCTCCATAGGAGAAGCAGAGATCTTTAAACTCTATGTCCTCAACAGACGGCATTTTTATACTGTCGGGCTTTTCGATAACTTCGGGCTGAGTGTCCTGTATGGCGAAAAGTCTCTCTGCGGCGGCGTAAGTCTCAATAAGGTTGGAGATTACCGCGGTCAGGGACTGGGTAGACGAGAAGGACGCGGAGACCACGAAGGAGAGAATTACGACTCCTGCCGGATTATAATTTCCCTTAAGAGCCAAAGTTGTTGCAACGCCGATTATAAGTATTCTTGCAAGGTAGATGAAAAATGTCGGCGCAGATGTAACAAGCTGTTTATGGAGGGTTCTTAAGTGGAAAGTTTTGTTTATCTGGCTGTTTTTGCTGTCCAGCAGGGCTTTGCGCCTTGCGCCATGGCCGAAGATTTGTATATCTCTCAGGCCGTAAACGCTCTCCAGAACTAAAGTCTGGTACTCAGCAACTTCTTTTCTGTATCTCTGGCCGATTTTTCTGCCAAGCTTCAGTGCCAGAACAGGCAGCACCACGCTGATTATTATATATACAGGCAGCAGCACAAGAACATATTTACTGTCGCATGTCCATGCCAGAATAAGGGTGCAGACAGGGAGCAGTATTACGGTGAAGAGCGGGCCGATAGTGTGGCCGAAGAAAAACTCAAGGGTTTCAATATCGGCGATAGCTATGGACAAAAGGTCGCCGCTGTTTCTGTCAACAAGACAGGCCGGGGCAAGACGGCGTATATCCCGGAACATACCGACCCTCAAATCAGCAAGGAGCCTGTACGCTCCCACATGGGAGACATATCCCTCAACATACCTTCCTACAACGATTAAAACTGCGCTTAAAAATGTCAGTGCCCCGTAGAGAACAGGGGAGCCGGTGATAAATCCGGCGACGCTGAGGATAAAGGCAGCGCCGCAGCCCATAAGGGTAAGCTGGGCAACGTTTCCTATTATGCTGGCGAAGGTGGAGCCGATTATCTGCTTTTTTACCGCTGAGGCCAGGCGGAAAAGTCTCACTGAAAAAGCCATAAGGCTTGTCTTTTTATTTGCTTTCATAGCCAACGGCCTCCTTTCCCATAGCTTCAAGAATATTCTGTTCCTCAACCATATTGGCATATAGAGGACATGTTTCTATAAGCTCATCGTGCTTTCCGGCGCCGGCGATGGCGCCTTTTTGTATGACGTATATCTTATCCGCACGCCGGATAGTGGACAGACGGTGGGATATGATTATAAGTGTGTGGGTGTATGAAAGACGGTCGATACAGTTCCATATATCCTCTTCGCTTTCAAGGTCAACGCTTGATGTGGCCTCGTCAAAAATTATGTATGGGGCGCTGCTTAAAAGGGCCCTGGCAATACCTATCTTCTGGCGCTGGCCACCGGAGAGTTTTCCGCCTGAGTCGCCCACGTCAGTGTCAAGACCGTTAGCGAAGTTTTTTAGCCATGGCGCAAGGTCCACGTCCTCAAGAGCTTTCCAAAGTGTCTTGTCGTCGGCGTTAGGATTGGCAATTAGAAGGTTGTCCCTGACGGTGCCGCTGAAAAGGCTGACGCGCTGAGGGACCATTATTACCTTTTTCCTCAGCTCCTCAAGGGTAAGGTCGGTGTATGGCCTGCCGTCAAAGGTGAGACGGCCGCTCTCCGGGTCAAGAAACCGAAGGAGCATTGCGGCGATGGTACTTTTTCCGCAACCGGAAGGGCCAACAATGGCCGTTACTTTGCCCTCTTCAAATGACATATTGATACCTTTAAGTATGGGATCTCTGCCCTTGTAGCCGAATTTTACGTCTTCAAGCCGTATACCCGGTGTACTATCGGATACAGGGGAGTTGTGGGTAAATTTTCTGTCTGTTTCAATATCAAAGAGGTCGGATACATTCTGGGCCGCCGCAACGCCGGTGAGTGCGGAGTGGGTGGCGTTTGTAAGCTCTCTAACAGATGAGAAAAAGCTGAAGGAGAGCATAAGAATCAGCATTGCTGAGGATATATCAATTTCGCCGCTGGCCAGCTTTACGCAGGCGATGGTAACCGACAGGAAAATGGCAAAGTACATCATGGCGTAGGTCAGAAGAAATGACTTGAAGTTGAGCTTCATTACTGACATTATCCTATTGTAAAAATTGTATGCTTTTCCTTCCAGCACCTTTGTGCGGTCAGCGTCCCTGTTGAAGAGCTTCAGGGTGGTCATGCCTCGAAGACCCTCAAGGAAATAGCTTGTCATATCCCTAAGGCTCTCCCAATATTCGGACTTTAGCCGCTCTGTTATCTGGCGGAAGACATTGTTTGCTGGGAGAATTGACATTGTAATAACAAGAAGAAGCACGGCAATGGGCATGGAGAGCTTATATATTTTGAAAAACATGTAGACAGGGGCGATGAAACAGTACACAAGGGAGGGCAGGTAGCTGCTATAATACATCTGCATGTTCTCAACGCCGCTTGCCGCCATGTTTACTGCGTTGGCCGCGCCGATTTTCTCAATATTGGCTACGTCAAGGAGCAGAATCTTGTCGAGAATTTTCTCTCTTAAAAGAGTTCTTGCCTTGGCGGTGCACATATACTCAGCCTCACCGATAAGGATATGGCCGATGAGCATCACAAGAGCGGCCACCGCCGCGTCAGCGATTGCACCGTACAGAGCCGCGTCGCTAAGGCTGGGAGAGAACAGATCAGCCAGAAAAGTTGAGACGGACTGGGCGAAGCTTACTGTCCCCAAAAGCACTACAAGCCTGAAGACAACGATACAAAGTATCCAGCGCTTCAGGCCCTTCATCATTTTTAGAAGAGTTTTGTTGAGAAGTAACATAAAGACCTCTTTTCTCTGGTTAGCTAAGACTAACCAAACGGACAAAATGAAAGAATGTATAATTGCATTCTTCATTTGACAGTATAGACCCTTTATCGCCAATAAGTCAATGTTTTTTCCCATCTTCCGCCAAAATCTATGAGTTATCCAGTTTATTCCCCATGCTTCGGGAAAAACCCTCTGTTAAAACATATACTTTTCACGGAAGATGTGATATCATATTGACTGTTGCCTTGAATTTTCAAGGCACACCTCCAGGTGGGAGAATAATTTTATTTGGAGATGATAGACCCATGATAAGAAAAAAGATTGATTGCCACACACACATTGTAAACAGCAAAATAAGGGACGAGTACTTCAGCCGTACCGACGGTTACGCCGTAGTAATGCAGTTCCCTGACGTGCTGAGCAAAGGTATTGTGGATGAAGACTCATTAAACACAGTAAACAGCGACAGAAGACTTTTTTACTCACCGTGTATCGACATATCCAAAGAAATCCCGCCCCAACTGAAAAACATAGAAGAAATAATCCCTAAATGCCCTGTTGTTGGCCTGAAAATATTTCTGACATATCAGGCCGGTAAGGCTGACGACGATAGAATGCTTTGCATTTACGAGTTTGCGAGAACCCACGGTCTTTCCGTTACATTCCACACAGGATCATGCTCTCTTGTGCTGCCTACCGCAAACGACATGGAAGGCTCCAGGGCTGTATATATCAAAAATATGGCGGAAAAGTTCCCGGAGGTGAATTTTATCGCTGCCCATATGGACGATCCAAGATTTGACGAGTGCATTCAGGTAATGCACGGCCACGACAATATTTTCACTGACTTCTCCGGTGCATACGAGCCGGGAACAAAAGAAGGAGCCGACATGCAGTGGGCTATTGACACATTCGCCAAGGCCATTAACCAGTATCCGGACACATATAAACAGATAGTATACGGCACGGATTTCTGCCCACCGATAAATCTCTCAGCTATTGACGAGTATGAGTATACTATTAGCAAAATTTTTACACCTGACAAATTTGAAGATATTTACTGGAACAACTGCCTGCGGGCCTTCCCAAAAATCAAAGAGTATATTGGAGCCTAAGGGAGGAAAGTAAAAATGGAAAACAGAATGGCTCGTGTAAAGAGTTTTTTAAAATCATTTACACCATATCAGATTACATATCTTGTTGTAGTATGCGCTCTGACCTTCGGGTTTGTAATATTTTTCCCAGATTTGGTGCTCGACAGTACCGAGAGTACGCTTGTTACCGTTTGCTCTGTAATTACGGTAATCGCCAACCCTGTGTGCGAGCTTTTAATATCAAAACAGAGCAAGTTAAACTTTGTAGTTGACTTTTTCTTTATTGAGCTGACATATCTCGTAATTGCTCTGACTTTGGGCTGGTACACTCTGGCACTGACCGTTGTATTTTTCTGGATGCCAATAGATGTTATAAGCTACGTCAGATGGAGCAAGCACCCTGACGAGGAGGACGAAAACCTGACGCAGGTAAAAAGACTCAAACCGGCTCAGGCTGTCATGATAGTTGGACTTATCGTAGTTTTCGGCCTTGTTGCTGGCTACGGTATGCAGCATATCCCAGGTGCCGAGGACTCATACCTTGAGTCTTTCGCATCAGCCGTTGGCATGGCAAACGGTGTTTTGCTGCTGCTCCGTTACAGCGAGCAGTGGTTTGCCTGGTTCATTACAACGATACTCTATGTATTCATGGACATATCCGCAGGAGCGTATATCCTTCTCATTACAGAGGCGGCTATGCTTGTAAACACAGTGTATGGATTTGTGAAATGGCTTATATACACGAAAAAGCACGCAGGTGAAAACATAAAATAAAACATGAAAAAATCCCACTGGATTATCCAGTGGGATTTTTCATGGAGAGAAAATATCAATATCCGAAATCATATCCGGGAATTGTTATTGTCTGCTGATCCTCCTGAGAGGATGAGCTGCTACTGCTGTCAACAGATTTTACCTGTTCACCAACTGTAATGCTGATTGTTATTGTCTCGCTCTGGCGATATACCGTAAATGTCAGTGTATCACCGATCTTAGCTTTGCCTACAGCCTCAACAAGGTCGTCGCTTGATGTAATCACAGTGTCGCCGACTTTTGTGATAATGTCGTTTTCCTTAAGGCCGGCTTCGGCAGCAGGGCCGCCCTCCTCAACGGATTTTACAGCTGCGCCTTCAGGCAGACCGTAGCCCAGAGATTCCTCGCTGACGTTAGATACTGTAACGCCGATGTATGGCTTTGTGGTATAGCCGTCTTCAATGATGTCCTGGATAATATCCATAACGCTGTTGATTGGAATTGCGAAACCGATATTATCAATGGAAGCGCTGGAATCAGAGGAACTGCTGGAGAACTTGGCGTTTGTTATGCCAATGACTTCACCGTACATATTAAACAGGGCGCCGCCGGAGTTGCCGGAGTTGATGGCGCAATCTGTCTGGATAAGCTTCATTGTAACGCCGGTGGAGAATGTAACATTACGGTCAAGAGCGCTGATGGCGCCTGTTGTCAGGGAGAAT
>CALXGH010000039.1 GCA_944387845.1 uncultured Oscillospiraceae bacterium
GCCGATTGCAGTTTTAACGGCATATACAGAAAAAGAGTACGAACCTTTTGATTCGTACTCTCGTTACTGCCCTGCAATGCCTGTTTCTGTGTGCTTTTTTGATACTGCCTTATGCACACCCGGCAAAAGCGCGTCGGGCTTTTCTGCCCTATTTTAACCTCTTAAAATGTCCTCTACCTCTTTAAGCTGCTCCATAGTGTTTACACCTATAAGCTCATTTCCAAGTTCACGGCAGCATATGGACACCTTTCCCCCGTCCTTTAAAATAAGCTCTGGCACATCTGTGAGATAATACTCCCCCTGTGCATTCTCATTTTTTATCCTTTTCAGCGTGTCGAAAAGTTTTTTTGATGAGAAGATGTAAAGGCCGCTGTTTACCTCATTTATCTTGTACTCCTCTTCCGTACAATCCTTGGCTTCTGTTATCCTGAGGAAATCGCCATTTTGATCTCTTATTATTCTGCCATAGGAACCAGGTTCATCTATTAATCCAGACAGTATGGTACAGTCGCTTCCCTCACGGGTGAAGGTATCAAAAAGGTCCTTGTAACTTTCCTTTTTTATAAGAGGTGTATCGCCGCAGCACACTAAAACTGCGCCGTCAAAATCACGGAGCTTATCCTCGCAGGCTTTCACAGCGTCTCCTGTACCAAGCTGATGCTGCTGAACGGCGTATTCATAATCACCATAAACTGACAGTATCTCTTCCTTCTTATATCCGACTACAAGGATTATGTCCTTTTTATCTATAAAATCAAGCTCGTCTAAAACATATTGCAAAAGGGGTTTTCCAAGCGCCTGTCTCATTACTTTTGGCAAATCGCACCCCTCTGTGCGAAGTCGGGTACCCTTACCCGCCGCCAGAACTATTGCTTTAAGATCCATATCCTCGCTCCTTTTAGTTTTTCTTTTTACATCCGCAGAAGGCGTACCAATCGTCCTTGCGGCACTCTTTTTCAACTTCAAGCCCATGAGCTTCCAGAGCCTGTTTAACCTCTGACTGTCTACCGTCAATTATTCCTGAGCATACAAAAGTCCCGTCATCTGCCAAATAGTCGTATATTTTCGGTGCCAGAGCGATTATAACATCGGCCACAATATTTGCGGTTATTATATCGTATTTCTCATGGCCAATAATATTATCTGTATTTTTATCGCCCACAACATCGCCGGCGATAAATTTTATATTCTCTTCTGTAATGCCGTTTAGTTGGGCATTTTCCATGGCAATATCCGGAGCCTTCTCATCGATATCACATCCAATGGCCCTGTCAGTGCCTAAAAGGATGCCGGCGATGGCCAGAATACCGCTGCCGCACCCAAGGTCAAGGATTGTTTTTCCTGGCCCTGCCATATCCTCAAGCTCTTCAAGGCACATCTGGGTGGTTGGGTGCGAGCCCGTACCGAAAATCAGTCCTGGGTCAAGTTTCAAAATTGTCCTACCATCGTCATTTTCCGCACTCTCCCACAGAGGCACGATAAGCAGCTTCTTCCCAATTTTTATTGGTTTATAATACTGCTTCCAGTTATTTTCCCAGTCCTCATCTCGAACAGACCTACTTGTTATATTTTCGCCAGCAAGGGCAGATTTTATCTCTTCAAGCTGCTTTTCTCCCTCCGGGCTGTCCTCCAGGTAGAATTTCACCCGGCTGAGGCCTTTTATTGACTCTTCCAGTTCCTCGTCTATATAGTCCCAGTATTTTTTGTTCTCACGGAGAAAATTTCTAATATCCTGTTCGTCCTCGATTATAAGACCACTTATGTCCAGCGTCTCCAGTTTGGCGCATAAAAGGTCTATTTTCTCAGGCGATGTATTTACCGTAACTTCAATCCACTGCATATTATCACCCTGTATAAGCTCCCGCCTTAAAGGCGGGAGCTTAAAATCATCTATATTCTTGCCACACCTGACTTTATTGCGGCCTCTTTTACGGCTTTGCCTACAGCCGCGCCTACACCTGGCTGAAATGCCAGTGGCAGTATCTTTTCTGGTGAAAGCTCATTTTCCGGAACAAGATCCGCAATGGCCTTAGCGGCGGCCAGCTTCATCTCATCGTTTATGTCAGAGGCTCTGGCATCCAGGGCGCCTCTGAAAATTCCGGGGAACGCCAGAACGTTGTTGACCTGGTTTGGATAATCGCTCCTGCCGGACCCGATTATGAAGGCACCACCCTTTTTACTCTCTTCCGGCATTATCTCAGGGACAGGATTTGCCATTGAAAAGACTATGGCTTTGTCATTCATTGTCCTTATCATGTCGGAAGTAACAATACCAGGAGCTGAAACACCGACGAAAATATCCGCACCCCTAAGGCCGTCAGCAATAGTTCCTCTCACTTTATTTGGATTGGTTGCCGCAGCAATATCGCGCCTTGCGGGGTCCAGATTCGGATCATCTATACAGAGAAGTCCTTCCCTGTCGTTCATTATTATCTCACCGGCCCCCATGCTCATAAGAAACCTGGCAATAGCGCTGCCAGCGGCGCCGGCGCCGGATATAAGTACCCGGCAGTTTTCTATCTTTTTGCCTGCCAGCTTAAGAGCGTTCATTATTCCCGCGCCGACTACAATAGCCGTACCGTGCTGGTCGTCGTGGAAAACAGGTATATCGCATACTTCTTTAAGTCTGCGCTCTATTTCAAAGCAGTCCGGTGCGGCTATGTCCTCAAGGTTTATGCCACCGAAAGAGCCGGCAAAAAGAGCTATACTGCGAACTATCTCGTCAATATCCTTAGACCTGATACAAAGAGGTATGGCGTCAACATCTGCAAACTCTTTAAACAGGCAGCACTTGCCTTCCATTACCGGCATCCCCGCCTCAGGTCCAATATCGCCAAGGCCTAAAACAGCCGTTCCGTTTGTTATTACAGCAACGGTGTTCCATCTGCGGGTAAGCTCAAAAGATTTAGATTTGTCTTTTTCAATTTCAAGGCATGGTTCAGCAACGCCAGGGGTATAGGCAACGGAGAGTATATCGGCATTGTCTATAGGCACTCTGGATACTACCTCTATCTTGCCCTTCCACTCATAGTGTTTTTCAAGTCCGATTTTCGCCATTTTTACTCCTCCTCTATTACTCAGCAAGCTTTGTTGTCTTTATATAAGCCTCAACCACAGCTTCAAATACCGCTGATCTGAAGGCACCCTTTTCCAGAGCACGTACACCCTGAATTGTTGCGCCGCCAGGGCTGCATACTCCGTCTTTCAGTCTGCCCGGGTGCTCACCTGTCTCAAGGATCATCTTGCCTGCGCCAATCATCATCTGCGCCGCATATTCATAGGCCAATTTTCTTGGAACTCCGCAGGAGAGAACGCCATCGCCCAGAGCCTCGGCAAACATATACGCAAAGGCCGGACCACAGCCTGTAACAGCAGAGGCAGCATCAATAAGACGCTCTTCAAGTCTATCAAACCTGCCAGCAGCCTCAAATATGCTGAGGAAGTTTTCAAATATATCCTCTGTGATAAGGTCGTTGCCACAATAGAGCGTCATGCCCTCACCTACAAGGCATGGTGTATTTGGCATTATTCTCAGTACAGGTACATGACCAAATAATTTCTCCAGCAGCTTTGTATCCACGCCGCCTGCCATTGACATAAGTACGAAATTGTCTTTTCTCTCCGCCAAAACCGGCGCAATTTCTTCAGCGACAGAAGGAATTATGTGGGGCTTTACACCGATTATTACATATTTGCTGTCTTTTGCGATCTCGGTTGCGCTCTGGGCCATATGGCAACCTAAAAGCTCATTATACTTTTTTGCTCCCGCTCCGCTTTTTGTGTAAACCGCGATCTTGCTGCCGTCTATTTTCTTTGCCGCAGCTTCTAAAACCGCGCCACCCATATTACCGGCACCTATAAATCCAAGTTCGTATTTCATTTATATCCCCGCTTTCATATAAAACTATTTTCGTTTTAAAAGTTCCAATTTTTCAATTTAACTCGTATATTTTGATATTATAACATACCAAATATTGTGTATCAACACTAAAATACCCATATTGGCAAATTAAGGGCATACAAAAAAACAGCGGCACCTTTCAGGTACCGCTGTTTTGATTTCAATTACATTCCGAAACTGTAAAAATTGTATATTATCTGGGCTACATGGCTGCGCTCAGCATTGCCCTGAGGGTCAATCAGACCATCAGAACCATTGATTATTCCGTTGCCTATCGCCCACTGCAAAGGCTCCACAGCGTAATCGGAAATATCGCCATGATCTGGGAAGGTCAGATATCTGTCTTCATCCAGAACACCCTCGTACATATCCGCATATATTGCGTATCTGTACATATAGGCAGCCATCTGCTCTCTGGTTACCGGTGTCTCCGGATCAAACTCTGTGTCAGATGTTCCATAAACAATACCGTTCTTACTGCCCCAAAGTACAGCTTTGTAGTAATATATGCTGGAATCCTGGACATCTTCGAACTTGGAGCTACCGGATACTGCCGGCTCGCCTGCCATTCTATAAAGGACTGTTACAAAGTCCGCTCTTGAAATGTCAATGTCAACACCGAATTCATTTTCCTCAATACCGTTGAAAATATAATTCCTGTATACAAATCCAATTGCGTCATAATACCAGTCTCCTTCAGAGACGTCGATAAATGTATTGGAGTCAAACTCTCTCTCTGGTGGATCGGTTGGATCTTCTATATCAGCGCTGTCGCTTATTTTGTAATAACCATTTACAAGGCAAGAAGATGTGGATGTGGCCGTATATATAGCTATTGTATCTTCTGCTGAAAAATATCTGTTGTTTATAGCAAGACTTGAGCCACCAAATTCAACGCCCTCAGTCAAATTTAAAATCGTGCCACCGTTTGCGCTGGCGTTAAGTCCGCCTGAGTTGAGAATAACACTGCCGCCTGTATAAACATAAAGATACTTCCCTGACTGCACTGTTACACTGTCGTATCCCGCAGCATACTTCACCCCGGTCTGACTTGATATCTTGTCATTTAAATCCTCAAGCGCAGAATTATATACGCTTCCGAGCTCGGCGCTTATGGTGCTTTCTGCCTCAGAAATTACTCCGTCTTTATAAGTGCCGTTTATATAGTCTTTGGATATGAGAGGATCTGAAGAAGAACCTGCGCTGGCAGAGGCAAGGCCTATACACATTATAAGAGTTAGCGCGAATATTAGCGCAAATGCTTTTTTCATTTTCTCTCCTCCTTACAAGCTAAAAATCATACCACAGCAATAACCTTTATTAAAAAGCCAGCATAGAAATTTTAGCTGTATGCATACTTTAATATTGCATTATGCTGTCAAAAACTGCATAAAATCCTCTATAATTGTCGCTATGGAGTTATTATACCATAACGCTATTCCATTATCAACCGTCCAAAATTTATGAGTCCATCCCAGAAGTTAATAACAAAACACCGGAAGAGATAATCTCTTCCGGTGTTTTGTCTGTTATCTTGGCTGGATCTGTGTAGTGGCAATAGGAACTACAGCACCATCGTAAGTCTTGTTTATATACTCTCTGATCTCGTCGCTTTTGAGAACCTCAACCAGGGCTTTTATAGCCTCGTTATCCTCATTTCCCTCTTTTACCGCAACAATATTGGCATAAGTCGTTGCAGCGTCGGATGACGCGTCCTCAACAGCTATGGCGTCATTTGATACGGAAAGTCCTGCGTCGATTGCATAGTTACCGTTTATTACCGCCATGGCAACAGAATCAAGGCTTCTCGGCAACTGAGCAGCTTCCATCTCAAAGATATCAAGATTCTTTGGATTTTCAACGATGTCAAGCTTTGTAGCCTCAAGGCCTACACCCTCTTTAAGCTTGATAAGTCCCACCTGCTCAAGAAGGAGAAGGGCTCTTGCCTCGTTTGTACCGTCGTTAGGTACAGCGATCTTATCGCCGTCGGCAATCTCATCTATTGTCTTCGCAGTGCCTGGATAAAGTCCGAATGGCTCGTAGTGGATGGCGCCTACAGAAACAAGATGGGAGCCGTTTTCCTCATTGAAAAGCTCCATATAAGGCTCGTGCTGGAAATAGTTTGCGTCAATACTTCCATCCTCTACCGCCGTGTTTGGCTGTATGTAGTCTGTAAAAGTAACTATCTCAAGTTCGATTCCCTGCTCGGCAAGTATAGGCTTTGCTGCCTCGAGTATCTCCGCATGGGGGGCTGGCGATGCACCAACTTTCAGCTTAACTGTTTCGTCTCCATCAGCGCCTGCGTCCTCTTTATCACCGCATGCGGCAAATGCCAGGCAGAGTGTCAGCGCCAGAAGAATGGCAATGATCTTTTTCATTTTCTTTTACTCCTTTTCTTATTATAAGATATTCTTTTGTCCGATCTGACAGATAACCATGTTCCGATCGTCTGGAAGATCTGCACTAAAATAACAAGCATTATGATTATAAGGTACATAATACTGTATTTATATCTGTAATAACCATAGGTTATGCCTACATTTCCTAAGCCGCCGGCACCGATTATACCTGCCATTGCCCCGTAGCCCATTATGGTGGTCAGCGCTATGGCAGCGCCGGAAATGATTGACGGCACGCTCTCAGGTAGCATAACCTTTGTTATTATCTGGAAAGGTGAGCAGCCCATAGCCTGAGCTGCCTCGATAACTCCTCTGTCCACTTCACGCAGCGATGACTCTATAAGCCTTGCGACAAAGGGAAACGCCGCTATGACAAGAGGCGGTATGGAGGCAATAGTACCAATTTTTGTTCCGAAGAGAAGCCCCGATATTGGGAGCGTAACCATCATAAGGAGCAAAAATGGCACTGATCTTAAAAGGTTTACTATGATATCAAGACACCTTGAAACTACTTTTGGCAGCTTAAGTATCCCGCCGCTGGTACCAGTAGCCAGCAGAACGCCTACCGGGATTCCAATAACATACGCAAAAAATGTTGAGATCACCGTGGAATATAGTGTCTCCCATGTCTGCTGAGGCAGTATGGGAAGCACAGACTGTATATTTTCACCTAAAAAGTCCAGCATCAGTCATCAACCTCCTCTACCGTAACTCCATCCTGGGATTTTATGTACTCAAGAGCCCTGGCGGCCTCTTTTGGATCAGACGGCAGCCCGATGAGCATCGAGCCGTAGGCTTTGCCGTCAATATTTCTGGTGTCGGCCCCAAGTATGTTTACCTTCACGCCGCAGTCTATGGCAAGAGAGGCAATAAGAGGCTCATAGGCGGATCCGCCGTTAAATACTATTCTTATAACCTCGTTACCTCGGAGCTCCTGCACCTTAAGCATTTCCGGCTCCGTACCATGCGGCATAATAAGCTGTCTTGTTATGGCCGCCTTCGGGTGAGTAAACACCTGGCTCACTTCTCCCTGTTCCACAATCCTACTCTGGTCTATTACCGCCACTCTGTTGCATATCTGCTCTATTACTTTCATCTCGTGGGTAATTATGACCACGGTTACCCCCATGGTCTTATTGATATCCTTCAAAAGGTCAAGTATAGCTCTTGTGGTGTTTGGGTCCAGAGCGCTTGTAGCCTCGTCACAGAGAAGCACCTTGGGATTGCTGGCAACGGCCCTGGCAATCGCCACCCTCTGCATCTGGCCTCCAGAGAGCTGGGCCGGATAGGCGTCAGCCCTGTCCTCAAGTCCTACAATTTTCAAAAGCTCCAACGCCCGCTCCCGGGCTTTCTTTTTAGGTGCTCCCTCAAGCTCCAGAGGAAACGTTACATTTTCCGCCGCCGTACGCTGCATGAGAAGATTAAACCGCTGGAATATCATTCCGATGGACTTTCTGACGCTCCTTAGTTCCTTCTCCTTAATAGAGGTTATCTCCCTGCCGTCAAAAATCACCTGTCCAGCAGATGGTCTTTCAAGAAGATTCATGCACCTTACAAGAGTGCTTTTTCCGGCTCCCGATAGGCCGATAATTCCAAAAATATCCCCCTCGTTTATTTGAAGGTCAATATCTCTTAGCGCCGTAACGCTGTCTTCACCTGACCCAAAAGTTTTTGTCAGTCCTTTTATTTCAATAATAGGCTGTCCCATTTAAAATCCCCCTATAACAACAAAAAACGCCCTTGATATAAAATCAAGGGCGAAAGTAAACACCTACGCGGTACCACCTTGTTCACCGCCACATCACTGTGCCGGCCTCTGAGTACAATCATACTCTTACGCTATTACGGGCGCACCCGTCGCGACCTATGCATTTGCAGTCGACCGCGCGGCTCCAAGGCCATGTTCGGCAAAGTCCTCTGTGTCTCTTTGCAGCTACCGAGACTCTCTGTGCCATACCTCTCTGCTTACTCTCCTCTTCATTGCCTTTTAAGGTATTGAATTGTTAAGCGTAGTATAACCCCTTTCCTCAGATTAGTCAATGGAATTTTTGTCCTGTCCGTTAAAAGTATTCCTTTTATATCACATCAGCGCCGTATATCCATACATATATCTTAAAAGTTGTTGAAACTTTCAGGTAAATAGCTTAAAATGTATAGTAATTTATTTAAATTAGGAGAGTATGCAAATGAAATATGCATATATGAACGGCAAAATTTTAGATGGCAGTGAAAATATGGAGCCTGTTGAAGATAAAGTCATCTTAACAGACGGCGATAAGATTGTTGATATTGTTGACAAAGGTACTGACCTTACCGGTTATAAAACCGTAAGCCTTCTTGGCTACTACATAATGCCTGGCCTTATAAATCTTCACGTCCATCTTCCTGGGGATGGAAAACCTAAGAAAAAGAAAAAAGACCCTGTAAAACAGGTAAAATTTTTCACAATGAATGCTGGAATGAGATCTATTGCCCAGGCAAAATGTGAGACTAATATAGTATTTCAGCTCAATGGTGGCGTTACAACAATACGTACCATGGGCGGTATACGTAATTTTGACACCAAAATAAGAGACCGTATCTTAAACGACAAAATTCAAGGGCCGAGGGTTCTGGCCGCAAACATGGCAATATCCGTACCGGGCGGCCATATGGCAGGCTCACTTGCCTATGAGGCCACAAGTTCCGAAGCAGTGGTGGGTTATGTTCGTAAGTTAGCCGAGCAAAAAGTAGACCTCATAAAACTGATGGTTACAGGCGGCGTTCTTGACGCCACTAAAGAAGGCGAGCCAGGTGAAGTGAAGATGCCTGCGCCATATATAAAGGCTGCCTGCGACGAGGCTCATAAGCTGGGACTTAAGGTTGCGGCCCACGCCGAAAGCCCAGAAGGTGTGAAAATTGCCCTTGAAAACGGTGTAGATACTATTGAGCACGGAGCAAAGCCGGACGATGAAATGATAGACCTCTTTAAAAAGACAGGAGCAAGTCTTGTGGCAACATTGTCCCCGGCTCTCCCTTATGCTCTTTTTGACAGGTCAGTATCTAATATCACCGATGTGGAACAGCACAACGGTAAGATTGTTTTTGACGGCATAATCGAGTGCGCCAAAGCCTGCCTTGAAAATGGCATTCCTGTCGGTCTTGGCACAGACACTGGATGTCCGTACGTTACTCATTATGATATGTGGCGCGAACTTAACTATTTCCATAAATTCTGCGGCGTATCAAACGCCTTCGCACTCTATACCGCCACCAAGCGTAATGCCGAGATTGCCGGTATCGGCGACCTGACAGGCTCTATCGAGCCCGGCAAATGCGCCGACCTTCTTGTTACAAAGGAAAATCCTCTTGAGGATCTGACAACTCTCAGAGATCCTGTATCTGTTATTGCAAAAGGTAAAATCTTCAACCAGCTCAGGTTCTTAAAATATCAGAATGTGGAAGACGAGCTGGATAAGTTTATCTGATAAATATTTTCACGACATTTTGCCCATAGATGGGCATGCCAAGCTGGCAACAGTGCGTTGTCTTCCATTTAATTAAAATAGAAACTGTAAAATAAGCTGCCTCTGTTTGAGGCAGCTTATTTTTATTACTCCCACATTTTTATCGTAATTATTTTCTGGACGCAAAACTATACTGCCATTTTTTGCTTTATAAAAATGTATTGCTATTTCCACATGGCAGTGTTATACTGTTATATGCTTAAGCATAACAGTTAAAACATTAGTGAGGTGAAAGAGCTTGAAGCTTATCATTTCCAACACATCGGGTATACCCATATACGAACAAATAAAGCAGCAGATCAAGGCGGCGATTCTGTCAGGTGAGCTTAAAGAGGAGGAGGCTCTCCCCTCCCTCAGGACTCTGGCTAAAGAGCTTAAAATAAGTGTACTCACAGTTACCCGCGCGTACACAGAACTTGAACAGGAGGGTTTTGTAAAAAATGTTCAGGGGCGCGGCTGCTTTGTAATGGGCCGTGATTCTGGCCTTGTTAGAGAACAATTACTCCTCAAGGTAGAAGCTGGTCTTACAGAGGCAATAACAGCATCAAAAATTGCCCGCCTTTCAAAAGAGGAGCTGCATCATCTTTTGGATATTTTATTGGAGGCAAATGCAGATGAGTAATTATCTAGAGGTAAAAGATTTGTCAAAATCCTTTGGTAACTTCCACCTTAAAAACATTAATTTTACTTTGCCTAAAGGCTATATTATGGGACTTATCGGCCCCAACGGCTCAGGTAAAACAACAACCATCAAGCTTATTCTCAACATGCTGAAACGAGACGAAGGCGAAATTAAAATTTTCGGTCTTGATAACATCGGCGATGAACAGAAAATAAAATACGACCTTGGCGTTGTGTTCGACAGCAGCTATTTCTGCGGTGAGTGGCGTATAACGCAGGTTCGGAATACCATGTCTGACTTTTATCCCAGCTGGGACACCGGCAGGTTCTCGGAATTTCTCCGGCGGTTCCGAATACCCCAGGAAAAGAAAGTTAAAGAGCTATCGCGGGGCATGCAGATGAAACTTATGCTGGCCAGCGCATTTGCACATAGGCCAAAGCTGCTTATTTTAGATGAGCCTACAGGGGGGCTTGACCCAGTGTCCCGGGACGAACTATTGCAGCTTCTCTCAGAATACATCGAAGACGGAGAGCACAGTGTTTTGTTTTCCACCCATGTAACAGGAGATTTGGAGCGTGTGGCCGATTATATTACATATATAAATGACGGTCAGCTGTTTTTTTCTGGCGGAAAAGACGAGTTTATGGATATGTTCCGCATCGTCAAGGGTGGGACATACGAGCTTACTCCGTTACTTAGCGAAAAAGCGCTGGGCATACGCAAATTCTCCACCGGCTTTGAGGCCCTTGTAAAAACCCAGGATCTTGCCGGATTCCCTTCTCTTTGCGCTGAACCTGCGTCAATTGATGAAATAATAGTCTTTACAAACAAAAGGGGTGAAAATGATGAGTAATATATTAAAAGCCACAAAATTGGACTTTGCTCTTATGAAGCAGTATACAAAATCCATCCTGTTTACGATATTCTTTCCCATTTTCTTCACTTTGTTAAACAGGTCCATGCTGTTCGGTATCTCTTTTGCCATGTGCTTTTCGTCTGCGACGTCAAGCTACACATTTTCAATATGCGAAGCTAACAATATGGAGCGTTTTTACGGTATTTTGCCTATAAAAAGAAGCGAATTTGTACTTGGCCGGTATCTTCTTATTATCCTGCAGGGCGTGCTCACTATTACGGTCTCTATCATCTTACAGCTTCTTGCCCTTCGGATTGTAGGGGAAAATGTTCAGATGCACCAAATCACCTCGGCGTTTTTAACCGGTATATTCCTCTATTCCACATACACCGCGTTCCTTATACCGGGATTTTACAAATACGGCTCTATCAAAGGTCGTGTTTTCCTATTCTTCCCCACTTTAGGTTTCCTGGCTACGCTGTTCATATTACCTAAATTATCTCTCAAAATCCCGGCTGTAAGTATTGCGCTAAACTCACCGGCAGTTCTCTTCGCTGTGGTGTTTGTTTCAATAGTTATTATGTACTTTATCTCAATGTGCATCTCTGTCAGGATCACAGAACATAAAGAAATATAATGTGCTTAGCATGGGTTCTACGATTTCGGTGGTAAATTTACTTATTGGCTCCGTTGTTCACAGTTAGAAAGATGTATATAAGATACCTCCATATGAAAAAGTAGAAAAATAACGATTATGTCTTAGGGAGATGAATATGAAAAGCTCAGATTTTATACGCTGTCCTGTCTGTGGCAGTAAAACCCGTAGTAAGCTGCGACAGGATACAATTCTAAAAAATTTTCCTCTTTTCTGTCCTAAATGTAAAAGCGAGTGTTTAATTGACGCTGAAAATTTTCATATAAATACTATTAAAGAGCCAGACGCAAAGACGCAGAGCTGATAATGCCATTAAAACGGCTTCTGCGGTAACGGGCTCTTTCTTCTTTCGCCGTTTCAGGCGGTACTTAGTTCCAGCAGAAAAAATAAAACAGGCGCGCTGCTCAATTACAGCGCGCCTTCTTGTTTATATTACTTTCATCCGGTTTACAGTCTCTTCGCACCGGTATTTTAAAGGTGAGAACCACCTTCCTCAGCAGTCTGTAACGCTGAAGTTTGTATCCTTATACCTCATTATCTTGTCGGCCATCTCCTGGCCATACTCTTTTTGAAAATCATCCAAAACGGCGGCGCTTATTTTACGCCCTTCAGCGCCGAATATAGCCTCAGTGGTGGTGGTATAAGCCCAGTATGAATGGGCGCAGTGGTACTCAAAAGATTTCAAATACTCAGGTTTGATGCCGCCTTTTATTCCATCTTCACCAAGGCCTGAGTTTTTTACGCAGTGCCTGCAGAAACCGCTTTTATGCAGGCTGTACGGAACAGTGTAATCTATATATGGATTAAAGCCCCTGCACAGGGAGTTATCAAGATGAGAACAGTACTCATGTCCCGCCTCGGTCAGTCCCATCTCCTTAAACTGGGTATACCATGGGCACTGGGTTACTTCCAAAACATAGTCCGGACTGTAACTTACCACTTTGTTTACGTTTTCACAGCCTTCTTTTATCACATCTTCAGTACTGACCCACTCTCTATACTGGCAGTATGTTTCATAAGTGAGCTCCTTACCGTCCCTTATGGCTCTCTGGGCCATCCTTCTGCCACGCTGCTCGGCATAGTACTGAGTTCCGTGGACAAACGCCTTCCTGCCCCGCTCGCCGAATGTCTCTGTGAGATGCACATAAAATTTTGCAGCGATAAAAGCGTGTGTTTTTTCGTTAAACCCCATTATAAGCCCTCCCTGGATTTTAAAATTTTTATGGATGTAATTATCCTTTAGTTCATCATACCATTATTTTCATCTCAGGTCTATCTCCGCTTATCTATTTTTGCTTTCCATGTCATTTTATTACCGGTTATTATTAAAATTGCCCTGTATATATTCAAAGCTTGTTTATTTTAAATGGAATATGTAGTATAATTAACCCATAGCAAATACAATCTGTATTTATATACCTTTAAATATTCTTTTTTAGGAGGTGTGCTCTTGGCTGTAAAAGTACTACACTGCGCCGATTTTCACATGGACTCCCCCTTTGACGCTCTGCCCGAAGATAAGGCGGCGGAAAGGCGCAGAGAACAGAGGCGGCTTCTCTGGCAAATTGCAAATATCGCTAACGAGAAGAAGGCGGATGTAGTTTTAATGTCCGGCGACCTTTTTGACAGCAATATATCCTATTATGAGACTCAGGAAGCTTTGCTGTCAGCTCTCGGTTCCATTTCAGCCGAGATATTCATATCACCTGGCAACCATGATTATTTCTGCCCAAAATCTCCGTACTCTTTTCTGAAGTTTCCGAAAAATGTACATATTTTCAAATCTCCCATAATCACCTCTTATGAGCTGCCCCAGATAGGCTGCCGCGTCTATGGCGCAGGGTTTAACGCCCCCAGGTGTATGTCCCTGCTGACGGATTTCTCCGCCATGAAGGACGATATGGTAAATCTTATGACAATACACGGAGAGCTTTCTGGGAATATGTACAACCATATTTCCGAAGAGGATATCTCATCGTCAAACCTTGACTATCTGGCGCTGGGTCATACCCACACATTTTCTGGAATAAAGACGGCTGGAAAAACGCGTTACGCCTACCCTGGTTGTCCTGAGGGCCGCGGTTTTGATGAGATGGGAGAAAAGGGCATCATCTTTGGCGAAGTCTCAAAAGGCTGGGCTGACATGGAATTCATTCCGCTATCCGGCAGACAGTACAGGATATTTGAAATGGATCTCACAGGTGAAACTGACGCTACCCTTGCGGTCATGCAGAAGTTTTCCGGGGATGAATATAAAAATGACATAGTAAGGATCGTTTTCAACGGCATATTCTCCGGCAGACTGGATTTTAAAACTCTCGGGGACATTTTGTCGGAAAAATTCTTCCATGTTACTTTTAAAGACAGGACAAGGCTTGGAAAAGACATTTGGGATTCACTTAACGACGATACCCTTACAGGTCTGTTTTTGAAGCGTATGCGTATTCTGTACGACAGTGCCGAGAATGATGAAGCGCGTGAGAAAGTAAACGCCGCCGTGAGATATGGCCTTGCGGCCCTGGAAAACAGAGAGGAGTGGCGTCCATGAAAATAAAAAAACTTCATGCCACCTTTGGCAAATTAAACGGCGACACTTTGGAACTGTCCAAAGGGCTGAATATTATAAGAGCTCCAAATGAGTCCGGAAAGAGTACTTGGTGCGCATTTATCCGTGCCATGCTTTATGGCATAAATACATCTCAAAGGGATAAGCCTGGCTTTATCGCCGACAAAAACAAATATGCCCCATGGTCCGGCGCGCCTATGTCCGGTGAAATGGAGCTTATGCACCAGGGCATGGACATCACCATATCCCGCTCAAGTTTGGGCTCCTCACCTATGAAAAAATTCACAGCCGTCTATACAGGCACAGCGGAACCTGTATCCGGTCTTGACGGCCAGAATGCTGGCGAGATTCTCACCGGGGCAAGTGCCGGGGTATTTGACAGGACCGCCTTCATAAGGCAGGCGGGTATAAAGGTAGACCAGAATTCAGACCTTGAAAAGAAAATAGCCGCTCTTGTATCATCAGGCGGCGAGACCAGATCATTTTCCGAGGCTAACGGAGATCTTGGAAGCTGGATGAGAAGCTATCGCTATAACAAAACCGGTTCTATCCCAAAACTTGAGGAGCAGAAAAAGGCTCTCCAGGAGAAATATACCTCTCTTGAGCAGAAGACTCAGTCTCTCTCTGATCTGAGGCAAAACGCCATACGTGCGGCCGAGCAGAAAGAAAAACTCTCTCAGGAGCTTGAGCTCCATAAGAAAATCGAGAAAAGAAATCGGCTCCGCAATCTTAAAGACGCGGCAAACAGAGAGAAAAAAGCGGATGAGGAGATCGCAGCTCTTACTTCTATTATATCCGTGGACGGCCACATACCGACTAAGGAAGAGATAAGCCAGATACGGGCAAAATGCTCCACCATGGACTCTCTGGATGTACTTTTCGTTAAATCTCTTGAGGAGGAAAAGGCCGCGAAGGTCGCTATGGAAGATGCGGAAAAAGAATTTCAGGGCAATATTTTCCTTGAAAAATACGGTTCTGAGGAAGCCGCCGCATCAAAAGCCTCTCATATTGCCGGTTATACAAAACCTGAACCAGAGGCTATCCCTGAGCCTCCGAAGCCAAAATCATATTTTCCACACATGGCAGCTTTTATTGTCCTTGCCATAGCCGGAGCGCTTCTTGGAGTTGCCGGTCTCTCAGGTACAAGTGTTCTTAACAGCTATTACGCTGTGTGCTTCGCTTTTGCTGTGCTGTGCATTATCTTTGCAGGTATATTTTTAAATAAATCCGCAAGGGAAAAAGCAATAGCCGCAGCCTATGTTCCACCAGTGGCAACAGACCCGATGGAGGAATACTATGAGATTTTCGGCACCGATGATTTGGAAAAGCTCAAATCTATGGCCAATGAATTTCTGACTCTGAGAGATAAATTTCAGAAATCCTCGGCAACTTACGCCGCTGCACGTCAGTCATTTATAGACGCAGGCAACTCAGTCAAGGCAGCGGAAAATCTCGTTATGTCAGCGGCCTCCAGTGTCATCCCCAACGCATCCGATCCATATTCAGTTTTGCAGGACCTTGTGGACGTTGAAAACAACCTGGAGCTTCTCACTAAAGCCAGATTTGAAAAGCTCACCTCTCAGAACATCAAAGAGACATTGTCGGAAAACATATCAGACGATATAGATGTCTCCGAAAACGATTTTCTCCCCGTACCAATGTACTCGTATGAGATTACTCTAAAAAACTACGAGAACATTTGCGCTGAGTACAATGAGCTTGCGGAGAAATACAACATCGCCTACGGCGAGCTAAAAGCCCTGGGCGACCCTGTTGTGATACTCAGCGACCTGTCCCGGATAGAAGAGGAGCTCAAAGTTCAAAACGATACTTACGACAGTCTAAATATGGCATATACCGCTCTGAACGAGGCAAATGTTGAACTCCAAACACGATTTTCACCGGTAATCAGCAAAAAGGCCGGCGAGTATATGTCAGTACTCACAGGCGGCAGATATTCTGATATCGTATTTGACAAGGCCTTTAACGCAATGGCAAAATCCAGTGAGGAGACTATCTCTCGGAGTATTCTGTCCCTAAGTGAAGGCACCGCTGACCAGATTTATCTGGCACTGCGCCTTGCTATGAGCACTTTGATTTTGGACGGGGACGACCCGGCGCCTATCATTCTTGATGACGCTATAGTAAACTTCGACAGCAACAGGATGCGGCATGCTCTCAGGCTTCTTAGAAAAATGAGTGCTCAGCGTCAGATAATCCTATTCACCTGCCATGACAGGGAGATCGAATTTGCTAAAAACTTTCCCAATGTCCGCATAATCCTCTTTGGTGACGAGGACAAAACATGATGTATGAAAAACTGCAGTCTCTTATATAGAGACTGCAGTTTTGTTCTGCTGGGTATAATAATTTAAAATCTTCCTCTGTGGACTTTTGCGTAGTCAATCTTGTCCTCTGTGTAACCTGCGGGGAACTCCGCTTTGTGGCCTATTGCCATAACTGACAGCACCTCATAGTTATCTGGAATCCTTAGAAGTTTCTTCACGGCCTCGCCTGAATCTCCCTGATCATTGGATCTTCCTCTAATCTGGACCCAACAACATCCAAGATTCAGTTTCTCACATTCCAGCATAATGTACGCGGCGGAAATCGAGGCGTCCTCATCCCAGACATCGCTTCTATCTGCATCAGCGATTATAGCGATGGCTAAAGGCGCGGTGCTTAAAGCGGTAGTACCGTTGCTTCTGCAATTTTTCAGCTCCGCGATAGTTCGTGCATCTTCGCAAACAACGAGCTCAACGGGATAAATAGCTCTTCCCGACGGAGCGGACATGGCAGCTTTGATTATTGCCTCTCTGTCCTCTTCAGACACTTTTTCCTCAGTAAATTTCCTAACGGTCCTTCTACTTAGCATTAAATCAAGCATATTATCACCTCCGCTAAACTTTCAGTCAGAAACGCGAAAATAAACATCACGTCTCCAAAAAAATTATACCATTTTTTACATAAGCAATCAATAAAACACCTTGTAAATATGATGTAAAGATGTTAGTATAGTTCTTAATATATTTTCAGACAAGTATTTTAGACATATACAAATTTAAGGAGGAGAATTCATATGGCTTACATCTCTCCAGAACCATCCCGTACATTCAGTGAATACCTTTTAGTGCCTGGCTATACAAGCGCAGAGTGTGTTCCTGACAACGTGGACCTTAAAACACCGCTGGTCAAATTTAAAAAAGGCGAGAAATCCCCGATCACTTTAAATATCCCGCTTACATCTGCTATAATGCAGGCCGTTTCCGATGACAAAATGGCCGTTGCTCTTGCTCGTGAAGGCGGTCTTTCTTTTATCTATGGCTCACAGCCCATTGAGAGCCAGGCTGCTATGGTAGAGAGAGTAAAGTCCTACAAAGCAGGTTTCGTACCAAGCGATTCCAACGTAAAAGCTGACGACACTCTCAACACAATTCTTGAGCTCAAGGCAAAAACCGGCCACTCAACAGTTGCCGTTACTGAGGATGGCACATCCCACGGTCGTCTTGTTGGTATCGTTGCAAGCCGCGACTACCGCGTAAGCCGTATGACAGGAGATGAAAAAGTCTCCACCTTCATGACTCCTATCGATAAGCTGGTTACAGCTCAGGAGGGTATCACTTTAAAAGAGGCCAACGACATCATCTGGGAACACAAGATAAATTCCCTTCCTATTTTGACTAAAGACGGAAAGCTCCGCTACTTTGTCTTCCGCAAAGACTATGACCTTCACAAAGAAAATCCCTATGAGCTCCTTGACGAGAACAAGAAATATATCGTAGGCGCAGGTATCAATAGCCGCGACTATGCAAAGAGAGTTCCGGCTCTTGTTGAGGCTGGCGCTGACGTTCTTTGTATCGACTCCTCCGAGGGCTATACAGAGTGGCAGAAACGCACCATTGCGTGGATCCGGGAAAACTACGGCGACAGCGTAAAAGTTGGCGCAGGCAACGTAGTTGACAGCGAAGGCTTCCGCTTCCTTGCCGAGTGCGGCGCGGACTTTGTAAAAGTCGGCATCGGCGGCGGCTCCATCTGCATAACACGTGAACAGAAGGGTATTGGCCGTGGACAGGCTACCGCTCTTATTGACGTATGCAAAGAGAGAGACAAATACTTCGAAGAGACTGGCATCTATGTTCCTGTCTGCTCAGATGGCGGTATCGTACACGATTACCACTTCACTCTGGCTCTTGCTATGGGTGCAGACTTCCTCATGCTCGGTCGTTACTTCGCACGGTTTGACGAAAGCCCAACAGAGATCGTACGTATCGGCGGCACATACATGAAAGAGTACTGGGGCGAAGGTTCTTCCAGAGCCCGTAACTGGCAGAGATACGACCTTGGCGGCGCAGGCGGAAAGCTCAGCTTCGAAGAAGGCGTTGACTCCTATGTACCTTACGCCGGCAGTTTGAAAGACAACGTGGCTATCACTCTTAACAAGGTTAGATCCACAATGTGCAACTGCGGCGCTATCACAATACCTGAGCTTCAGAAGAAAGCAAAGATCACGCTCGTCTCCTCCACATCCATTGTTGAAGGTGGCGCTCACGATGTTCTCCTTAAAGAAAAGGCAATGAACAACTAATATATATTCTAATAATAAAAAGCAGCATTTTTCCTAAAAATGGAAAAATGCTGCTTTTTTAGCTTTTGTCCCCTGGTTTAAAGAGGAGCGCAACTACATATCCGAAAAATACTGCGGCGCATATACCACCCGCTCCAGCGGTAAAGCCGCCTGTAAAAGCTCCGATTATACCGTTCTCAGCTACAGCGGTTTTGACTCCCTTTGCAAGGAGATTTCCAAAACCTGTCAGCGGTACTGAGGCTCCCGCTCCTGCCCACTTTAAAAACGGCTCATATATTCCCAGTCCGCCCAGAATCACACCTATTACCACATAGCTTGTTAAAATTCTGGCCGGTGTCAGTTTGGTCTTGTCCACTAGTATCTGGCCTATAAGGCACAGCGTACCGCCGGCTATAAATGCCCGTACGAATTGCATAAAAGTTTCCATTATTTTAATCCCTGCCTTGTATTTGAAATGGCGATGGCCGTGCATATACACGGTATTGATTCACCCTGCATTGTGGATGTGGTAGAAAGCAGAGCGCCGGTAGGCGCAAAGAGCACCCTGTTCCACTTGCCCTCTCTCATCCCGTTTAATATATATCCGTTTAAAACTGATGCGGCGCAGCCACAGCCACTACCTCCTGCGTGTACATCCTGGGTCTCCCGGTCGAATATGATAAGACCGCAGTCGTTATACACATTTGTCATGTCTATTCCGTCCGAAGCAAAAAACTCCGTAACAATTCTAAAGCCAATAAGGCCAAGGTCTCCAGTAAAAATCGCATCGTAATAGTCCGGACCTATGGACATATCCTCAAAATGGGCCTTAAGTGTATCATAGGCCGCCGGCGCCATGGCAGCGCCCATATTATTTGCGTCCTTTATGCCATTGTCCACAATTTTGCCCTGGGTAATGTGTGTTATATACGGCCCGGGGCCATCTTTAGCCAGGATAGTAGTACCAGAACCTGTAACGGTCCACTGAGCAGTAGGCGTCCTCTGACCTCCGTATTCCAGAGGCATTCTGAACTGCCTCTCAGCGGAGCAGAAATGTGAGGAGGTTGATGCCGAGGCTATGTCCGCAAAGCCGCCGTCTATAACCATGGACGCCAGGGCAAGACTCTCTCCCATTGTGGAGCAGGCTCCGTAAAGGCCGAAAAAAGGCACTCCCGCGTCCCTCATGCAAAATCCGCTGCTTATGCACTGGTTTAAAAGATCTCCAGCAAAAACATAGTCTATCTGGGACGGACTAACCCCCGCTTTATCGCAGGATATATTAAACGCCTTCTTCATCATGGCAGACTCAGCCTTCTCCCAACTGCTCTCCCCAAAGAAGCTGTCCTCATTTATATAGTCAAAACTGTCAGAGAGCGGCCCCTCGCCTTCTTTTTTGCCCACAACACAGGCATTACCGATAATGGCCGGCGGCGTCTGCAGGGCCACAGTCTGGGACCCAATTTTTTTAGTCATGAAATCACTCCCGATGTAAGTTGTTAAAAGTTCAATCTCAGAATTATTTTGAACATTTTTCTGTAAATTATTTATATTGTTTTTGCAAATAAAAATGTTACAATATTTTTGGTGATATTTATGGATAAAGATATATTTTATAAAATAGAAACTGACGATGATTTTGACCTGGACAAGATTTTCGACTGCGGTCAGTGCTTCCGCTGGAACAAAAACGATGACGACTCATATACCGGCGTTGCCATGGGAAAAGCGGCCACAATAAAAAAAGACTCCTCCGGCATTTACATAACAGGTACCAAAGAAGACTATGACAATATTTGGCATGACTATTTCGATATGGACAACAACTACCGGCAGATACGTCAGGGGCTATGTATTGACGAGTATATGAAAAATGCCTCTGATTTCGGAGCTGGCATACGTATTTTGAGACAAGATAAGTGGGAGGCTCTTTGCTCATTTATAATTTCCCAGTGCAACAATATTCCAAGGATAAAGAAAATCGTGGAGACTTTCTCCTGCTGCTTTGGAGACGAGATATCTTTTGGCGGCGACACATATTACGCTTTCCCTACAGCGGAAAAAACCGCTGGTCTAACAATAGAGGATCTGGCACCGCTTAGGTGCGGTTACCGGGCTCCATACATAATTGACGCCGCAAAAGCGGTACAAAATGGCGACATTGACCTTGAATCTCTCAGTTCAGCTTCTCTTTCCGATGCCGTAAAAGCCCTGCGAAGCTTAAACGGCGTGGGAGAAAAAGTTGCAAACTGCGCAATACTCTTTTCTCTGCACAAGCTGGACGCATTTCCTGTGGACGTCTGGATGAAAAAAGCAATTTCACAGCACTATGGGAAAGACTTTGACCCCAATGTTTTCGGCCCCTTCGCCGGCATAGGCCAGCAATATATGTTCTATTACCAGCGTAGTGGAGACGGCATCTGATATTCGCAATTTGATTTTTCTGAAATATAATAAAGTTATACCAATAAATGAAAGCTGGCCTCAGTAAAAATTTCATATTTTGAAAATTCATGCTTCTACATCTATCATATCCAGCCTCAGTAGGCAGGATATTCGGTTGTTTTCACCAATTAATCAAATCAAAAAGGGGATATTCTATACCAAATATCCTAATTTTGTATATTTGTTCTAAAAACATTGCAAAAACCTTTAAAACCCAGTATAATCTAATTCACCACTATAAATTATTTAAATATATCGTATGTATTACATTTGCTGAAAATTAACTGTTTTACACCTCTGAAATTGATTTTCGGCAAAAAATATACGAAATTTTCAATATGAAAGGAGTTCTGTCTTTGATGCAACAACGCAATTTTAACAAGATACTGGTTGCAAATCGCGGCGAAATCGCCATAAGAATCTTCAGAGCCTGCTACGATCTGGGCCTGCACACTGTAGCCATGTATTCAAACGAAGACACCTTCAGCCTTTTCAGAACAAAAGCCGATGAGGCTTATCTTATAGGTGAAAATACAAGCCCATTAAAGGCTTATCTTGACATCCCAGCTATTATAAAGCTGGCGAAGCAGAGAAATGTTGACGCCATTCACCCTGGCTATGGCTTTTTATCTGAAAACGCCGATTTCGCCAAGGCATGTGAGGACGCTGGCATCACGTTTATCGGTCCATCCTCAAAGATCCTTGCTCAGATGGGCGACAAACTCACAGCCAAACAGATAGCAAAAGAGTGCGACGTACCAACCATTCCTGGTTCTAGCGTTCCTCTGAAAGACGCCGATGAGGCTCTTGCCAAAGCCAAAGAGTACGGCTTCCCTATAATTTTGAAAGCCGCTGGCGGCGGCGGTGGCCGCGGCATGCGCAGATGCGACAGCGAAGAAGATGTTAAACCGGCTTTTGAGCTTGTAAAAAGCGAAGCGATCAAGGCATTTGGCAGCGAGGATATTTTCATTGAAAAATATCTTGTTGAGCCGAAACACATAGAAGTCCAGATCCTGGGCGACAAATACGGCAATGTTGTGCATCTCTATGAAAGGGACTGCTCCCTTCAGAGAAGATACCAGAAGGTAGTTGAGTTTGCTCCTGCATGGTCAATTCCTAAAGAAACCAAACAGAAACTCTATGATGATGCTGTAAAAGTCGCAAAGCACGTTGGTTATGTTTCAGCCGGTACTGTAGAGTTCCTTGTTGACAAGGACTACAACCACTACTTCATTGAGATGAACCCACGTATCCAGGTTGAGCACACTGTTACGGAGATGGTAACGGGTATCGACCTTGTAAGAGCGCAGATACTTATTGCAGAGGGCCACACGCTGTATGATCCGCTGGTAGGCATAAAGAAGGATCAGCCTCCAAAGCTGGACGGTTACGCTATCCAGTGCCGTGTTACAACAGAGGACCCGTCAAACAACTTTGCCCCCGACACAGGTACGATCACATCTTACCGCAGCGGCGGCGGCTTTGGTATACGTCTTGACGGTGGAAACGCCTACACCGGCGCTGTAATCTCCCCGTATTACGACAGCCTTCTTGTTAAGGTAACAACATGGGATAACACTTTTGATGGCGTATGCAGAAAAGCCACCCGTGCCCTCAGTGAGGAGCACATCCGTGGCGTCAAAACAAACATACCATTTATCACAAATATACTTAACCACCCAACTTTCAGGGCTGGTAAATGCCATACAAAGTTTATCGACGAGACTCCTGAGCTTTTCGAGATAAACGCCAGCCGAGACAGAGCTACAAAACTTCTGCGCTACATCGCTCAGAATCAGGTAGATCACCCCAACAAGGTCCGTACTCAGCTGGACCCACCGAGAGTGCCTGATGTATCAGGCCTGCCGGAGCGGGAAGGCCTTAAGCAGCTTCTTGACAGAGAGGGCCCTGAAGCTGTTAAAAAATACATTTTAGACCAGAAAAAGCTTCTGATAACAGACACCACAATGCGTGATGCACACCAGTCCCTGCTTTCAACAAGAGTAAGGACCATAGATATGCTGGGCTGCGCTGAGGGAACTTCAAAAATATTAAACGACTGCTTCTCCCTTGAGATGTGGGGCGGCGCAACATTTGATGTTGCATACCGCTTCCTCCATGAGTCCCCATGGGAGCGTCTCAGGCTTCTGAGAGAAAAGATACCCAACATTCCTTTCCAGATGCTTTTGCGAGGCGCCAACGCCGTGGGCTACGCAAACTATCCCGACAACCTTATAAGAGCCTTTATTAAAGAGGCCGTTAAGGGCGGTATAGACGTATTTAGGATCTTTGACTCTCTAAACTGGCTGCCGGGCATAGAGGTAGCTATGGACGAGGTCTTAAACCAGGATAAGATCTGCGAGGCTGCAATATGCTACACAGGCGATATTCTGGACCCGAAGAGGGACAAATACACTCTTAAATACTATGTGGATCTTGCAAAAGAGCTGGAGCGCCGCGGTGCCCATATTCTTGCCATCAAGGATATGTCAGGTCTTCTTAAGCCATACGCCGCCAAGAAGCTGGTATCCACTCTTAAAAATGAGATCGGTCTTCCGATACACCTGCATACTCATGACACTTCCGGCAACCAGGTTGCAACATACCTTATGGCTGCTGAGGCTGGCGTTGATATTGTGGACTGTGCCGTTGACTCCATGTCTTCGATGACAAGCAACCCGTCCATGAACTCTATCGTAACATCACTTCAGGGCCAGGAGCGCGATACGGGCATTGACCCCAACGAACTCCAGAAGCTCTCCGATTACTGGTCCGATGTCAGGGCAGTATACTCCGATTTTGAGACCGACATAAAGAACCCGTCGACTGACATCTACCGCTATGAAATGCCTGGCGGCCAGTACTCAAACCTTAAATCTCAGGTTGAAAGCCTTGGTATGGGCCACCAGTTTGACAATGTCAAGGAGATGTACGTCAAGGTAAACGAGATGCTGGGCGACATTGTAAAGGTTACACCTTCATCAAAAATGGTTGGCGATCTTGCCATATTTATGGTTCAGAACAACTTGACCCCTGAAAACATCGTTGAGCGAGGCGAAGCTCTCACATTCCCTGACTCCGTCGTTTCATACTTCAAGGGCATGATGGGTCAGCCTGCTTGGGGCTTCCCGGAGGATCTTCAGAAAGTTGTCCTCAAGGGCGAAGAGCCTATAACTTGCAGACCGGGCGAGCTCCTTCCGCCTATTGACTTCAACAAGGCCACACGGGACGTTCGCAGCTTCTACCCTGAGGCAACGGATCACAACATCATCTCCTGGTGTCTCTACCCGAGAGTTGTTGAGGACTTCTACCGCCATCGTCAGGAATATGGCTACATCATGCGTGTTGACAGCAATATCTTCTTTAACGGCATGGAGGTAGGCCAGACTGCAAAAATCAGCATTGAGGATGGTAAAGACCTTGTTATAAAATACAAAGGTATTGGCGATCTTAATGAGGACGGTACAAGAAATGTCCACTTTGAGCTAAACGGTATGCGCAGAGACGTTGCCGTTCCCGATAAGACAGCAAAGTCTAAAGTCAAAAACGTTCTTATTGCAAAGCCGGAAGACAAGAGCCAGGTTGGTGCTTCAATACCTGGTCTCATCTCCAAAATCAATGTAAAGCCTGGCGATAAGGTAAAGGAAAACCAGGTTCTCGCCACAATCGAGGCAATGAAGATGGAGACAAATATTGTTGCCAGAATGACTGGCACAATAGAAAAGATCTTCGTATCCGAAGGTTCTAATGTTAAAGCCGGCGAGCTTATTATGACTATCAAATAGGTCTTGCAAAAAGTATTAAAGTGCAAAAAGAGTTAAGCCTTACGGCTTAACTCTTTTTATTTTCCGTATCTTTTCTCTTTTTCCGTGCAAATCCCCATAAACAAATTTCAGGGGACCGACACCCCTTCTCAACCCGTTTGGAAAGTGATGCCCCCGTATCGCAACAATTACATGAGTAGCTTTTCCGCACCCTTCACACAAAGACAGATTCTTTGACAGCAAATATCTATCCGCAGGGTCATGTGTCCCGTTAATTCTGTTCCAGCAGTCAAGACAAAATTCAGCCACAACCCTCACCTCGTAAGCTTTAAACCAACAATTGTTAGTATATCTTGTATTCTATCTCCCTATACTTGATATGTCAAGAACGTTTGTAGGTGGTGAATTGTGAGAGAAATTTTATCCGGGCGTTTAAAGCAGTGCAGAAAGGAAAAGGGACTCACCCAGCGTGAAGTCGCCATATACTGCGATATTACTGAAAAAGCATATCAGAACTACGAATTAATGACCAGGGAGCCCAGACTGGATGTTTTGATAAAAATTGCCGATTTGTTTGACGTCTCCCTTGACTATCTTGCAGGTAGGACGGATAAAAGGCCTGTAAATAAATAATCCGATTTTTATTTTACGGAATTATAAAAAGCGCCGCTGCGTAAAGCAGCGGCGCTTTTTATAATTTTACTCAAACATCTAAGCCAAAACTTTTATTTATCCTCATTTTCACTTTTTCCGAAAAACTCATCTATCCTCTCAGAGACAGGTTTCTCGTCAGGCAAAAACTCACTTTCAGAGTCAGGCTTTATAGTTACATTGTCCACTGTCTGGTCAAACTTTTCCTCATTTTTCTTTTCAGGAAGAGCGCCGTCATGTGAACACATATACTTGAAGTCATCGCCGGACATAGATTCGTTTTCAAGCAGATACTCGGCAACCTTTATAACAAGATCGCTGTGAAGTGTGAGGAGCTGTTCGCACCTTTCAATAGCAGCGTCGAATATGCTCTTAACTTCTTCATCTATTTCAGCGGCAATCTTTTCAGAATAGCTCTTTGTAGCACCAAAATCACGCCCTATAAATATGGAGTGATCGCTGGAGTCAAAGGAGATAGGTCCGAGCTTCTCGCTCATACCATACTTTGTAACCATTGCTCTTGCAATTGCGCTTGCCTGCTGAATGTCCCCGGAGGCGCCAGTGGATATATCGTCAAGGAAAATCTTCTCAGCAATTCTACCGCCGAGGCATGAAACTATCCTCTCAAACATCTCACTTCTTGAGTTGAAGTTCTCATCGTCCTCAGGACGATATACTGTCATACCGCCTGCCTGGCCTCTTGGTACAATTGTAATATAGTGTACAGGCGCAGTATGCTCAAGGAAGTAGGAGGCAACAGCGTGGCCAGCCTCGTGGTAAGCTGTGAGCTTCCGCTCCTTCTCTGTAACAACACGGCTCTTCTTTTCCGGGCCTGCCATAACTTTGAGGGAGGCCTCATCCAATTCAGCCATAGTGATAAATCTCTTGTTTCTTCTTGCCGCAAGAAGGGCAGCCTCGTTCAAGAGGTTTTCAAGGTCTGCACCGGTGAAGCCTGGCGTTCCCCTTGCAATGCTCTTCAGGTCAACATCGTCCCCAATGAGTTTACCTCTTGCATGTACTTTCAGGATCTCTTCTCGACCTTTTACGTCAGGAACACCAACATATATCTGTCTGTCGAATCTGCCAGGACGCAAAAGAGCGTTATCAAGAATATCAGCTCTGTTGGTTGCCGCCATTACAATGACGCCCTCGTTACCGTTAAAACCGTCCATCTCAACTAATAGCTGGTTGAGGGTCTGTTCTCTCTCGTCATGGCCACCGCCAAGACCGGAACCTCTCTGCCGTCCAACAGCGTCGATCTCGTCGATGAAAATTATAGCCGGAGCAAGCTTCTTTGCCTGCTCAAACAGATCTCTTACCCTAGATGCGCCAATACCTACATAAAGCTCAACGAAGTCTGAGCCGGATATTGACAAAAACTGTACTCCAGCCTCGCCGGCAACAGCTTTGGCAAGGAGGGTCTTACCTGTTCCCGGAGGGCCTACAAGGAGTATGCCCTTAGGTATTCTGGCACCGAGATCAATATATTTCTTAGGATTCTTCAAAAAGTCAACGACTTCCTCAAGTTCCTCTTTCTCCTCGTCAGCACCTGCCACATCGTCAAATGTAACACGCTTTTTCGAGTCCGAACCTTTCTGTGTACGGGCTTTTCCGAATTTCATTGCCGCGCCGGCTCCGCCGCCGCCGGATTTGTTCATCATATACGACCAGAATATGAAGAATCCGCCCATTATTATAAGATAAGGTACAAATGATATCCACCATGGCGCGGTCCAACCGGCGTCGTAATCATACTCTTTTAAAACGCCGCTGTCATACTGCTGCTGGATAGTCTCGGACAAATCATTGTAAAATACGCTAAAGCTGTAAAGCTGATGCGTAACATTTTTTGTACCGTTATAGTCGTCCTTAAGAGTCATGTAAAGAGTGGTATCCTCAACTCTGAATGAGTCCACCTTCTCCTCTTTGAAAAGCTTCAAAACTTCATAGTATTTGATTTCTGAAGAACTGGTCTCGTTCATGCTCAAAAGATAAATACTCGCCACAAGAATAATTATCATGAAAACATAGAACCCAATATCTATTCTTCTGTTTTTCTGTGGTTTCAAATAACTTTCACTTCTTTCATGGAAGCCCAGCGGGCTTTATTTTGTGTATATTTCCTCTTTCAAAACACCAATATACGGTAAATTCCTATATTTCTCCGCATAATCAAGACCGTATCCCACTATAAAGGCATCCGGGCATTCCATTCCCACATAGTCAGCCTTTACAGAAGTTTTCCTCCTTGAAGGTTTGTCAAGAAGAGTACAAATAGCTATCGAGGCAGGCTTCCGCATCGATAGATAATTTACAAGATAACTGAGCGTTACACCGGAGTCCAGAATGTCCTCAACGATGATAATATTTCTGCCCTGAATATCATAGGTAAGATCCTTTGTTATCTTTACGGCACCGGTAGTGCTTGTTCCGGAACCATAAGACGATACAGCCATAAAATCCATATCACAGTATGTGTCGATATTTTTTATAAGGTCAGCCATAAAAACAAAGGAACCTTTCAAAACACCTATGAACATTGGGTTTTTACCCTCATAATCCTTTGTTATCTGGGCACCTAATTCCTTTACCCTTGCCAGGATCTGCTCTTCAGAGAAGAATATTCTCTCTATATCGTCTCTCATCATACCTAAATCACCCTAAACTCTATTTTTAAGGTCTGCTGTCCTTCGTCAGGAATGAAATCCACATCCATGCCTATACCTAAAACAGCTATGACCTTGTCTCCGGCGGCCACAACCGGGATCTTGTCCCTTTTGTGAGCCGGTATTTTTTTCTCTATAAAAAGCTTTTTAAGGGTTTTACTCCCCCCTTTAAGCCTTATGCTGTCCCCAGAAATGCGGGGTCTGACGGAAATTTTATCACAAATGTTCTCAGATTTAAATATAAAAGTTGTAAAAGTTTTATTACCGGTCTCCCCTGGAGCAGGCTTTTCACATTTAACCACTATGGAAAGCGGCTCTATCTTATGTTCCTCTCCCTCTTTTATGGGAAAGGGCTACCAGACCACATTATCAGTTTCTTTTTCGAAAACTATGCTGCCGTACTCCCGCCGGGCTATTCCACCTGGTATATTACACCTGGCGGAGGGGGAAATTTTGTCCCCTGTCAGAGCAATTATTTCTTCAATATGTTTTTTGCCGCAAGAAGGCCATATCTTCCTTATTACTCTTGTTTTTATGGCAGTATGTAAACGGTTTAAAGCGGCAATTTCAATCTTTCCGCCATGTACATTTTCCGAAATAAACTTGTCCGCCTGGTTGTCCATAAAGTCCTCGTCCTGCCTGATTATGTCCGACATGTTGAAAACATTTTCGGAAAACCTGGGATTTATTCCCTTTAACAGGGGAACGATGTTCCGACGTATATTATTTCTTGTATAAATGTCCTGAGAATTAGTCTCGTCCTCTATATTGTCTATTTGATTTTCTCTGTTATATTCCTCAATCTCATCTCTCGTGCAGGAGAGAAGAGGCCGTATAAAAATATCCCGTCTGGGAGGTATGCCGCACAGGCCTTTCAGTGCCGCTCCTCTTGCCATATTCATAAGTACAGTCTCTGCGTTGTCATCGGCGTTATGGGCCGTAGCCACACAAACAGCTCCCGTTTCACGGGCAGTCTCCTCAAAAAATCTGTACCTGAGTATCCGGCCGGCTTCTTCAGTCCCGATTTTATGCTCTTTAGCGTACCTTAGAGTATCTCCTCGCCCCGCAATAAACTTTATTTTCCGGTTCCGACATGTCTCCATGACGAAGTTTTCATCCCGATCCGCACTCTTTCCTCTTATCATGTGGTTGAAGTGGATAGCGCATAGCTCGTATCCGTACCGGTCTTTTAGCTTATACAGGATATCCAGAAGGCACATACTGTCTTTTCCGCCGGATACGGCAGCAAGCACAAGACCGCCTGAAGGCAAAAGCGAATACCTGTCGCAAAACGATATAACTTTCTTCATATCATACCTGCACAATAAAATCACTCATCATCAGAATACCTTCGTTCCACTGAGGAATATGTCGTATATTCTGGAAGCCACTGAAGTTCTATTGTTCCCGTCTCGCCTCGTCTGTTTTTGAGCACTATACACTCGGCAAGGTTTGCTTTGTCGGTCTCCTTGTCGTAATAGTCCTCCCTGTAAAGGCCCAGAACAATATCCGCATCCTGCTCGATAGCGCCGGATTCACGGAGGTCTGAGAGCATAGGCCTCTTGTTCTGTCTTGCCTCATTAGCTCGTGAAAGCTGGGCAAGGCAAATTACCGGAACATTGAGTTCTTTGGCCATGATCTTCATCATTCTGGATATGTCGCTGACTATCTGCTGACGGTTGTCTCCTGCTCGGGTACTGCCCTGAGCGCTTGTCATAAGCTGCAGGTAGTCAATTATTACAAGGCCTAGGTTTTTTACTCGTCTGCACTGTGCGTTCATGTCCGCAACAGACAAAGACGGATTGTCATCTATTTTAATGTCATAGCCGCTGAGCATGGCTGCCGCAGCTGCAATCTTGTCCCACTCACTTTCAGTAAGACGACCTGTCTGAAGCTTTTTATTATCAACAAAGGACTCACCGGAGAGAAGTCTCAGACAAAGCTGTTCTCTTGACATTTCAAGAGAAAAAATCGCTACCGCTTTTCCACTGGTCTTTGCAACACTTGTGGCAATATTCAAAGCGATACTGGTTTTTCCCATACCAGGACGCGATGCGATGATAATTAAATCAGATTTATTTAAACCCAGTATAAAATTGTCAAGATCGACAAGACCTGTGGTAAGTCCCGGTATTCTGGAGTCGGACTGTGCCGCCTCCGCAAGCTGCTCATACACTCCAACAAGTATCTGGGACACGCTCTGAAGTCCATCAGATCTGTCCTGTCTGAGGGCGTATATTTTCTTTTCCGCCGCTTCAAGAATGTCTTTTGCCTCCCCGGCGCCTTCATAGGCCATAAGGGCAACCTCTTCTCCAACAGTTGCAACGGATCTCAGTAGGGACTTGTCGCATACTATCTCAGCGTATTTTGAAACATTGGCCGCCGTTGGCGTTATCTCCATCAGCTCCATGAGGTATCCCGCCGTGCCCTCGTTTGCTGTCCCGGCTATCCTCATCTGCTCAAGGACAGTTACAGGATCAATGGTCATGGAGTAATTGAACATAGAATATATGGTTTCAAAAATATCTTTATTCGCTTTTACATAAAAATCCGAGGCTTTGACTTTGCCGATTACCTCAGGAACACATCTGGCATCAATAAGCATTGAGCCAATGACAGCCTGTTCCGCCTCAACACTGTGAGGCATCTGCCTTGATATGTTCTCATCCATTTCCCACACCTGCCTAAGGTCTTATTTTACTCTTTTCTCAGTTTCCCTCTGTAACGGAAACTTTAAAGGAACCTGTTATCTCGTGGCCCAGCTTGCACTTTACCTCAAAGGTGCCGAAAGATTTGATGTTTTCGCTGAGCACAAGTCTGTTCTTTTCAAGAACAATACCAAACTGCTGACCAAGCGCTTCTGCAATCTCTTTAGCTGTAACGGAGCCGAAAAGACGTCCGTCCTTGCCGGCTTTGGCAGAGATTTTTACCGTGCAGCTGGAAAGTTTTTTTGCGTTTTCCATAGCGGCCTCTTTTTCCCTCTCTATCTGGGCAAGGCGGGCCTTTTCCTTTACTTTCATAGTATTTATATTGTCGCTTGTTGCTTCAAGGGCAAGCTTTCTGGGGAGCAGAAAATTTCTAGCATAGCCGTCTGATACCTCTACCATCTGGCCTTTTTTACCCTGCCCTTTTACATCCTGCTGTAAAATAACTTTCATATTTTTCTCCTTTTCTATTCAGAAACTTCCTCCAGATACTTATCTATGGCTATCAGGAGGTCTTTCACCACATCTTTGAGTGTCATATCCTTGATCTGAGCGCCGGCCTGGAGCCTTGATCCGCCACCACCCAGTTTTTCAACGATAACCTGTACGTTGATATCTCCTCCGGATCTTGCGGATATGTTTATTCCGTTCTCATCAGGAAATACCACAAACGACGCGTTTATACCCGATATATTCAGAAGTTCATCGGCGGCCTGGGCGGCGATTACCCTGCCCTTTACATTTTCCGGTGCGGCAATAGCGATGCCAGACTTGTAAATTTTGGCCTTCTGTATTATAGCGTATTTTTCTTTTGTGGATTCGATATCATTTTGCAGAAGCTTCTTTACTTCCGTGGTATCCGCACCGGCCCTTCTCAAAAACGCCGCCGCGTCAAAAGTTCTTCCGCCTGTTCGCATTGTAAAGTTTTTTGTATCCAGCATTATGCCGGCAAGTATAGCCTCAGCCTCTACCCTCAGAATATCCGCCGGGTCCACAATATACTGCAAAAGCTCTGTAATAAGCTCGCAGGTGGATGAAGCATATGGCTCATGGAAATTGAGATCCACTTTCTGGATATATGTGCCCGCTCTTCTATGGTGGTCGATAAGGGCAACTCTGTTGCATGACTCAAGGAGTGTAAGAGACTCTACCTGCTCCGGTCTGTTAGTATCAACGACTACAAGTAAAGTTCCTCCGTCAGCTTCCAAAATGGCGTCCTGAGGTGTTATGAATACTTTTTCATATTCTGCTACCCCACGCATTTTTTCAATAAGTGGTTTTGCCACAGTGTTTTCAAAATCGACTACAACTCTGGCTGGCACTTCTCTTTTCCTTGCTATGCAGCATATTCCCACTGCGGCACCTATACAGTCAAAGTCAGAAAACTTGTGGCCCATTATGAACACTTTGGAGGCGTCATGTATAAGTTCTCCTATGGAGTTTGCCATAACACGGCTCTTGACCTTTGTCCTCTTTTCCATCTGGTTGGTCTTGCCGCCGTAAAACTCAAAATTGAACCTGTTTTTTATTACCGCCTGGTCTCCACCGCGGCTCAGCGCCATATCAAGGCTCAAAGACGCATACTGATAGCTCTCAGCCATTGTCTTTCCGTCTTTTCCTATGCCGATACTCAGCGTTGGCTGTATGCCGTTAGGAGCCGTTATGGATCGTACCGAGTCAAGGACGGAGAATTTGCCTTCAATAAATTTCTGAAGATATCGCTCCTCAAAGATAAATATGTACCTGTCTCTGTCATATTTTCTCAGATATCCGCTGCATGAATCGGCCCAATCACTTATTCTGTCATCCAACATGGACATTATAGCGGATTTGTCCTTCTCAGAAAGATCGTTTAAAAGCTCTTCATAATTATCCAGCATGAGTATGCAGAAAATCGGCCTTGTGTTCATGAACTCTCTGGATATATCAGCGTACTCCGTAATATCAAACCAATAGGTAACTCCAAGCCAGCTGTATCTGCCGCCCTCACTGGAGTTTCTGACGATATTTCCGTACACCTTGAATATCTTGCCACCCAGAGGTACGTGTGCAGGGCTCTCCATTTTGCCCTCCATCAGCCACTTATAGTTAAAACCAGGGACAACATCGGACATGTGCGTTTCAAAGGTGTGCTCCCTATCTCCTGTAATCTGATTAAAACCGTCGTTTGATGACACAATCCTGTTGTCGTCCAGATTGAATATCGCCATCGGCAGTGGGAAATTGACCATTATGTCGTTTGACGACGACTCCATATCTATACTTACCGATTCTATGTAGTCAACTATCTCCCTGCTCCGTTTTTTGCTGGAATAATTTGAGTAAAGGAGAAGTAAAACTATGATGACAACCTCGCCAACAAACAAAAGCGTCCTATGCTCCCCAAGAAAAAAGGTCGCAACAGCAAAAATTATTAAAAAAATAAAATAAAATCTTGTATTTGGCTGTAACAGCCGTTTAAGTTTGCTATTCAAGGAAACACCTCCCCCACTTTAAATGTATCTTAAATTATAGCAAATTTGAGACTGTTTAACAACAATTTAATTGGTCTGCACCAGGTAATTTTGCATTATTTGGGAATAGTAATAAAAATTTCTGCCTAGGTAAATTAAATTTCTATTTTTTGGACATACTAAACGTAACAATACAGCTTTATACAGGAGGAATTATTCTTGAAAGCGATCGTTATGGCAGGAGGCGAGGGCACAAGGCTGAGACCTTTGACCTCAAACACTCCCAAGCCAATGGTTAAGATAATGGACAGGCCGGTTTTAGAGCATATAGTCTCACTTTTGCGAAAAAATGGTATCAGCGATATATGTATGACCCTTCGCTATATGCCGGAAAAAATTACGGAGTATTTCAAAGACGGCTCTGACTTTGGAGTAAACATCACCTACAGCATTGAGTCCAGTCCACTGGGAACCGCCGGAAGTGTGAAAAACTGTGCGGATTTTATCGGAAATGACGACTTCATTGTCATATCCGGGGATTGTGTATGCAATTTCGATCTCAAGTCAGCCTTTGCCTTTCACAAGTCAAATAGGGCTCTTTCTACAATCGTCCTGTACTCCTGTACCGACCCGCTGGAGTATGGTCTTGTTGTTACAGACGATAGTGGTAAAGTAATGAAATTTATCGAAAAGCCAGGCTGGGATGGTGTAGTAACTAACCTTGTGAACACGGGAATATATATAATGTCCCCAAGGGCATTGCGCTTTATCCCAGAAAACTCTCCCTACGACTTTGGCAAGGACTTTTTCCCTGATATACTCAGGCAGGGGGAGAACATATACGCAACTGAATCAAAAGGCTACTGGTGCGATGTTGGCTCTGTAACCTCTTATCTTGACTGCTTGCGGAAATCCCTGTCCCAGAAAACAGGCATCGAGCCAAATATAAAGCAGCTTGGAGACAGGATCTGGTGCTGCTCTCCGCTGCCGGACAGCACTACAGTGATTCCGCCTGTATATATCGGAAAAGATGTCGTGGTGGGCGAAAATTGCCACATAGGCCCATTTACATGTATAAACAGTGGCAGCAAAATCGCATCAGGCTGCAAAATCGAAGGCAGCGTGATTGACGGTTCCAATATAAAATCAGGAGCTACTATAACAGGTTCCTTCATAGGCACCGGAGCTATCGTAGGTGAGAACTCAGAGATAAGAGAGCAGTGCGCCATCGGCGACGGCACCTCTATCGGCCATGGCTGTACCATAAATGAAAATGTAAACATATGGCCAAACAGAAAAATACCAGACGGCTCAAAAATCAGTGAAAACATCACTTCTGGTATGATGGTCTCATCTCTATCTTTCGGAGCGGAGGCCTCACTCTCCGGCCAGTTTGGCCTTTCAATTACACCTGAGGCAGCTATGAATATTGGCAGCGCAGCCGCCTCTTTCGGCAAAGTTCTAGTCTGCTGTCAACCCGATGGCGCCGCGTCCCTTGTATCTGACAGCATCCTGTGCGGAGTGAGATTCTCCGGCAGTGATGGCGCTAAAGGCGACTGTCCCTTTGCGTCAGCGGCATCATTTACAGGAAAAAACCTTGGGTTTGACATGACTCTTTTCGTAAGTCAGTCAGAGGATACGGTATCCATAAAATTCATGGACAGTCTTGGTCTTCCTCTTGATCGCCAAAACCAGCGCAAAATCGAGAGTCTTATCTACTCTGGCGGGCGCAGGACTTCCGTCTCTTCTGTGGGCCAGGTGCTGAATATATGCGGCGCCCTGGACACTTACGCCATGGCTGCAATAAAATCCTTTGGCCAAAAATATCCCCACAACATGAAAGCGTCCGTGCTTGGCCACAGCCCGGAGGCCCGGCTCCTAAAATATGTACTATCTCAACTGGGTTTTGAGCTTGTCTCCGGACAAAAGGACGTTTTTTCATTCGTAATTGGCCCTTCGGGCGAGTTCTCCCTCATAGATGAAGACGGCACTGAACTGGACAGTCAGACCACAATGATATTAACATGCATAAGCGCCTTTGAGATGGGCTGTAAAGAATTGGTCCTTCCCTACGATGGTCCCCAGGTAATCGAGTCCATCGCGAAAAAATATTTTGCGAGAGTACTGCGCCGTGGTGGATCGTCTCAGAAGGCCGACAGTCTCTACTCAGACCAGCTTTTCATTAGAGACAGTATTTTCGCCGCAGTCAAAATCGCAGCATACTGCGTAGCTTCCGGCAAGACAATCCAAAAAATCAGTCAGTACATTCCAAGCTATTCATATGTTGTTAGAGAGGTATTTTTAACCTCCGATAAAGCCGCTGTAATGCACAAGCTCAGTTCGGCTCTGTCCAGCGAGTCCGCCCTTGAATTTGACGCGGGCATAAAGGTAAAAGGACGTAATAAGAACGCCATAATCCGTCCGTCTTTCGATAAAAACTCAATCATAATCAAAACTGAAGCAGAAAACCCATCGGAAGCCCAGGCTCTGCTGTCAAAAATTACTGATATGGCCAAAAATTAAAACATCATTCCACATTGTCCTTCGACAGAAAAAGTGCTTGTGATAACACAGGCACTTTTTCCTTACCAGCGTTTGCTTTGCCCCTACCTCTCTGCTTTTTATATTCCACACACCATTAAAACGGACAAAATATCTGTTGATTACCGGTGAAAAGTATAATATAATTAAGTAATATTTGGAATATTTACGGCAGGTATGTTTTATGAAGCGTATAGTTTTATCAGCCCTTGCCTTTTTATTGATTTTCCTTTTGTGCGGCTGCTCATCTGTTGAGCCGACGGTCTCCTCTCTGGACGATGTGGATGGTAAAACAGTGGGCGTTGTCAGCGGTACTCTCTCGGAAGAGTTTATAGACAAAATGGATCTCGACGTAATTGTTAAAGAGTACACAACTGAGGACGCAGCCTCGGCTGACCTAAAAAACGGGACCGTCGACTGCATTATAATCGATGAAAGCAAGGTCTCCTCAATAGTAAAAATCTTCAGCGGTCTTAAGACCCTGTCTGAAGAAATGGGAAAAGTTCAGCTCTCTTTTGTCTGCTCCAGAGCCAGGGCGGATCTTGCTTCGGCCCTGAGTGAAAAAATGAAGGATCTGGCTGTGGTCGGAGATATTCTCAAGAGTTTTGCTAAGGGAAAAGAGTACATTTATGAGCCTTCCCAGGAAAAATACGACACTGTACTCACTGTGGGCGTTTGCCTTGCCGGCTCACCCTATGCCTACATAAACGACGATGATGTCCTCACTGGCTTCGAGGTGGAGATCGCCAAAGCTGTCTGCGACAGTATGGGTCTCGGCATAGAGTTCAAAACAGTCTCAAGAGACGAGGTTCTGCCTATGATATCCACTGGGGAACTGGATTTCGCTTTAGGCGGTCTTTTCCATTTTTCCAGCTCTTCTGACGATCTTGTCTCATATTCCGCGTCTTATTATTCTGTAAATCAGATGGTAATAACGAGAAAGTAAATCATTATATTTCGAAAGAGGATAATAAAAATGAACGATATCAACATCACAAAAGTTTCATCCGTTTTTGCCGACAGCAGCATATACGACGGCAAAACCATAACCGTCGGCGGCTGGGCCCGCACCATCCGGGATATGAAAAATTTCGGCTTCATAGAGCTCAATGACGGCAGCTGCTTTAGAAATCTTCAGATAGTTTTCGAGGCTGCGACTCTTGAAAATTATGCTGAAATTGCTCGTCAGAATGTCGGTACGGCTTTTATAGTTACAGGAACGGTTGTTTTAACTCCTGAGGCAAAGCAGCCACTGGAGCTCAAAGCTGCCCAGATCTGCATTGAAGGCCCTTCCTCTCCGGAATATCCCCTTCAGAAAAAGCGCCACACTGTGGAATATCTTAGAACTATACAGCATCTGCGTCCAAGAACAAACCTGTTCTCCGCGGCTTTCCGCGTACGCTCCGTAGCTGCCCACGCTGTTCACTGCTTCTTCCAGGATCAGGGATTTGTATATGTTCAGACACCAATAATCACAGGCTCCGACTGTGAAGGTGCCGGTGAAATGTTCCAGGTAACCACTCTGGATATGGAAAACGTACCGAAAAATCCCGATGGTACTGTGGATTACACGAAAGACTTCTTCGGTAAGCGCACAAGCCTGACAGTATCTGGTCAGCTCAACGCTGAGAACTTCGCTATGGCCTTTGGCAACGTATATACTTTCGGTCCTACTTTCCGCGCGGAAAACTCCAACACTCAGCGCCACGCTGCAGAATTCTGGATGATCGAGCCGGAAATGGCTTTTGCCGATCTTACAGACTATATGGACAACGCTGAAGCTATGATAAAATATGTCATTCGCCGTGTTCTGGAAAAATGCCCGGACGAAATCAACTTCTTCAACTCCTTTGTTGACAAGGGTCTTAAGGAGCGTCTTGAGCATGTTGCGTCCTTCGATTTCGCCCGCGTCAGCTACACTGAGGCTGTTGAAATCCTTGAAAAGTACAATGACAAATTTGAATTTAAAGTATACTGGGGCTGCGACCTCCAGACTGAGCATGAGAGATATCTCACAGAGCAGATTTTCAAACGTCCTGTTTTCGTTACAGACTATCCAAAAGAGATAAAGGCCTTTTATATGCGCCAGAACGACGACGGCAAAACAGTTGCCGCTGCAGACTGCCTTGTTCCTGGCATTGGTGAGCTTATCGGCGGTAGCCAGCGTGAAGAGCGTCTTGACATTCTTGATGCCCGTATTAAGGAACTTGGCCTCAATCCTGACGACTACTGGTGGTATGAGGATCTGCGCCGTTACGGCACATGCCGCCACGCCGGCTATGGCATGGGCTTTGAGCGCATGGTAATGTACCTTACAGGCATTACAAACATCCGTGATGTTGAGCTCCACCCCAGAACTGTTGGAAACGCAGATTTCTAATACATGCGGCGTTTTGGCCGCTGGCGGTGGTTTTAAAGCTTATGCATCCATACCACTAGACTACAAATTTTTGCGGCAAAAGGTGAATATTAATGTCCTTTAAAAAAAAGAAAAATTCTGATCCAATAGATTTTAACGCTTACGGTCTCAAACCGACGGGATATTATCTTGATAGCCTTAAAGATCTGAGCCGCGATCTGGACAGAATGGAACAAAACTATTCAGACGCAGATACGCTTTTAAGTTGCATAAAGGAGGCTGAGGCCGCGGCTGATCAGCTGATACGCGAGACCGGCGGTGAAGGTGCCATGCTGAAGTCAGACGCGCCAAAGACACAGGCGGAAAAATCGCCTGAGACCCCGGATCTTAAAGATCTTCTTGCGGAACTCGACTCTCTTGTGGGCCTTGAAAAAATCAAGGAGAATGTAAAAAGTCTTATAAATCTTGTAAAAGTACGCAAACTCAGGGAGGAAAACGGTCTTTCCTCCCCTGCGATATCCCTCCATCTGGTTTTTATGGGTAATCCTGGCACCGGCAAGACCACAGTGGCCCGTCTTATTGCCCAGCTTTATCACGCAATCGGCGTTTTGAGCAAGGGTCAACTTGTGGAAGTAGACAGGTCAGGCCTTGTAGCTGGTTTCGTGGGCCAGACTGCTATAAAAACCAACGAAGTTATTAAAAAGGCCCTGGGTGGCGTTTTGTTTATAGATGAAGCCTACTCTCTTGCCTCCTCTTCTTCCGGCGCTGGCGGCGCTGATTTCGGTCAGGAGGCTATTGAAACCCTATTGAAGGCTATGGAGGACAATAGGGACGATTTTGTTGTAATCGTGGCCGGATATGAAAATCTCATGGAGAATTTCATAAACTCAAACCCGGGTCTTGAATCCAGATTCAACCGCTATTTCATATTTGAAGACTATACAGGACAGCAGCTCTATGAGATTTTCCTGTCCATGTGCAAAAAAAATCAGTACATCCTTTATGAAGGTGCCAATGAGTACTCCAAAAAGTTTTTTGAGGACATGTACCAGCAGAAGGACGAAAACTTCGGTAACGCCAGGGATGTGCGGAATATTTTCGAAAACATTATCACGATCCACTCTAACAGAGTCGCCCAGCTTGAAAATCCCGCAAAAGATGATCTTATGACCATTTGCAAAGAGGATATAGAAAAGGCCGGCGCTATGTAAAGGAAAATAAATATGGATATATCCATAAAGAACTACAGGGATTTTCTCTCTGAGCGGTATAAAAACTCTGGCATGTTCCACGCCACTATCCTGTCCGGTCCCCAATCCGAGGAAAAGGACCGGATCATAAGAGCAATTGCCGCCTCCATCGTCTGTCAGTCGACTGGCAGTGTCAGGCCATGTATGAACTGCGAAGGCTGCCGGAAAGCTTTTGAGAACATACACCCGGACATAACGGTTATAGATCTTCTTAAAGATAAGAAGGAACTTACCGTGGACCAGATGAGAGTTGTCCGGTCTGACGCTTTTGTTGTGCCTAACGATGGAGAAAACAAAGTATATATCATAAATAACGCAGATAAAATGAATACGGCGGCTCAAAATGTGCTTTTAAAAACCCTTGAGGAGCCGCCCCGGTTTTCTTACTTTATACTGTGCGCTGAAAACCCATCCCTCCTACTTCCCACTGTACGTTCACGGTGCGCTTTAATCAGGTTTATATCTGGCCAGAGCGCCGCAGCGGAGGAAGATGTGGAAAACACCGCCGACAGGCTTATTGATACATATCTATCTGGAGATAGATTTTCCATGGTATCTTTTATAAACAGCCTTGAGAAAACCGATCGCATAACATTCGGAAACCTTTCTTCCGCTGTCAGTAAAAAGACAGTTTCGCGTCTTAAAACTGCGGAAGACCCAAATATTAGGAAAAAACTTTTGAAAATGTTCCAGACATTTGATACGGTATCGTCATATCTTAGTCTGAACGTAGGCGTTGTACATATTCTCGGTCTTTTATGTGCCGAGCTAACCTGAAGCGCCTGAACAGAAAGAGGAAATAAATTGACAGAAGTTGTAAGTGTAAAATTTAAAAGCAAAGGCAAGGTTTACTACTTTGATCCGGCTGACTTTAAAATAGAAAAAGGTCAGAATGTCATCGTGGAAACCTCAAAAGGTATCGAATTTGCCGAATGCGTCAGAGGCAATCACTCTGTTGATGACTCCACGGTAGTACCGCCTCTGCGCCCAATAATCAGAATAGCCACTGAAGAGGACACTGAGCGTGCTATACGAAACAAGGAGAAAGAGGCCGAGGCCTTTGATATCTGTCGGGAAAAAATAAAAAACCACAATCTTGATATGAAACTTGTGGATGTTGAATACAGCTTTGACGGAAACAAGATCCTGTTCTGCTTCACTTCCGACGGAAGAGTGGATTTCAGAGACCTTGTAAAAGACCTGGCAGCAACCTTCAAAATGCGTATTGAACTTAGGCAGATAGGCGTTAGAGACGAAGCCCGTCTTCTGGGCGGCCTTGGAATCTGCGGAAAACCGTTCTGCTGTGCTCAGTTCCTTGATGATTTTCAGCCGGTCTCCATTAAAATGGCTAAAACTCAGGGTCTGTCCCTGAATCCTACAAAGATATCGGGTACCTGCGGACGTCTTATGTGCTGTCTCAAATATGAACAAGAGGCTTATGAGGATCTTGTAAAACAAGTCCCCAAACAGGACTCCTTTGTAGATACTCCTGAAGGTAAAGGCATGGTAACAGATGTAAATCTTCTGCGCCGTAAAGTCAGGGTAAAGCTGGAAAATCAGAATGATCTATCTCTCAAAACTTTCGATGCCAGCGAAGTTACTGTTCTTGGCGGTAAAGCTCAGAGGGCTGAATATCTGGCGGGTATTGCTGACGGTTCAATCGTAGAAGAGCCCAAAAAGCCCCGTATCCAGCGTGAAACAAAACCTAGTACTGAGATGCAGGAGTCTGAGGGCTGGATAATACCAGGCCTAGAAAACGATGGTCTTCAGCTGGCGAGTATCGCCGCGCAGAAGTCCCAGTCCAAGGGTAAAAAACCTGTAAAACTCGATATCCCCGAGGAGCTATCTGAAGAACAAAAAGATCAGAGATCCCGTAAACACAGAAGCGGAAGAAGGCCACGTGGTCAGAATAAAAATGCCCCGCGCACTGGAAACCGTTCTCCCAAGGACAGCAAAAAGGTCTCCTCAATACCGCCGAAGCAGCAGACCAAGGCAACAGTCCAGAAGGATGACGCCCAACTGCCACGAAAGCCCTACCACAGAAGGAAGGGCGGTAAAAAGCCTCAGGGCGGCGGAGAATCTTAATATGAATATCAAAGCTCCCATGAAAAATGGGAGCTTTTGTTATACCTAAACAATCCGGATATTTTAAATTATTTTATAAAAAGACACTTTCCCCTAAAAAAGTTACCTTTTATATACTTGACTGTGCCCAAAGTATGTGTTATTATAATTAGGCTAAAGATAAAAGCAAATATCGCGGGGTAGAGCAGTTGGTAGCTCGTCGGGCTCATAACCCGGAGGTCGCAGGTTCAAATCCTGTCCCCGCAACCAAACATCGGAGCAAAGTTACCTTTGCTCCGAATTTTTTATTTATGATCTAGAAATACATTCTCTGATTATTTTGCCGTTAAAAATTTATAAAATTTTTTCATTTTCTTTTAACCAATCCATGGCATATGGAATATGATGTGTTGTTCCAATTGAAAGGAAAATGATTATAATACAGAATGAATTGCCAATTATGGAAGACCAGACTTGCCCAACTATTGGGTATCAGTCCGCATCAATTTGCGTACCGGTAACCGTAAACCCATTCGCCAAGACAGGCGCAACTTTTACAAAATGTTGCGGAACACCTGTTGTAACTCCAGGTAGAGTTATGTGCGAAGGTGAAAGAAATGGTGCCTGCGTTTTCACCATCACTCAGGATATCTGCGTAGCTGTTCCAGTTGAATTTGGTGCAACTGCCACAGTCGGCGATACGTTTGTTAACTGCAACGACGCTTCCACTGATGATATCTGCACTGGCTGCGGTAGCATTGCTCCTGTAGAGTAATTGCCTGCGCTATAGGATAAACCACTTCTGGTACATTATAACCAGGATGTGTTCTGGTTTTACAATGGCATTTGATACGGGAACAGAAGTAATTACTTTCTGAACCCCTCTCATTTAATAGCTTACGAAAACATCTAAAACAATTTAAAAGCGACTGCCAAAACAGTCAGTTATGTCTGTCGGAGTAAACTCTTTCGTTTGCTCCGACTTTTTTTATATTTTTACTCACTGCCTGCAAAAAAGGAAAGGCCCTGCCTGACGGCAGAGCCTTTTTAACATACCTCAAATTAAGTGTTCCATACGATCAGCGCAACAGCCACAGCAACTATGGCAAAGCTGCACATAAGAAGTGAAAATGACAGATCCAGACTTACTCTGTGTACAACCTCCTTGGCTTCTTTTTCAATCTTCGTATATTTTCCATCGGTGTTGTAGAGCCTGTCAAGGAGCCGTCCCACAAGGTCCTTTCTTCGTTTGGCGTTCAGTTCATCCGGGGTAATATCATCTCCCACAAGCAGCAGCTTCATAAGAGCCAAGACTATAATATCGAGCATATCGCAGACAAGTCTTGACAGTGTACCGAATATGTTCGGCAACACTCTGAGCAGCCTTGGCCTGTAAAACATATCCTCAAGATCCATCCAGCTTGGTATTATGTTAATATACTCTTTTACCCCAGCCTTATTTTTTTCATGAGAAGTCCACGGACAACAACAGGATAAAGTATGGCCGCAATAACAACGCATATTATTGTGCCTTCCATGCTCTCAAAAGAGAAATAGCTGAAAGTCTCCGCTCCCATAGAGGAGCCGAAAAAGTCCATACCCATACCGGCTATACCATCATTTATATAATTGGGCGCTATTCCCAGAACTAAGATCCCCAGAGCGGCAGCCCCCAACGCCAGCGCTGATGATGGTTTTATCCAGTTTTTCATGCCATCATATTCCGCCTGACGGTCCGGGTTTTTCTCAATGAATATGGCAACATACAGTTTTGTCATGTATATTATGGTCAGTCCTCCGCTTATGAGGAAAAGCCGCTCCACGATTTTCATAGCAGCTATCGGTTCTCCCGCCTGCAAAAGTACCTCTGTATACTGGATAATGGACTCGTGTAGAAGTGTCTTGCTAACATATCCGTTAAATAGAGGTATACCTCCAATGCCAAGAGCGCCAATTAAAAATACCACATTTAAAAACGGTTTTTTCCGGCCAAAACCTCTTATTTTATTGAGATCAAGCTCATGTATATTCATAAACACCGCGCCGGCAGCCATAAACAGACAAAGCTTCAGCATGGAGTGGTTTACCATGTGCAAGAAGGTTCCTCTCGCGGCCAGTGAATTGTCCTGGCCCAGAAGGCTCATCATTCCTATGCCTACAAGAATAAATCCTATCTGTGATATGGACGAGCAGGCAAGAGTCCTCTTTAAATCTATGGAAAACAGCGCCAGAAGTGCTCCGAGAACCATCGTTATGGTACCCAGTATGAGCACTACCGTGCCCCATCTGGGGTCATATCTGAAGATATTACAGGACACAGCCAAAATTCCGAATATACCAGCCTTTGTAAGTATACCAGAAAGCAGCGCACTGGCCGGTGCCGGAGCTACTGGGTGGGCCTTAGGCAGCCAGATATGCAGCGGGAACATACCCGCTTTTGCGCCAAATCCGAAAAGCATACACAGTCCGGCGGCATACAGTGCTCCCTTATCAGGACAAGCTGTAGCAGCGCTGTAAAGCTCGCTTATGTTAACTGTACCCAATTTGCTGTTAATTATAAAAATGCCCATAAGAGCCGTAAGTCCGCCGATGACAGCTACGGCAAGATATGTGTCAGCCGCTTTTAACGAGTCTGGAGTTTCCTCATGGGCAACCCACTCGTAAGAAGCAAATGACATTACTTCAAAGAATATAAACGCTGTAATAAGGTCCGCCGATAAAAACAGTCCTACCATAGCGCCTAAAGTCATAAGGTTGAAAAAGTGATATCTTCCCCTGTTTTTGTAGTCTTTGAAATACTCCGCAGAAAACAGAATGGTCAGAAGCCACATTATTGCAGCAACTCCGCAGTAAACTTTTCTAAACCCATCAAAGGCAAGGTTTATCCCAAGAGCGCAGAGGCCGTCAAAGGAGAAGAAGTACTCCTCCGGCGAGAAAATAAGTGCTGCCGCAATAACTCCCTCTACAACCGCACAAGCGATGGAGAAATACTGACAGGTTTTTACAGATTTCCTGCTGATAAGATACGCCACCAGAGCGCAAACCATTGGGAATATTACAAGGGCAAAAAGTAAAACGTTTCCTTCCATAGCGCCCTCCTTATATAGTACCTGCGGCTATGCCGCCGGCAACTTTGACCATGGGCCATGCGTATATACCGAAAAATACGCAAACAGCCCCGAGAATTACTATAGGTACAAGCATAAAACGGTTAGCTTCTTTCGCCTTGTCAGCAAAAGATGAGCTTACTCCTCCGGCGGGGAAAAATGCCCGCTGTACCGCAGGGAACATATACCCGCCTTTACTCCGAATCCGAAAAACATCATAAGATATATGGCAAGATATGTATTTACTTTCTCTGTGGTGCTGACTGTACCGCCCAGCACAAAATCAAGGCTGACCCCCTCTGCCATCAGATAAGCCATTCCAACGAAAGCAAAGGCGGCGCCGCCAATGGCAAAAACAAGATACTTAAGGCCTGCTCTTACAGAGGTCTTTGTCATGTAATACATGATAAGAGGCAGTGTAGCAAGAGTTAGAAACTCGTAGAAGCAGTACATGGTTATCATGTTGCCAGCCTCAGCTATACCAATAGTAATACCTAAAGACAACAGAAAAAACTCATAAAACCGTGTGGAATACACATTGTCGTCCATGTACCCGAATGAGTATATTGCTGTCAGCGGCCATAAAAGGCCAATAATACCGGCGAAGAACTTTCCCAGTCCGTCAAAGGCCAGTACGATATGCGCACCGTCGGATATCTCGAATATCTCGTATCTTCCGCCGCAGAATAGTATGGCTGCCCAAATTGCCGCGGCTTCGCAAAATGTAGTTAGGATAACTGCCGCCTGTCTTGCGCGCTTGTTGCCAAGCTTTATAAACCGCACACCAAGTGCTCCTAAAAGAGGTAGCAGAACAGGAACAATAAGGAAATTTTCACTCATTTTTCACACCACCATATCGTAAAGCCAGGTCTCGTCAAGAAGCAGACCTACAATAAGTATCATGGAGGTCGTCATAGTGCCTATCATATTGATGGCCATGATTCTGTCGGCTATCCTTGGACCTTTTATGGCTCTCACCAGCACCGCTATGACCATCATGGTGAGAGCGACTATTGCGATTTTAAAAACAATGTCATATCCCATTTCCATAACTGCCTCACGCCTCCATCTTTTTCAAAAGCTGCATGAACTTGCCGTCCTCGATACCTTCTATAAGAGAAACATCAAGACAATGTACCTCAAATACATTGCCTACAAGATCAACTGTTATTGTCCCTGGTGTCAGGGTAATGGAATTGGCAAGAATGGTCTTTGATATCTCCCGTTTTAAATCGACCTCAAAGGTATATATGGTCTGCTCGACCTTTCGGCCCCTGTCCCATATTATTCTTATCACAGCAAAGTTCGCTTTTACTATTTCAACCATTAAAACAGCGCAATAACGCAAGAACAGCCCCGTTTTACCAATAAAACGGAGCTCTTTTTTTATCGTAATTCCCATAAATTTGGAAATAAAGGCGTAAATAACCGCTGTCCCAATAAGACCAATGACCGTAATTTGTACAGTAATTCTGCCGTTTAGTATGATCCATAGCAGAAACATTAGAACAACCATCTTCGCAGCCTCCTTAAATTGTTTTGTCTTTCTTTCTCTAATTCCTTTCCAATATCTCGTCTAACCTAATGTTTTATACCTTTTTCTTTAAACATGAAGGTGCAAATCAAACAAAAAATTTAACCTGAAGTCCCGTCTAACTTGTTATTTTTACGAATTTTAAGGCCCAGGTTATGCCAATCGACATTGTATTTATTTCGCTACTTTATGTTATTTACCCTATTTTTCCATTAAAATAGAAACATTTTAAAGGCCAATTTCACCCCATCGAAAAGCCTTTTCTCAAATGTCCAAATTTAAAATGCCCTCGCCTCCATTAAGGTAAGGCGAGGGCAAAATCATCTTAAACCGCTGTCATTTGCTGCAGTATTCTAATTATTTCAAGGAAATTGTTAAGTTTTTCTGCTTGTTTTCCTATTTTCCGAACCTCATTTTCGCGAAACCGCACCGCCTGCACAGTTCCTCTCTGCCCTCACCGGACATAAACCCGTCGTAAATGTCCCGGGCCCGCTTAGAATTCAAAATGTCCTCCATGTCCTCCTCAAAGAGGTTTCCCAGCGGAATATCACCATCATGGTCAAGACAGCATGGCACCACCGTGCCGTCGCACAATACACCTATCTGGTCTCGGAGCCCATAGCAGGACACCTTTTTACCTGTATCCGTGGCGGAAAGATCCGGCCAGTCGAACTTGTCCCCGTACTCCAAAAACACCTTATTTCCTATTACCATACCTCTTGGCTCCCTTTTCCATATTCCGGGGAAATACTCCTCTATGCACTTTTTTATATAACCATTCTGCCTGTCCGCGCCGCCTCCGTTCCAGAGCCGGTAGACTACTATCTTTTTTCCTTCCGCCTGCCGGCCGAAGGAAAAACAGCCTTCAAGGTACTTGTCAAATGGCATTGTCATATCGTTTGCCTCAAAGGCGTGAAGAGATATGTTTATTTTATGTAAACCGTCGGCTTCAAGAAGTCGTTCTCCCCCCTCCTCAAGAAGCGTACCGTTTGTGGTAATTATTACTTTAAACCCGGCATTTCCAGCAAGGCTTAGAAATTCCTCAACATTAGGATGACACAGTGGTTCCCCCATAATGTGAAAATACAGATAGTCCGTCCAGGGCCTTAGCTTTTCAATAAGATATGAAAACTCTTCCCGCTCCATGATTTTTGGTTTCCGCCGTGTCTTAGGACAGAAAGAGCAGTTTAAATTACATATATTGGATATCTCAAGATATACTTTTCTGAATCTTTTCACTTCCTGTCCCCCTAAATATCAACAGTAAATCCCGGCCCACATTAAAATTACGCCGTTATTTTATCTTATTCTGATAAGGAGTATTCTCCCTTTCTCTACTTCTACTGACGCTCTTTTTCCGGGCAGCACCTCATTGCTAACCCCATACTGGTAACTGCATGGTATCCCGGCTTTTTCCAGAGGATATTTTGCGTCTTTTATTGTGATCCCTTCAGGGGACGCGTCTATATTTATAAGTGAAAAGAAAGGATAATCTTCAGATATATACGCCTTCTCTCCAGACACTATCTCCATCTCTGAAAAATCATCTACTATCATGGCTTTCTTTCCCAACTCGTCCAGCATAACAAGGATATAAACGTTTCCCAGGGTATGGTCAAGCCTGCCGCCAGTAACACCAACAAAAAGAAACTCTGAAAATCCCCTTTTCAGTGCCTCTTTTACAGCAAAAACCGTGTCAGTATCGTCTTTAACGCTTGGCAGAACAATTGTCTCCACATCTGTATCCGGCTTTTCGTGGGAGTCAAAATCTCCGACAATAAGATCCGGCGCCTTACCAAGAGGCTCAGTATGGAAAAGGCCGCTATCGCAGTAAATATAAAAGTCTCCAGGACTCAGGTACTCTCTTACTTTTTCATATTCCTTTATCTCCGCTCCGCCCACGATTACGCAGCGCCTCATAATATCACCGTCCCGCACTGGAGACTTCTCCAGTGAAATTCATATCCAAAAGATTATACCATAAAGCCCCCCTAAAGCAAATAAAGACGCGTCCTCCATCCATACGGAACCTCCACTCTAACCTTTTGTAAAATATTTATGCACAGGCGGATTTCTCCACATCTTACCTTAAGTATGTGATACAATAAAAGCGCGGAAGGTTCGGCTCTCCGGCCTTTCTGACCCCAATTTCACTGATAAAATACAGGGAGGTAGTAAAGCTATGCAATATGAATTTAAAGGCGGCGTTTTCCCGGTGGTCGTCTGCCAGCTCGAATCCGGTGAAAAGATGATAACAGAAAAAGGCTCCATGGTCTGGATGAGTCCAAATATGGAGATGGACACAAGGGGCGGCGGAATCGGGAAAATGTTTTCAAAAGCGTTTTCCGGTGAGAGTATGTTTCAGAATGTCTATACCGCCCGAGGCGCGGGTATGATCGCATTTGGCTCTAGTTTCCCTGGCCGTATTCTTCCTCTGGAAATAGGCCCAGGTCGTGAGTATATTTTACAGAAAACAGCGTTTCTCGCTTCTGAGGACGGAGTCGAACTCTCAATTCATTTCAATAAGAAGTTCGGCGCCGGTCTGTTTGGCGGCGAGGGATTTATTATGCAGCGCCTTTCCGGCAGGGGTATCGCTTTCGTTGAGGTAGACGGCGAACTAGTTGAATATAACCTGGCGCCGGGCCAGCAGATAATCGTAGACACTGGCAACGTACTGGGTTTTGACTCCACCGTATCTATCGACATTCAGCAGGTAAAAGGAATCAAAAACAAAATCCTGGGTGGCGAGGGATTTTTCAATACGGTTCTGACAGGTCCCGGCAAGATCTGGCTTCAGACAATGCCCATTTCAGGTGTTGCCGCGGCTATACAGCCATTTATTCCCACAGGTAATGGCTGATACCACAGGTTTAAAAATAAAAAGCACAGCTTTTACAGCTGTGCTTTTTGTTTTGGCTAATCGAAAAAGCTTTGGACTGTTTAAATATACAGTTCATCTGTTAGCTCTTTTATGATGTCCAGCGTAATCATTGACTTTCCACTTTTTGTATGGTATCATAATTTGCGAATTATTCTCAAATTGGAGGGACCAGTTTTGTCTAAGTATATAACGAAGCAGAGAAAACTTTTACTCTCTTTTCTTGAAAACCATGTGGACAGCCAGCTTTCCACAAGTCAGATAGCGAATGAACTTAAGGATGACTCCATAAGCGTCAGCTCTGTATACAGGAACCTATCCGACCTTGAGCTTGAGGGCAAGGTCAGGCGGTATGTAAAGGCAGGAAACAGGGAAGCTTATTATCAGTACATGGCATCAGATAAATGCAAAGGCTGCCTGCATCTCTCCTGCAAAGTCTGCGGCAGAACTTTTCACATGGGTACTGAAGGGGCTGACCTTCTTGTAAATACCATTGCCCAGACTGAGGGATTCTCCCTTGATATGTCAGATACTGTTCTGTATGGTGTATGCAGCGCATGCCGGAGAAATAGTGGTCAGGATGACTGATATGCACATAACTATCTTGGGCCGCGGCCTACCGCGGTTATTTTCAGCTCTATTTTAAATTTCAGGAGACATTTTATGAAAAAACTTCTTTATCTTGTTTTATCTCTGGCTCTGATACTGTGCCTTTTTTCAGGCTGCGGTTCAGAGGAAAAAACGGAAGCAGACGACGAAAAAATAAAGGTAGTCGCCACTGTATTCCCAGCCTATGACTGGGCGAGGGAAATAATCGGAAACTGCGATGATGTGGAACTTATACTGCTTCTTGACAACGGTGTGGACATGCACAGCTACCAGCCTTCGGCAGACGATATCATAACCATCTCCACATGCGATATGTTCATATATGTAGGCGGCCAGTCTGACAGCTGGGTAGATGACGCGCTGGACCAAAGTCAAAACAAGGATATGGCTGTAATAAATATGATGGACGTTATGGGCGAGAGTGTACGTGAGGAAGCTCATCTTCCCGGTATAGAACAGGAAGAAGAGGAGCACGACCATGAATATGACGAGCATATCTGGCTGTCTTTGAAAAATGCCCAGGTCATCTGCGGTGCCATTTCAGACGGACTGGCTCAAATCTCCCCTGAAAACCAGAAGATTTTCTCGGAAAATTGTGCCGCCTATGACGAAAAACTCTCCGATTTGGACTCACGTTACCAGGCTGCGGCGGACTCATCTTCTATAAAAACCCTTGTTTTCGCCGACAGATTCCCATTCCTCTACCTGACTGAGGACTACGGACTTGATTATTACGCGGCTTTTGAGGGTTGCTCCGCTGAAACAGAAGCCAGTTTTGAGACGGTAGCATACCTTGCCTCAGTTGTGGACGACCTGAATATTAAATCCATTTTGATAATCGACGGTTCAGATGGAAAATTGGCCGAAACCATCATCTCCAATACTGCAGAAAAGAATCAGCAGATATTGACTCTCGACTCCATGCAGTCTGTCTCCTCTTCCGATATTGAAGGCGGCGAGACATACCTTGACGTTATGGAAGGAAATCTTGAGGTTTTAGAAGAAGCCCTGAAATAGGAAGTGATATATTTGGCACAGCTTACATGTAAAGATCTCTGTCTTGGCTACGACGGAAAAGTTATCGTGGAAAACATAAACTTTTCCGTGTCCCAGGGGGATTCCCTGTATATTTTAGGTGAAAATGGCTCAGGAAAAAGTACGCTCGTAAAGACCATACTTGGCCTTATGCCGCCTGTGTCTGGAACAGTAGAGACCTCCGACGGTTTAAGCCCTACACAAATAGGCTATCTGCCCCAGCAGACCATGGTCCAGAAAGATTTTCCCGCTTCTGTTCGGGAGGTCGTTATGTCCGGTTTTGCCGGAAAAAGCGGGCTGCGTCCCTTTTATACAAAAGAGGAAAAGCGGGCTTGCGCTGAAAATATGAAAAAGATGGGCATCTCCGATTTTGCCTCCAGGTGTTACAGGGAGCTGTCCGGCGGCCAGCAGCAGAGAGTCCTTCTGGCCCGAGCTCTGTGTGCGGCGGATAAAATGCTGCTTCTTGATGAGCCTGTGGCTGGCCTGGACCCGAAAGTCTCCCACGAGATGTATGAGACAATAGACACTCTCAACAAAAAGTACAAAATGACTATAATCATGGTGTCCCATGACATACCGGCGGCCTTAAAATACGCCACACATATACTCCATGTTGGCAGTGAGGTCTTCTTTGGTGCTCTGGACCAGTACCTGGGCAGTCAACTGGGCTCACATTACACAAAAATTCACGGCGGAGGGGAACAATGAGCGATATTTATGAAAAATTATATTACTATTTCCAGTTTCCCTTTGTAAGATACGCCCTTATTGTCGGTGTTCTTATAGCGCTCTGCTCTTCCCTTCTTGGGGTAACCCTGGTTTTAAAGCGTTTTTCCTTTATCGGCGACGGTCTGTCCCATGTGGCATTTGGAGCAATAGCTATAGCTTCCGTCTTTAATCTCACAAACGACATGCCATTTGTTCTGCTCATAACTGTTATCAGCGCGATAGCCCTTCTTGCTGCGGGAAACAACAGGCGGATAAATGGTGATGCCATTATAGCAATGATATCCGTCAGCGCTCTTGCCATAGGCTATCTGCTCATGAATATTTTTTCCGTCTCCACAAATCTGTCTGGCGATGTATGCAGTACTCTTTTTGGCTCAACCTCAATTTTGACTTTGTCGGTATACGAAGTCTGGCTCTGCGCTATACTGTCCTTTGCCGTGGTAGCATTTTTCATCTTTTTTTACAATAAAATTTTCAGCATTTCATTTGACGAGAATTTTTCCAGGGCCACAGGCACAAAGGCCGGCGCATATAATATCTTTATCGCTGTGATAATCGCAATAATAATTGTTCTGGCTATGAACCTCGTAGGGTCTCTTCTGATATCAGCTCTTATAGTGTTCCCCGCCCTTTCAGCCATGAGCATTTTCAAAAGTTTCAAGTCAGTAACGATATGCTCCGCATTAATGTCTGTTACATGTACGCTGGCTGGAATTTTGATTTCGATACTCGCCGGCACCCCTGTGGGCTCCACTATTGTAGCAGTATACATTGTTGTTTTCGCTCTTTTCTACGGCGTAGGGAAAATCACTGTTCGAAAATAATTTGAACATTTTCCCATCAAATTCCGGTGAATTATCAGATATTTTTTGTTAATTTAAGCAAGCACAACTATCATTCATTGACATTTTGTAAAACTTCAGTTAAACTTATTTTAAGTCTGCTGTTATTACCTATTTTGAATAATGTTCTTTGCATATTATTTACTTATATCTAATTGCAGCCTGCCGTAGATTGTTCTGCGGCATTAATTTTTCACCGGAGGTGCTTCTATGGCAAAATCATCACAAAATAAAAGCGCTCGTGAGACAATGATGCTTACAGAACCTATGAGTAAGATCATACCGAAGTTGGCTATACCTACCATCATCGCCTTCCTCATAAACTCCATATACAGTCTAGCTGATACTTATTTTGTAAGCTCACTTGGTACCAACGCCACAGCGGCTGTCAGCGTAAATAACTCCCTTGATCAGCTTATCATGATGGCTGGTTCACTTCTGGCTATCGGTGCTAACAGCTATATTGCCCGCCTTCTTGGCGCCCGTCAGAAAGAAGAGGCAAGCAGGGTCCTCTCCACATGTTTCTTCCTGGCTATGGGTGTTGGCGCTTTTATTATGGTAGCAGGTATTGCATTTATGGAACCTATGGTACGTCTTCTTGGCGCCACAGATACATGTATGCAGTATTCCATAGATTATGCCACTTATGTTCTATACGCAGCTCCGTTTATGGCTGCAAACTTTGTAATGAACCAGTGCCTGCGTTCTGAGGGCAGCGCTATGCTCTCAATGATCGGCATGGGTTTCGGCGGAATACTCAACTGTTTCCTGGATCCAATATTTATTTTCAACCTGAATATGGGTGTTGCCGGAGCGTCTCTGGCCACCGCAATTTCAAAGCTCGTCAGCTTTGCTATCCTCATATTCCCATACATTACACGGCGCAGCATGCTGCACCTGTCCATAAAAAAGATACATATCAAGTGGTCCATACTTGAAGAAGTTATCAGCATAGGTACTCCTTCAATGTGCCGCACAGGTCTCAGTGTTATTTCAGGTATCCTTATAAATAACGTAGCCGGCGGCATCTCCGATTCCGTTCTTGCGGGTATTGGCGTATCCACAAAAGTAATGATGTTCCCCATGGGTCTCGTTCTGGGCTTCGGTAACGGCTTCCAGCCTGTATCTGGTTTCAACTGGGGCGCTAAAAGATTTGACAGGGTTAGAGACAGTTACACTTTCTCAGCCAAGGTCTCAGCCATCGGTTCTATTATCACAGGATTTGCTCTTGCGTTTTTCGCCCCTCAGGTAATAAGCCTCTTTACTGAGACAGACCCGGAGATGCTTGCTCTGGGATCTTTGTGTATACGTCTGCAGTGTATCGTTCTACCGGTTCACGCCTGGGTTACCGTTGTAAATATGTTCTGCGGCGCTCTTGGATACGCTCGGTACGCTTTCATCCTAGCTACTACAAGACAAGGTACATGTTTCATACCTATACTTTATCCGATGGCATATATTTTCGGATCTATCGGTGTTGTTTCTGTTCAGGCTGTAGCAGATGTTCTCAGTATTATCCCCGCAATACCTATTATAAAGAAGATGCATAAGACCATAGATACCGAGGAACAAAAATTTCTGCAGGAGTCAAACGGCGAAAACGCCAGTCTGCCTATCTCTGAAAATAACTGAAATAAAATAATCTCAAAAACAAAAAAGCTTCCTTAAAGGAAGCTTTTTTGTTTTTTTTAATAACACTTACGCTTTTTCTCCAGCGAGCCAAGCTATCGCTCTTTCAAGCTGGCGGTTGATGAAGTCCCAGTCGTGGATTCCAGGCTCACTGAAAGCAGTAAACTTGGCGCCCGCTTTTCTCAAGTGTTCAGCAATCTCGTGGTTTGCGGAGATGAGCGGGTCTTCCGTACCTGTTGTCATATATATCTCAGGCAGCTCCACACCCTCAGCAGCCAGTTTATCGATAAGCCACAACGGGTTCTTGTCGCTATTTTTTGCCTCTTTTAAATCACCCATGTGGGATCTTACAAATTCCGGTCTATGGAAGAAAACAGGATCATCCGATGAGTAGTTTTCAGCGTATTCCGGTGTAAGTCCAGGGGATAAGGCGCATATTTTACTAAATACATCGTGGTGCTTAAGTCCATTTCTAAGGGAGCCGTAGCCGCCCATAGAGAATCCGCCGATAAAGGTGTCCTCTCTCTTGTCAGAGATTGGCAAAAGAGTTCTCATCATATCAAGAAGCTCACCGCAGACAAAGTCTTCATACAGTGTGTAGCTGTCATCATGATTAAGATAAAATCCATTTTCGCCATTTGGCATAATAACACAGATATTGTACCTTTCAGCCAGGCTGTGGATTCTTGTTTCAAGAGTCCAGATAAAATTGTTGTCCCTCATTCCGTGGAGCAGCATAAGAGTCCTGAATATCTCACCTTTCGGGTGCTGTCTGACTTTGCTGTCAAAGGGAACTATAACGTCTACCGAAACTTTTCTGTTTATCGTATTGGAACGAAGATTTTTTATTTCAAAAAATGCCATAGACTGGAGCTCCTTTCTATACATAAAATCATACAAACATTATATATTAATTGGTCCCCAGTCGCAATGCTCACATACCAAATAAAACCAGTACAAAACTCAGAATCATTTAAACAACAGGTAAAATTTTTTAATATTTTCACTTTCCCATTGACATATATATCGAACCGCGATATATTATACATAGTAGTGCGATATATTGTAGTTCGATGCATCGGAGGAGAAATATTTGGATCAGCATATAAAAAAAGTTTATGTTCCCATGACTGAAACGGCTTTTTACATTCTGCTTTGTCTTAGAAAGCCCAACCACGGTTATGGGATCGTTCAGAAAGTCGAAAAACTTACTGATGGAATCATACGTCTTGCCCCCGGCACTATGTACGGCAGCCTTTCAAAAATGGAAAAGGACGGTCTTATAAAATTTGTCCGTGAAGAAGACAAGCGAAAAATATACATTATCACCGACCTTGGCTCAGAGGTACTGGAAATTGAGCGCAGACGCATTGAAAGATTATACCGAATTGCCCAGGAGGAAATATAAAATGCAGACAAAAAAGGCCTTAAAATTTTTCTCAATTTTTGAATATGAAAAAGAGCAAGATTATCTTCGAAATATGCACAAATCCGGGTGGAAATTTGTATGTATATCTGGTTTCTGCGTCTATCATTTTGAAAAGTGCGAGCCTGAAGATGTGATCTATCAGCTTGACTACAATCAGGAGGGCATTGCCCACAAAGACGAGTACATAAAAATGTTTGAGGACTGCGGCTGGGAATATCTTCAGGATTATGTGGGGTACAGCTATTTCAGAAAGCCGGCGGCCCAAATGGCAGGCTCAGAAGAGATATTCTGCGACGATGACTCAAGACGTCAAATGATGAGCCGTGTCTTTAAAGGCAGAATTCTACCAGCATTCGCCATTTTCTTCTGTGTAATTATCCCCAACTTCTTAATGAGCATGGATGGTCAGAATTATGCCGCTACGGCAATATTTGGTCTTTTGACAGGAATATATTTAGGGTGTTTCGGTCTTTTTGCCTACAAGTACATGAGCCTAAAAAAAAGAAGGTAACTGGTTTTGCCCCTACTTTCTCCTAACAATTTAAAACGTCGTTTAAATACAATTGTGCAGCGTCAGCTCACAGAAAGGAGCCGCACCGGTAAAGGAAAATCAGAAAGCGGAATATGCCATAATGGCATATTCCGCTTTTTTCAGCTCTCCATCTGTTTTCCCAAAAATCCCGCCACTGTCTGGGCGAGCTTATATTCTGTCTCCGTTGTGGCCTTGTCCTCTTCCCCGAAGAAGATGACGCAACCCATAACGTCGCCTTCAGTCAGGACAGGCGCGGCAATAAGGGCGGAGTATTTATCTGTACTGCCTGAGAGCACCACTCTCTCTCCCCCCGGCTGATACTGGAATATCTGCCTTCCGTTCATTACCCCCTCCAGTTCGCCGCTTATTTGCTTACCCAAAAGATCTCTCTTCGGCGCTCCGCACACGGCAATGATATTGTCTCTGTCTGTTATGGCCGTGGGGTATCCGGAGGTTTTCCCAAGGGTATCGCACATCTGAACGGCAAAGTCGGACAGTTCGTTCATAGGCGAATATTTTTTAAAGATGACCTCTCCATCTTTGTCCGTAAATATTTCAAGAGGGTCGCCCTCCCTGATCCTCATCGTACGTCTGATCTCTTTCGGAATTACGACTCGGCCCAGATCGTCGATCCTTCTTACAATTCCTGTTGCTTTCATTTTTTACCTCCAGTGTGTTCTATATAAAGTTAATGCTGAGCAAAATTAGGTTAACCTTATTATGTGGCAGTTTTGGCAGATTATTCATAAGAACTCCTTTAAAATGAGGTAAAATTTCATGACTTCTAAAAATTTTCAGTTTTCAAAATAAATTTTCAGCGGAAGAGTATTTTAGTATTATACAACGCTGGCTTTTTAAGGTATAATAAAGGTATAAGGATGTTGAACGGAACAGATACCCTGCCGAAATTACATAGCACCGTTCATAGTCCATATAAAAGTGTAAAGAACAAAATAAGAAATAAATAAGGAATTTGGGAGGGTAAACTATGAAAAAAACATTGGCAATTTTGCTTGTGCTCTTGATGGTCGCTGGTTTTTCCGCTTGCGGAGGCTCCAAGAACTATTTAGGTACATACAAATGCGTCCGTTACGAGTACGGTGGTATGGCCGTTGATCCTGACGAAAACGATGCTATCACCTTGGAAGCTGACGGCAAGGGCATTTTTACCAGCTATGGTACGGAAATCGACATTCTATGGAAGATAGACGGCGAAACGTTTACTATTGAAAATAATACCGGCTACGAAGAAACCTATTCCGGTACTCTCAAAGACGGTGTCATAACAATTGATATTGAAGGCGTTACTGCCATCTTCGCAAAAGACGGAGCTCAGGTTCCGGATATGTCCCAATCCGGCGATGACGTAGACGATACCGAAGGTACTGTTATACCCGACGAAATCCTGTCTTACTGGAACAGAGACTGGTACGGCTGGTGGGCTGTTTACGATTGCACCGGCTCCTACGAGGAATGGGAAGGATACTGGTGGGATACTGGCGCACGCTTTGAGATAAATTACAGCGGCCACGGTACAGTTAATATTTGGGATGAGGATCTGCCGGACCACAATGACGGTGTAGCTTCCGTAGAGGTCCAGCTTGACACCTCAAGCGCAAGCCAGTATGGTGATCTCCGTTCACTGGACGGATGGTTCATGGACTCTTTCATTTCAGAAAATGACCTTACTATCTACCCTGAGCAGTCATTATACGAGAACATGGTAACGATCGAAGGCACCTACACAACAAGCGACGGCAGCTATTCATATCTGTTCGTTCTCCGTCCATGGGGCACTGTCTGGGACGATGTTGAGGCTGATTCTCCTGATGATCTGCCTTACTACTATTACGACTGGTACCTGCCACTTATTGAGGATGGCAAACCAATGCCTGACACAACAATAGGCCAGTAAAAATATCTACATAAAGATAATTGAAACATAAATACGAACCTGGCGGCGCTGTTAATGGTGCCGCCAGGTTCGCATCTCCGGCCAATCTGCCTATCTCTTTTCTGTACTGTTCAATGCCACCCAACATAAAATATTTTTTGCCTTTTCAATACGCACAATCCCCTGCAATAGCGGTAGATAATAAATTTAAAACAGGGCAAGGAATTAATGTTTTGCTAAGATATCCTCTAAAGGGCTTTTTAGGTGTTATACAGTGCAGGCAGGCTGTTGATTTACACAGGGGTATGGCATATAATCTAAATTAACAATAGCGGAATAGTGAAAGGAGCGTTTTTATGGACATCAATGAACTGCTCCGCGGAGTGGACTGCCCATGCGGAAAATTTCACACCTGCGACATTAAATATGTTTACATCGAACCGAACGCCACAGAAAGACTTAGAGATATATGCGCTGAATATAAAAATGTTTTGATAGTTGCCGATGAAAACACATACGCTGCTGCCGGTGGCAGGGTTTCCAAGGCGCTGTCTGACAAAACCACGCAAGAAGTTATCTTCCCCGGAAGTCAAATACTGGTGCCAGACGAAAAGGCTATAGAGGCCGTAGAGCGCATGACAGACGAGACTGAGCTCATTGTGGGCATAGGCTCCGGCGTTATACAGGACCTTTGCAAATTTGTCTCCTTTAGCAAAAAAATACCGTATATGATCGTAGCCACCGCTCCATCTATGGACGGTTATGCTTCAAACGGCGCCGCCATGATCACAGATGGTATGAAAGTAACCTATCCTGCCGGACTTCCCACCGCCATAATCGCTGACACGGCCGTTTTGAAAGACGCACCTATGGATATGATTAAGGCCGGTTTCGGCGATATAATCGGCAAATTCTCCGCATTAAACGACTGGAAACTCAGTAAGTGCGTAAATGGGGAATATTTCTGCCAGTATATATATGACCTTACTTATCAGCAGATTCAGAAAATGCTGGATCTGGCAGACGGCATACAAAAACGGGACGAAAAGACTATTGGCGCTCTTATGGAGGCCCTTGTCATAGTAGGTATACTTATGAGCTTTGCCGGTTCATCAAGACCTGCCTCTGGCAGTGAACACCATCTGTCCCATTTCTTCGAGATAACAGGAATCGTAGAAAATGTCCCTTATTTGGCTCACGGTCTTGATGTAGTATACTCTACTGTTATAACTGCTAAAATTCGTGAGAAAATATTAAAAAGCAAATTCCCCGACAAGCTGTTCCGGCTCAGCAGATCACAGTATGAAAAGACAATAAAAGAAATATACACGGACGTTGCCGACGGATGTATTGCCCTTCAGGACAAAGTTGGCAATTACGCAAAAGACAGGCTGGGTGTTTACCACGAAAAAGAGGCGGAGATCCGCGATATTCTCTCTGAGATGCCGTCTTCCGAAGAAATTTTAAAGATTCTTGATCTGGTGGCACTTGACATAAATGAGTACTACTCCCTCTATGGAGAGAAGAAAATAAAAGACGCCATCTTATACGCCAAAGATCTTAAGGACAGATATACTGTTTTGTGGCTAAATTATGATCTTTTCGGCGGCGACAATAATTAGGCCGGTTTGAAAAATACTCATCTCCGGCGTCTACTGTACTGACCAGACCTGTCGGATGATGGTATTTATCCCGGAAAAGCCATTTCGCGGTCGGAAATATTTCTGCCCGCTTGTCATCTTCATGTATATTATTTATCTATTTTATATATTTTAAAATAATAGTGAAAATATTCCCGAAAGGGACTGTTTTAAGTAAATTTTATTTCAGGCGCGGAAAGCGCCTTTTAACAGGTGGACAAACAAATGGAAAAAATCAAAACGAGAAGGCGTCTGCGCCCTCCTCAGATAATTCTTTTAGGCTTTTTTCTCCTGATATCCTGTGGCACACTGCTCTTAATGCTGCCTGTTTCCACAGTTTCTGGGGAAGGCGCGTCTTTTCTGGACGCGCTGTTTACCGCTACAAGCGCTTCATGTGTTACGGGCCTTATAGTTCATGACACCGCCCAGTACTGGACGGTTTTTGGTCAGGCCGTCATCATCGGTCTTATTCAGATCGGCGGCATGGGCGTAATAACAATGGCCATATTTGTTGCCATAATATCAGGCAAAAAGATTGGCCTTCAGCAGAGAAGCATGATGCAGGAGTCAATCTCAGCACCGCAGATCGGCGGAATCATCCGCTTTACAAATATGATTTTGAAAGTGGCTTTTATAACAGAGCTCTCGGCAGCTCTTATTATGGCGCCTGTTTTCTGCGGCCAGTTCGGCCTTGTCAAGGGTCTCTGGTATGCTCTTTTTCACTCCATAAGCGCTTTTTGTAACGCGGGATTTGATCTCATGGGCGTTGTTGAGCCATATTCGTCCCTTACCTCTTACTCGGCGCAGCCTGTAATAAACTTTGTAATAATGTTCCTTATCTTCTTCGGCGGTATTGGTTTTCTCACATGGGACGACATTCTGAAAAACAGACACCACATCAGAAGATACCGTCTTCAGTCAAAGATAATACTCGCAACAACCTTTACTATTATTATGGTCCCCGCTCTTTATATGTTTTTCTTTGAATTTCAGGATTTTCCTCTCAGCGAGAGAATCCTGCTGTCTCTGTTCCAGTCGGTTACGCCCAGAACCGCCGGCTTTAACACAGCTGACTTAAATGCAATGTCTGAAAGCGGCCAGTCGATAATGATATTACTCATGCTCATCGGTGGTGCCCCAGGTTCTACCGCAGGTGGTATGAAGGTAACCACCGCAGCGGTACTTTTGGCCTGCACTTTCTCTGTTTTCAGAAACAGAAGCGATGCGAATATGTTCTCACGGCGCATTCCCGCTGACAACATAAGATACGCTGCGGCTGTATTTATTATATATTTAGTCCTGTTCCTTTTTGCAGGTCTTGTAATCAGCAGTATCGAAGGACTTCCTGTTGTAGATTGTCTTTATGAAACCGCATCGGCAATAGGAACAGTTGGACTGACTCTGGGCATAACCCCGGGTCTCAGCTCCGTCTCCCATGTTATACTCATTTCACTTATGTTCCTAGGAAGAGTCGGCGGACTAACTCTTCTGTACGCCTTCTTTGGAACGGAAAAAACACATATGTCCCATCTGCCTCAGGAGCAGGTAGCAGTAGGTTAATATAGTAAAGGAGAAATAGTATGAAAAATATTTTGCTTATCGGCCTCGGCCGTTTTGGCAGACACGTAGCACAGACACTCAGCCAGCGGAAGCACCAAATCATGGCTGTGGATATTTCTGAGGAACGTATAAACGACATTCTGCCTTATGTTACAAACGCCCAGATTGGAGACAGCACAAACGAGCAGTTTTTGGCCTCTCTCGGTATTCCCGACTATGACGTCTGCATCGTAGCCATAGGAGATGATTTCCAGAACTCATTGGAAACAACCTCCCTTCTTAAAGAGCTGGGAGCGCGTCTTGTAGTAGCCAGAGCCTGCCGTGAGGTCCATGCAAAGTTCCTCCTTAGAAACGGCGCGGACGATGTAGTATATCCGGAAAAGGAAATGGCTGTCCACACCGCCATCCGATACAGCTCTGAACGTATCTTGGACTATTTCGGACTCGACGACAAATATGCTATATACAATATCACCGTACCTGACGCCTGGGTCGGTAAAACTCTCGGCGATCTCAATGTTCGCAAAAAATACAATGTAAACATTGTGGCCATTAAGGAAAACGACAGGCTCCAGGCCGGTCTTACCGCTGACACCGTTTTCAAAAGCGGCCAGAAGATACTGGCTCTTGGTACAGAATCCGACGTCCAGAAATGTTTCCGTCTGTGATTACACCTATCATGTAGTGCCCTATGAAAAGTACTGTAAAAATCTCTATTGAGGATATCACCCTATCTGATTGCCAGTGCATAGTAAATGCAGCAAACGAAAATCTGCTGCCTGGCGGTGGTGTGTGCGGCGCCATATTCCGCAGGGCGGGATACGACCAGCTTGACAGAGCCTGCCGGAAAATAGGCTTTTGTGAAACAGGTAGGGCGGTTATCACACCAGGGTTTAATCTGAAATCCCAGTACATAATCCATACACCTGGCCCTGTATGGCGTGGTGGAAACAGCGGCGAAAGGGATCTTTTGTACTCATGCTACAAAAGCGCTCTGGCGCTCTGCGTGGAAAATGATATAAACTCCATCTCATTTCCTCTCATATCCTCAGGCATTTTCGGATATCCCCTGAGAGAAGCCTGGCAGACAGCACTTTTATCGGTAACAGATTTTTTCTGTGAAAACCCGCAGCATAAAATAGATGTCAAATTCTGTGTCCTTGAAAAATCCGTTGCGGATTTGGGCCGTTCAATACTTGAAGAAATACAAAAAAACACCCTCCAGTGAGGGTGTTTTTTTAATATCTCTTTCCATATGCAAAAATCATACTACCTCTATCTGGCATACTTTCATTGCCTTCAGAGCGTTATCATGAGTCTCGGGCGACACACCGGCGCAGCAGTCAGACTCCACAACTATTTTTACTTCAGGCAAAAATGCCTTTATAAGCAGGGCGTTTGATATTACACATATATCGGTACACAGCCCAATGAGAGTTATCTTTTCTATCTCATTCCTGCCATTTTCCTCTTTCAAAATGGCAGCGAGTTCATCACTTCCGAAGGTGGGCTTATCAATAATAAGTCGTCCGTCAGTATATTTTTTCAAAGAATCTATTATCTCCCATCCCTTAGTATCTTTTACACAGTGTACTATGGGAAGATTTTTCCCCTCCTGGGTACTAAGATAATCCTCTTTATGTGTATCCCTCGTAAATATGAGCTTTTCTCCAGCTTTCTCCGCTTTTTCCACCCTTTTTATAACATTTTCAGTGATTTCTTCCGCCTCTTTTGTGCCCAGGGCCCCGTCGACGAAATCATTCTGCATATCAATAACAACTAAAATATTCTGCATTGCTGCCTCCAAAAATTTTAATTCCTATCAGAATAGTAAAAAGCGGACCGCCGGATACAGCCGCGGTCCGCCTTTATCTTACATTTATCTCTTGTTTGAACGGCGCCAAATCTTCATTTCTTCAGCGGACTTGATAAGCTCGTCTCTGAAAATAGGATTTGCAAGGTTTATGAGAGCCTCTGTTCTCTGCCATGCCGTCATACCCTTAAGGTTTACACAGCCATACTCAGTGCATACATACATAACATTTGCTCTGGTATCTGTAACTACGGAGCCGTTTGTGAGGGTCGGTCTTATACGGCTCTGTGGCTTTCCTGTCTTCTTGTCAACAAAAGTGGATGACAGGCAGATAAAGCTCTTACCGCCTTTGCTCTTGTAAGCGCCCAGAACGAAGTCAAGCTGACCGCCAGCACCGCTTATATGACGTATGCCCGCGCTCTCAGCGCTTATCTGACCGTAGAGGTCGATATCGATAGCGTTGTTTATGGAAATAAAGTTGTCTATGCTTCCGATAACATCGATATCGTTTGTATACTCAACGCTCTTCGCAATAACTTCAGGGTTGTTGTCTATATAGTCATATAGCTTCTTTGTACCTGCACCGAAAGCGTATACCTGCTTGCCATGGTCTGTTGATTTCCTCTTGCCTGTTATCTTGCCAGCCTTGGCAATGTCAACAAAGGCATCAACATACATCTCAGTGTGAACACCAAGATCTTTAAGATCGCTTTGAGCGATGAGGCTTCCTACAGCGTTTGGCATACCGCCAATACCAAGCTGGAGGCAGGCACCGTCAGGAATGTGGGATACGATCATCTCAGCTACAGTCTGATCGATTTCAGTAGCAGCGCCACCGGCCATTTCCCCGATAGGTGGATTGTCCCCTTCAACTATCATGGCAACATCATTTATATGTACGCCCTTTGTACCCAGACATACAGGCATGTTCTTATTAACTTCAACAATTATGATCTTCGCTTTTTCGCAGACAGCCTCAAGATGGCTTGCGTTAGGGCCAAAATTGAAATATCCATCCTTGTCCATAGGTGAAACCTGGAAAACAGCAACGTCAAGGCTGTCTGGTCTCTCTCTGTAATATCTCGGAAGCTCGCTGTAACGGATAGGAGAATAGTACGCAAATCCAGCGTTTATGGCCTTGCGCTCTATGCCACTCATATGCCAGCTGTTCCATGTCATGTGGTCGGCAGCATTTTCAACCTCAAATATGGCGGGAACTGCAAGCAAAATTCCGCCTCGGAAGTTTACATTTTCAAGTTCCGGCAGTCTTTTCGCGATCTCTCTGTCAACTGCTACCGGTGTGCCAGTTGTCCAGCCGTAATCAACCCAGTCGCCGCTCTTAACGACTTTGGCGGCCCCTTCAGCAGTAGTCAGTTTCTGCTTATACAGTGCTTCATAATCCATTTAGGCAGTACTCCTTTGTCAAATATGGTTTTTGTTTTAAATTCAAGCTGTTTTATACCGCTTTTGTTTTCAGTTTTTTTAATAATAACATTTCATTCAATCCGTGGCAAGTTTTTGTGAAAATTTCTAGGGCCGTGGCATACATCACCCCTCGACCATTCGACAAAATTTGCGTAAATTTTACACAAGAACCAATATTTCCATATTTGGAAATATTCTCACAGATTTAATCTATTTTCCACAATTTATAGTTAAAATCCTCTCAAACCAAAATAAAACCTATAAATATTGTAATATAAAAGCCCCAATTTTAATTGACAAAGGGTATTATATTTGATATACTATTAACCGTGATATAAATAAATTTTTATCGATATGGTTTTTCGACAGCGAAGGCCTTATATTTTTGCCTTCATGCCTATCGCAAAAGCACATCTCAAGCACAGGTCATCGGAGGATAAAGGAAATGTCGATTGCTATTTACCCGGGTAGTTTTGACCCTGTTACACGCGGCCATCTAGACATAATCAAGAGGGCTGCTAAGGTTACAGACAAGCTGATCATTGGTGTACTTAACAACAGCGCCAAAACCCCTTTGTTCACAACTGAGGAGAGGGTTGAGCTTATTCGGGAATGCGTAAAGGATTTTAAAAATATAGAGGTGGACAGTTTCGATGGTCTGACTGTTGACTTTGCCAAAGCTCACCACGCCACAGTGATGGTACGAGGTCTGCGGGCGGTTTCCGATTTTGAAAATGAGGTACAGCTTGCTCAGATAAACCATGCGCTCATGCCCAACATCGACACGGTGTTTTTCGTAACGAGCATAAAATGGGGATACCTCTCTTCCACAGTGGTAAAAGAATTTGCGAAGTACCACTCTGACGTCTCAAAGTTCGTAACTCCAAATGTAGAGGCGGCCCTGATAGAAAAATTCAGAGATAAATAAGCCATTCTTTCCGCGAAAAAACGCGGTTTGATATAAAAAGATAGTTCAATAAATTAACTTTATTTACAATTCACGGAGGTAACTTATGAAGAAAATTGTTATTGCCGGCGCTTGCCGTACAGCTATCGGCAAGATGGGCGGCGCTCTCTCAAACACACCTGCCGCTGATCTGGGCGCTATCGTAATCAAGGAAGCTCTCAACCGCGCAGGCGTTAAACCTGAACAGGTTGACCATGTTTACATGGGCTGTGTTATCCAGGCAGGTCTCGGACAGAACGTTGCACGTCAGGCATCCATCAAGGCTGGTCTTCCTATCGAAGTTCCTGCTGTTACAGTTAACGTAGTTTGCGGCTCCGGTCTTAACTGCGTAAACATGGCTGCTCAGATGATCGAGGCCGGCGACGCTGACATCGTTGTAGCAGGCGGTACAGAGAATATGTCCATGGCTCCTTTCGCTATGATGCAGGGCCGCTATGGCTATCGTATGGGCTATCCTATGGGCAAGAGCAACCTTGTTGACACAATGGTAAACGACGCTCTTTGGGATGCTTTCAATGACTACCACATGGGTATCACAGCTGAAAACATCTGCGTTGATGAAAAGGCTCAGGCTAAGTATGGCTACAACCCAATAAACCGTCAGCAGCTTGATGAGTTTGCTGCAGCTTCTCAGCAGAAGGCTGTTGCAGCTCAGGAAAACGGCGCTTTCAAAGAAGAAATCGTAGGCGTTCCTATGCATGACAGAAAGAAAGGCGACTGGATCTTCGACACAGACGAAGGCCCACGTGCTGGCACGACTCCTGAATCTCTCTCCAAGCTGAAACCAGCATTCAAGAAAGACGGTATCGTTACAGCAGGTAATGCCTCCGGTATCAACGACGGTGCTGCAGCCGTTGTAGTAATGAGCGAAGAAAAGGCTAAAGAACTGGGCATCACACCTATGGCAACATGGGTAGCAGGCGCTCTCGGTGGCGTTGAGCCTGAAGTTATGGGCCTTGGTCCGATCGCTGCTACAAACAAAGTTCTCAATAAGACAGGCATGAAGATCGCTGACTTCGACCTTATCGAAGCTAACGAAGCTTTCGCTTCTCAGTCTATCGCTGTTGGTCAGTCCCTTGGCTTTGACCTTACAAAGCTCAATGTAAACGGCGGCGCTATCGCACTTGGCCATCCTGTTGGTGCTTCCGGCTGCCGTATCCTTGTAACACTCCTTTACGCTATGAAGCACCACGGCGCAAAGACAGGTCTTGCTACCCTCTGCATCGGTGGCGGTATGGGCTGTGCTACTATCGTTAAGATGGACTAATTGAAATAATATAAAAGGAGAAATACACATGTCTTTTGTAAATACAGAAGTTCAGGGCGCAGTAGCAATCGTTACTATCGACCGTCCGAAAGCTCTCAACGCTCTCAATCCTGAAGTTCTTGCTGACCTGAAGGCTGCTTTTGAAGCTATCGATCAGAACACAGTTCGCTGCGTTATTCTTACAGGCGCTGGCGAAAAGAGCTTTGTTGCCGGCGCTGACATCGGCTCCATGAGCACAATGACAAAAGCCGAAGGCGAAGCATTTGGTAAGCTTGGCAACGACATCTTCCGTGAAATTGAAACATTCCCAATCCCTGTTATCGCTGCAGTTAACGGTTTCGCTCTTGGCGGCGGCAACGAGCTTGCTATGAGCTGCGATATCCGTATCTGCTCCGACACAGCTGTTTTTGGTCAGCCTGAAGTTGGTCTTGGTATCACACCGGGCTTCGGTGGCACACAGAGACTTGCACGTCTTGTTGGTATGGGCTACGCTAAGCAGATGGTTTACTCCGCTCTCAACATCGACGCAGCAGAAGCTCTGCGCATCGGTCTTGTAAACGCTGTATATCCACAGGCTGAGCTTATGGACGCAGCTATGAAGTTGGCTACAAAGATCTCCCGCAACGCTCCTATCGCCGTTCGCAACTGCAAGAAGGCTATTAACGACGGTATACAGGTAAATATTGATGACGCTCTTGTTATCGAAGAAAAGCTCTTTGGCGACTGCTTCGAGACACACGACCAGCGTGAAGGCATGGCATGCTTCCTCTCCAGAGAGAAGCCGAAGCCGAAAGCTGTTTTCACAAACAACTAAGTCATGTTAAAAATTTCAGGTATGCCTGTTTCATTCAGGCGTACCTGAACCCACGAATATATACATATTAAAAAAAGGAGAAATCACTATGAAAGTTGGTATTATCGGTGCCGGCACAATGGGTCAGGGCATCGCAAAAGCTTTTGCTCAGTGCGGCATGGAAGTTGCATTATGCGATATCAAGCAGGAATGGGCAGAAAACGGTAAAGCTAAGATCGCCAGCGGCTACGCTCGTCTTGTTTCCAAGGGCAAGATGACTCAGGAGCAGGTTGACGCTATCGTTAACGCAATCACACCGGGCCTGAAAGAGGACCTCTGCGCTGACTGCGACCTCATCGTTGAGGCTGCTTTCGAAGACATGGGCGTTAAGCAGAAGACATTCTCCGAGCTGGACGAGATCTGCAAGGAAGGCTGCATCCTGGCTTCCAACACATCTTCCCTCTCCATCACAGAGATTGGTAAGGGCATCAAGCATCCAGTAGTAGGCATGCACTTCTTCAACCCTGCTGACAGAATGAAGCTTGTTGAAGTTATCGCAGGCGCCAACACATCCGCTGAGACAGTTCAGGCTATCAAGGACATTTCCGCTCAGATCAACAAGACACCTGTTGAGGTTAACGAAGCTGCTGGTTTCGTTGTAAACCGCATCCTCATTCCTATGATCAATGAAGCTTGCTTCATCAAGATGGAAGGCGTTTCCGATATCGAAGGTATCGACACAGCTATGAAGCTTGGTGCAAACCATCCTATGGGCCCACTGGAACTGGGCGACTACATCGGTCTTGACATCTGCCTTGCAATTATGGACGTACTCTACAACGAGACAGGCGACAGCAAGTATCGCGCTTGCCCACTGCTCCGCAAGATGGTACGCTCCGGCAACCTGGGCGTAAAGTCCGGCCGCGGCTTCTATATCTACAACGCTGACCGCACAAAGACAGCTATCGACAAGTAAAAGTAAACCATACTGCACCCGCCTCCTCAAAGGAGGAGGCAGGGCAGTTTGTTATAAACCATTGGGAGGAATAACTGAATGGATTTTGCACTTTCCAGAGAGCAGGCCATGGCTCAGGCTATGTTCCGTGAGTTTGCTCAGAACGAAGTAAAACCTCTTGCTGCTGAAGTAGACGAAGAGGAACGTTTCCCAAAAGAGACCGTTGAAAAAATGGGCAAATTGGGAATGATGGGTATCTATTTCCCGAAAAAATACGGCGGAGCCGGTGGCGACACATTGACATACGCAATGGCAGTCGAAGAGCTCAGCAAAGTTTGTGGTACAACAGGTGTTGTTGTTTCCGCCCACACATCTCTCTGCGCTGCTCCTATCTTTGAAAACGGCACAGAAGAGCAGAAGATGAAGTACCTGCCTAAACTCTGCAGCGGCGAGTGGGTTGGCGCTTTCGGTCTTACTGAGCCAGGCGCTGGTACAGACGCTCAGGGTGTTCAGACAATGGCAGTTGAAAAGGACGACCATTGGGTTCTGAACGGCTCCAAGATCTTCATCACAAACGCTGGTTATGCTGATGTATTCATCATCATTGCTTGCACAGACATCGTTACAGACAAGAGAGGCCGTAAGCAGAAACTTATGAGTGCCTTTATTGTTGAGCGTACATTCCCAGGCTTCTCCGTTGGTAAGCACGAGAAGAAGATGGGTATCCGCGGTTCTTCCACATGCGAACTTATCATGGAAGACTGCATCGTTCCTAAAGAGAACCTTCTTGGCGTTCGCGGCAAGGGCTTCCAGCTTGCTATGGCAACTCTTGACGGCGGCCGTATCGGTATCGCTTCCCAGGCTCTGGGTATTGCTGAAGGCGCTCTCGAGGAGACAGTTGCTTATGTTAAAGAACGTAAGCAGTTCGGCAGAAGCATCGCTCAGTTCCAGAACACACAGTTTGAGCTTGCTGAAATGAAAGCCCGCATTGAGGCTGCTAAGTATCTTGTATACAGAGCTGCTATTAAGAAGGGCGACGTTATGTCCGGCAAGATCAAAGCACGTTATTCAGTAGAAGCTGCAGAAGCTAAGCTCATCGCTGCTCGTACAGCAATGGATGTTACAACACGCTGCGTACAGCTCTTTGGCGGTTATGGCTACACACGTGATTACCCTGTTGAACGCATGATGCGCGACGCTAAGATCACAGAGATCTACGAAGGCACAAGTGAAGTTCAGCTCATGGTAATTTCCGGTGCACTGTTGAAGTAAGGAGGAATTAGATAAATGAAAGCTATTGTATGTTTAAAGCAGGTTCCTGATACTTCCGGTAAAGTAGCTGTTAAAGACAATGGCCAGCTCGATCGTGGCTCCATGGCTACAATCACAAACCCGGATGACCTGAACGCACTTGAAGCAGCTCTCCAGCTCAAGGAGACAATCGGCTGCGACGAAGTTGTAGTAGTATCTATGGGCCCACCGGCAGCAGAGAATATGCTCCGCGAGTGCATCGCACGCGGTGCTGACAGAGGCGTACTCGTATGCGGCGGCGAATTTGCCGGTTCCGATACATTCGCTACAAGCCAGATCATTGCTGCTGCTATCAATAAGATCGGCGTAGGTCCTGAGGACATCGTTTTCTGCGGCCGTCAGGCTATCGATGGCGATACAGCTCAGGTTGGTCCTCAGATCGCTGAAAAGCTGAATATCCCTCAGGTTACTTATGTAACTGAGATCAAAAAAGAAGGCGACGCTCTCATCTGCAAGAGAGCACTGGAAGATGGCTTCATGGTAGTAAAAGTTAAGACACCTTGCCTTCTCACCTGCATCAAGGAACTCAATGAGCCCCGTTACATGTCCGTTTCTGGCATTTTCGGTGCTTATGACAAGCAGATTGAAATTTATGACTACCCAGCACTTAAGGACGATCCACTGATCGAGACAGATACAATCGGTCTTAAGGGCTCCCCGACAAACGTATTCAAGAGCTTCACACCACCTCAGAAGGGTGCTGGCCAGATGCTCACAAGCGACAGTCCAGAAACAGAGCTTGCCGGAATTCTTACCGGAAAGCATTTGATATGATGGAAAGGAGAAATTTAAAATGGCTGAATACGATTTCCGTGATATCGCTGCTTTCGAAGGCGTATGGGTTTACTGCGAGCAGCGTCAGGGTACATTGGTACCTACCGACTTTGAACTTCTCTCCGAAGGCCGCAAGCTCGCAAACGAATATGGCTGCGAACTTACAGGCGTTCTTCTTGGCGACGGCATGACAGACGAGATGGCTAAAGAGCTTGCTGGCTACGGCGCAGACAACATCATGATCTGCGATAGCCCGCTTCTCAAAGAGTACACAACAGACGCATATACAAAGGTTATCTGCGATCTTGTAAGAGAGTACAAGCCAGCCGTTCTTCTTATCGGCGCTTCCACAATCGGCCGCGACCTTGCACCACGTTGCGCAGCTCGTCTGCACACAGGTCTTACAGCCGATGCTACACATCTTGATGTTGACACAGCTGAGTACATTGAATTCCTGAAGACTTCTTCCTACCCAGGCTATGTTGAAAGCCAGAAGTTTGATATGGAAGACAGAAACCTGAAGATGACACGTCCTGCATTTGGCGGCCACCTTATGGCTACAATCATCTGCCCACGTTTCCGTCCTCAGATGTCCACAGTTCGTCCAGGCGTTCTTAAGAAAGCTCCTTTCGATCAGGCAAAGGCTGACGCTGTTAAGATCACACGTCCTGAGTTCTCTCTCACAGCAGAAGACTGCAAGACAGAGGTTCTCTCTGTTGAGAAAGCTGCAAAGAAGCTGGTTGACCTGTCCGGCGCTGACGTTATCGTTTCCGTTGGTCGTGGTATCGGCAAAGATGTAGAAAAGGGTATCGCTCTTGCTGAGCAGCTTGCAGAAGTTCTCGGCGGCGGCGTTGTAGGCGCTTCCCGTGCAGTTGTTGACTCCGGCTGGATCACAGCTGACCACCAGGTTGGCCAGACAGGTAAGACTGTTCGCCCGAAGATCTATGTTGCCCTTGGTATTTCCGGCGCTATCCAGCACGTTGCTGGTATGCAGGACTCCGAGACAATTATCGCAGTTAACAAGAATGAAGATGCTCCTATCTTCGGCGTTGCTGACTACGGTATTTGCGGCGACCTCTTCAAAGTGGTTCCTGAGCTTATCAAGCAGATCGAACTTGCTAAGAAGTAAGTTACCTCTTACTTTGATTTATAAAACCGCCCTGAAGGAAATTCCTTCAGGGCGGCTTTTTTGCAATATTCTGGCAGAGCATAAATCTCTGCGCTTTTTCCGCTCAGCAATATTTTAAATCTCTATTGCGGCTTTTCTGCTGTCCCTCCCACCATAGACCGCAAAGGGCTTTTAATTTTGCGAACTGTCCATGCCGGTTACAGCCAAACATATTATATGGAAGTGTCTTCGTTTTTGAATTTCTTCTCTAAATAGCCGATCATTGCATTGGCGGCATTGAGATCCTTATCAATAAGTTTACACACAAATGGCACCGCAATTTCAATGCTTGGGGCACGCATTACTGCCATCACAAGCTGTTCAGCGGTAAGTTGCGAAAGCAGCGCGTTAGCCGCCGCTATTTCCTCCGTGATTTTTGCCTTTCGCTGTTTCAGAAATTCCGCCAGCAACGGGGAAACATCAACACTTACCTCTGTGTCAGGCTCCTGTTCAGTCTGTCCGAGATCGTTGTATTCTGACATTTTTCATCCGCCCCTTCCCTCTTGTTTTTGCCCTCTCCGCCCCCGTATCCCACAGCGCACAAAACGGTTGTCCGGGAGGAACATATCCGCTGACCGTATATCCGTCAGGGGCCTGCCCTCTGTAATCAAAAATCAACCGTTAAAAGATGGGGATATTTAAAAATTTGCGGGAAGGCGTCATATATCCGATTTCCCACAAAAGTATAGCACAGACCGCCGCCCCCCGGCAATCTTTAATCCGCCGTCTGAGGCCGCAGCCACTCACATTCGCCTGCGCCAGGGGAACCTGGGGCTTGTATTCCGGCGGCATCGGCGGAAGGCTGCCCGGCGGGACCCTCCGCAGAGTATGGCAAAATACGGTAAAGTGTTATATAATCATCTTCGTGAGGTGAGAAAATGCACATTCCTTCAGCATGTACCCAGGATATAGATATCCTGACCTTTGACCAAGCCCTAAATTCCATTCCTGATAAAGATTACGACGAGAAGAAGTGGATATACGTCCCTGCCTCATACTCGGAATACAGGTATATACTCGGCACCAGGGGTGAAAATCCTCTTATCTGTATCGGTATAAACCCATCCACAGCGGAGCCTGATAACCTTGACAACACCCTGAAAAGCGTTGAGCGCATAGCCGCCTATAATGGCTATGACAGCTTTATTATGTTCAATGTGTACCCTCAGCGGGCTACAAATCCCGATGATATGGATAGGGAAATGAACTGTCTGCTCCATGATGAAAATCTGAAAGCATTTCGCTACATACTCTCCCTTTACTCTTCAGGCCGCCATCCAGCTATCTGGGCATCCTGGGGAAATCTTATTGAAAAACGGCCGTACCTTGTGGACATGGTCATGGACATGATAGATGTGGGTAAGCAGTATGGCGCTGTATGGTACAGCTGTGGAAAGATATCAAGGCGCGGTCATCCCCACCATCCCCTCTATCTCAAACGGGACACTGTTCCTGAGGTTTTTGATATAGAAAGCTACTGCTGTATGGTCAAAAACCTTTGCAAAAAAAGTATCGTCAGAAAAAAGAATAACGAAGATCGGACCGGTTTGGAGATCACAATCTGACTTTTCCACTTGCGAGTTCATTTTATCAAATTTATTTTTGTATAAAGACAAAATTTTAGAGGTAAAAATATGATAAACACAACTTTGTGCTATATTGAAAAAGACGGGAAGTACCTTATGCTCCACAGGATCAAAAAGAAAAATGACTTAAATCATGATAAATGGATTGGTGTGGGCGGAAAATTTATAGATAAGGAGAGCCCTGAGGACTGCCTTATAAGAGAAACTCTTGAGGAGACAGGCCTTACTCTTACAGACTATGAGTACAGGGGCATTGTTACTTTCATCTCAGATATGTACGAGACGGAATATATGCACCTTTTCAAGGCCACCGGGTTTTCAGGGCAGATTAAAGAATGCGACGAGGGTGTCTTGGAGTGGATAGAAAAGGACAAACTCCGCTCAATTCCACAATGGGAGGGGGACAAAATCTTTTTGGACCTTCTAGACAAAGATGTTCCCTTTTTTTCTCTAAAGCTCCAGTATGAGGGGGATCTCCTCCGTCTAGCTGTTTTAAATGGAAAAGTGCTTATAAAACGATAAAATTACATAAAATGCCTATAAACGGGGAGAATAAGCGGGAAGTCTTATTCTCCCCTCTTACTTTCTTGGGGTCCCTAGGCCCTTAAAAGGGGTTGCAATTTCCATGTCTTTGCATTAAAATGAGTCCGACAATTTAATAATGGGAGAATAAGTTATTTAGTTGTAACTCCGTTTTAAAAAACGGTGGAAGGAGAATAGCAATGACAAAACGTTTCTTTGCAGTTTTCCTGGCGGCGGTATTGCTTGCGAGCTTACTTAGCGGATGCTTTGGAGCAACGGATAAGGATAACGGCGCCAGCGACGGAACTGATTCTTCCCGAGCAGCAGCCAACGAAATTGCAGTTGGCATAGCTCAGGACCTGGATAATAGTCTTGACCCGTACCAGATGACGGCAGCAGGAACTAGAGAGGTCATGTTTAATGTCTTTGAAGGGCTTGTAAAGCCTGACTCAGACGGCAACTATGTCTGCGCGGTAGCTTCTGATTATAAAGTATCAGAAGACGGCCTGACTTATACATTCACCCTCCGGGACAATGTTGTGTTCCATAACGGAGAAGGGTGTACCGCAGACGATGTAATCTACTCTTTTGAAACCTGTGCCGAAACCTCGATTACTTCATCCGTGGTCTCGGCACTTTCTGCTATTGAGGATATTTCCGCAGATGGAAACACCATTACAATAGTATTAAACGCTCCTAACCCGGATTTCATCAGCTATGTGTCCAGCGTCTATATAGTACCCGCTGACTATACTGAGCAGGAAACAAAACCTGTTGGTACCGGCCCGTTCAAGTTTGTATCAAGAAGCGTTCAGGAGAATATCGTCCTTGAGCGCAATGATGACTACTACGGAGAAAAAGCAAGCCTCAGTAAGGTAACCTATAAGATCTATGAGGACTCCAACGCTCTGTTCACCGCTTTAAACAGCGGCGCCCTTGATCTTGTGGCCCACCTTACTATTGACCAGGTAAACAATCTCTCAAACGGCTACAACGTACTTGAGGGTACTATGAACCTCGTTCAGGCGGTATATCTCAATAACGACTTTGAGCCATTTAAGGACGAGAGAGTTCGCCAGGCACTGTGTTATGCTGTTGATGTAGATGCTGTACTTGACCTCACAGCTGAGGGCCACGGCACCAAGGTAGGTTCATCCATGTATCCGGCATTCGGCAAGTACTTTGATGAGAGCCTTGCTGACGCTTATCCATACGATGTAGAAAAGGCCAAAGAGCTTCTGGCGGAATCCGGCTATGAAAATGGCTTCGATCTTACCATCACAGTACCAAGCAATTATCAGCCCCATATTGATACTGCGGCTGTTATCGTTGAGCAGTTTAAAGCTGTCGGTATAAACGCCACAATAAAGCAGGTTGACTGGAATACATGGCTTACAGACGTTTATGGAAACCGTGATTTTGAGGCCACAGTCTGTGGTTTCGACGCTAGCGTTTTGAACGCCAGCGCTATGCTCGCTCGCTGGGTCAGCGACAATGACAAGAACATGATAAACTACTCCAACGAGGAGTATGACGAGACCTTCGCAGCCGCCCAGTCTACAACCGATGAGGCAGAACAGACCGCACTGTATAAGCGCTGCCTGGAGATTCTGTCTGAGACAGCGGCAAACGTCTATCTCCAGGACCTTGCAGACTTTGTGGCAATCAACCCGAACCTTGAGGGCTTTGAGTTCTATCCACTCTATGTCATCGACATGTCTAAACTATCCTACAAATAATTAAAATGAAAGGAGGGCGGGGAAATGAGGTATTTTATTAAAAAATTTAGCACTCTCATTATTACATTGTTCATCATTTCACTCCTCGCCTTCCTTGCTTTCCAGATAATCCCCGGGGACCCTGTTACACAGATGCTGGGTACAGAGGCAACGGAATCGGCAAAAGAGGCGCTCCGTGAGCAGCTGGGTCTGAACAGGCCTGTGCTCGTCCGATACTTTGACTGGCTTTTAAGCTTTATCAGAGGCGATTTCGGAATGAGCTACAATTATCGTATGCCGGTAGGCGAAATGCTCGCAGACAAGCTTCCTATAACTATGATGCTCACAGGACTGTCATTTCTCTTTACAGTGGTCTTTTCCATACCTATTGGAATCCTGGCAGGCAGCGCAAAGAGCAAAAAGTCAGACGTAGCTATCACATCTGTAAACCAGATGGTAATGAGCATACCGGCGTTTTTCATCGGCATACTGGCCTGCTACGTTTTCGGCAATATCTTCCGTGTATTCATACCCGGAAATTTTGTATCATATACCGTAAGCTGGAGTCAGTTTTTAGGGTATATGATCTTCCCTGCCCTGTCCATTGCCATACCACGTATTGCGATGACGGTACGAATGCTCAGAAGCTCCATACATACTGAACTGGAAAAAGACTATGTCCGGACAGCCAGAAGCCGTGGAAACAGCTACAGGTCCATTATGATGCGCCATGTGCTGCAAAACGCCCTTATCCCCGTCATAACCTTCCTTGCCGTCTCAGCGGCAGAGATAATGACAGGCAGTATCGTAATAGAACAAGTCTTTGCCATCCCTGGCATAAGCCGACTTCTGCTGACCAGCATAACAGGCAGGGACTACCCTGTTGTTCAGGCAATAGTGGTTATAATCGCCGCCTGGATAGTTATCGTAAACTTTATAGCGGATCTGCTATATCAGCTTGCCGATCCCAGAATACGCATGCAGTAAGGGAGGCGGGAAGTTTTGAAAAAAGGCAATCTGTTTTTATACATTGGCGGCGCAATCAGCGCCATAATGTCATTTCTAATAATTTTAGGCTATTTCTGGACCCCGTACAGCCCTACGGCAATGAATGTGGGCGCAAAATTCCAAGCTCCCAGCCTTGAACACCTTATGGGTACAGATAATTTCGGCAGGGATATATTCAGCCGTGTTATCGATGGAGCCGGAACCACTTTCTTCATCGCTGTCAGCGTTGTGGCCATAGGCTGCGCCTTGGGCATATTAATCGGCAGTTTGTGCGGCTATTACGGCGGTCTCCCAGATATAATCTTAACGAGAATCTGCGACTCTATAACCGCGTTTCCATCTTTCCTGCTGGCCCTTGTAATAATCAGCATAATGGGCAGCGGAAAATATAATATTATATTCGCTTTAGGTATTCTGTTCATACCGAGTTTCGCCCGTATCGTGAGAAGTGAGTTCGCAAGATACAGGGATTTAAATTATATAAAAAGCGCCCGATTGATGGGCGCCGGGTCTTTTCGGATAATGTTCAGGCATATTCTGCCCAACACCTTCCCAGTGCTTCTGTCAGCTATAACCATAGGCTTCAATAACGCTGTACTCAGTGAGGCCAGCATGAGCTTTTTAAGTATCGGTATCCAGCCACCTGACGCAAGTCTCGGCTCCATGCTCAGCGACAGCCAGATCTATCTCGGCAGCGCCCCATGGTACGCTTTGGGAACCGGCGCTGTGATAATTCTTTTGATTTTGGGGTTTAGCCTATTGAGCGAAGGACTCCAGAGAATGAGCAAAAACGGATAAGGAGAGCGCCATGGCAGATATGTTGAATGTAAAGGACTTAAAAGTCCATTTTCATAACGCCCCGGAAGAAAAGTTTGCTGTAAACGGCGTAAGTTTTTCCGTAAAAGAGGGTGAAATATTAGGTCTTGTTGGTGAGAGCGGTAGCGGAAAGACCGTTACAGCCATGAGCATAAGCGGCCTTCTTCCCAAGAACAGGGCTGACTTTTTCGGCAGCATTACCCTTGACGGCAGCGAGATCTTTCAGTGTAGTGAAAAAGAGATACTTAGCATTTTAGGTGATAAGCTGGGCATAGTTTTTCAGGAGCCCATGACAAGCATGAATCCAGTAATGCGTATTGGCCCTCAGATAGAGGAAGCTTTGCGTGTCCACACAAATCTCTCTAAAGATGAACGGCGTCAGCGCGCCCTTGAGGCAATGGCTCAGGCGGAACTGGGTGAGCCGGAAAAAGTATATAAAAAATACCCCCATGAGCTGTCGGGCGGTATGCTTCAGAGGGCTATGATCGCAGCGGCCATAATTTCCCGGCCGAAGCTTCTTCTGGCAGATGAACCCACAACAGCTCTTGATGTTACTATACAGGCGGAAATACTATCCCTTTTAAGACGGCTCAACATGGAGCATAATATGGCAATTCTTCTGATCAGCCATGATCTGCACGTTGTGCGCCGGCTCTGCAGCCGGGTTGCTGTAATGCAGCAGGGCAAAATTGTTGAGGAGGGGCTGGTTGAGGATATTTTCAAAAATCCGCAACATCCTTACACCAAAAAACTTCTTGATGCAATACCTACAAGGGATAGAAAACTTATATGACAGGAGGCGGGGCTATGGAACCGGTACTTGAAGTGCGAAATCTCAACACATATTATACCGAAGGCCGCTCCCTGTTCGGCCAGAAGGGCCGCCGGCACCAGGTGCTCAAAGACGTCTCCTTTACAATAGGCCAGGGAGAGATCGTTGGCCTTGTTGGCGAGAGCGGCAGCGGTAAAACTACCCTTGCTAGGACAATACTGGGCTTTGTAAACGACTATGAAGGACAGATAATACATCATTCAGACCGGCCTCAGATGGTCTTTCAAGACCCATTTGGCAGTCTGAACCCCTCTTTTACCATAGGAAAAATACTTGAAGAGCCTCTTATAATCAAAGGTGGCTACACTGCCGCCCAGAGAAAAGACGAGGTGTATGAAATGCTCAGGCAGGTAGGTCTAGATGAGAGCTACGCGGAGCGTATGCCGAATGAGCTGTCAGGCGGCCAGAGACAGAGAGTGTCTATCGCCAGCGCTGTCATAACAAAGCCGAAACTTGTAATAGCCGACGAGCCGGTAAGTGCTCTTGACGTTACCATACAGGCTCAGATTTTGAGGCTTTTAGTTGACCTTAAAAAGAAATATGACCTGAGCTATCTTTTTATCAGCCACGATCTCAATGTAGTCTATCAGATATGTAGTCGGGTCCTTGTAATGGAGGGCGGCAGTATAGTTGAGCAGAACGACACCGACGAGCTGTTTAAAAATCCCCGTCATCCCTACACAAAAGCCCTTTTGAAGGCTGCTGAATAGTTACAAAACCCCGGAGTAGTGTACTCCGGGGCTGTTCTATGTTGCCAATTTTTTCTTTTCGGGTTAAAATAATAGCAGTTTCCGTTTAAACTTAAACAGGTTTTATCAACCTCGGCATTTTTGACATGTTTTTAAAGGAGTATCATGGAAAAGTATTTTGAAAGCTTCAAAAGTCAGAAGCTGCAGGAAGAGATGCTCTCTTCCCAGGATATATTCAAAGGAAAAATATTAGATGTAAAAATGGACACAGTCCGTCTGCCAAACGGTAAGACTGCGACCCGGGAGCTCATTCGCCATATTGGCGCCGTTTGCATCGTCGCTGTTACCGAGGACGACGAGGTAATAGTTGAGCATCAGTACCGCTATCCTTTCGACGAGGTGGTGGTGGAGATCCCCGCAGGCAAGCTGGACAGTAAGAATGAGGACCCTGCCGACGCTGCAGAACGTGAACTCATGGAGGAGACTGGCGTTACAGCGGGAGATATGACATATATGGGTAAGTTCTACCCCACCTGCGGCTATTCCGACGAAGTCATACACATGTATCTTGCAAAAAACCTCTCCTTTGGAGACAGAAATCTCGACGATGATGAATTTCTGGATGTAAGAGCCATTCCTATTGAGTCTCTTGTAGAGGATATAATGGCCGGCAAGATACCGGACGGCAAAACCCAGGCAGCTGTAATGCGGGCATATTATATGATAAAAGACAGAAAATAAAAACTAAACCCCGTGGAAGAGACCTTCCACGGGTTTTTATAATAGCGTAGCCAGTAACCCCCACCATTTCACATAATACCGGGGACCGGTTCCAATATTCTCCGCCACAGGCTCTCCACCCTATTGACAAGTAAACTTTGCAAAGCTATAATAATGACAAGTAAACTTGGCAAAAAGGAGCGATCTTATGGACAGAGATGAGATTCTCAGAAAAGCAAAGGCTGAAAACAAAAATAGGGACATCTATGAGCTGGAGATTTTAAACAAAGGCCAGCGAGTGGGCGGCCGTGTAGCTGTAGCTGTTACACTGGCGCTTATGATTATTGAGATGATGTTTTTTGACCTGAGTATGAATTATGGCTACTATCTCATAATCATGTCAGCGGCGGCAGGGCTGTGGATATACAAGGCGATAAAGCTCAGGCGCAGAAATGACATTATTGTAGCTGTGATGTTTACTGTTATCTCTGTATATTCTGCCATTATGGCTATAATGAATCTTATCGGGTGATTTTATGGACGATGCTTTAATACTAAAGAATAATTTAAAAAGCGCCCGGATGGAAAAAGGTCTGTCTCAAGCTCAGCTTGCGGAGCTTATCGGCGTCTCACGAAACACAATAAGCTCTATTGAGACCGGACAGTTCAGCCCCACTGCCAAGCTTGCCCTGATTTTATGTATCGCTCTTGACAAAAAATTTGAAGAACTCTTTTATTTTTAGGAGGAGTACCATGGAGAACATCTTTATGCTCATAGTAGGCATATTCATATCGGTAATCGGAATTATAAATATCCGGGGCGATATAAGCACCGTCCACTGGTATAACAGGAGAAAAGTCCGTCAGGAGGATGTGCCAAAATACGGCAAAGCAGTGGGAACTGGCAGCCTTATTATTGGTATCGCGATTATAATAGCCTACGTTGTGTCATTTTGGAGTGAAACAGCTATTACTTTTATTATCCTGCCGGCATTTATAGTTGGTCTTGGCTTCATTTTATACGGCCAGATCAAATACAACAGAGGCATATTTTAAGATTTCAACCTAAAAATCACCTGTACAATAGTGTACAGGTGATTTTATTTATCTATTTTGCTCTTATAAGCTTTTTTGACGCCTCGATAAAGGCTTCCACCGTGTAGTGTATCTCTTCTAAAGTGTTGTACCTTGAAAAGCTTATCCTCAGGGCCCCGTCGATTACTTTGGGGTCAATCCCCATAGCGGCCAGCACATGGCTCCTGGCTCCTCTCTTGCAGGCTGAGCCTTTGGATACGCAGATACCTTTGGAGTCAAGATAGTTTAAAAGCACCTCGCTTCTAAAGCCCGGTATGGACACACTGAGTATATGATCCGCACCGCCGCCGATAACCACTACCCCGTCAATACCCTGGCACATCTCTTTTACAAGGGTGTCCCTTAAAGTTTTAAAGTGCGCTTTAGATGTCTCCATTTCTCTTTTTGCGATATCTGCAGCTACACCAAATCCGCATATAGCCGGCATTCCCTCAGTGCCAGGCCGGATATTTTTCTCCTGACTGCCGCCTTTTGTAGGTGGGATTATCTTCGTACCCGTTTTCATATAAAGAGCGCCAACACCTTTTGGGCCGTGTATCTTGTGTGCGGAAACTGTCATAAGGTCCGCCCCAGTATTTTTCGGCCGTATGTCTATCTTTCCCAGCGCCTGAACAGCGTCTGTATGGAAAAGGGCGTCGGGGCAGGCTTCTTTCAGGGCCCTAGACATGGCCGCAATGTCATTAACAGCGCCAACTTCGTTGTTTACCGCCATTACCGAGGCAAACACCGTGTCAGGCCGCAGGGCATTTTTAAAATCGTCAACGGATATCTTGCCGTCTTTCCCAGGGCGAATAAAAGTAACGTCCCAGCCCTGGTCCTTGAGATATTCAAAAGGCTTTATAACCGCGTCATGCTCATAAGCTGTTGTGATTATATGATTTCCAAAATGCCTCTGCCTCTGACAGGCGCCGAATATAGCTATATTGTCCGCCTCAGTGCCTCCGGATGTAAAATAAATCTCCTCTGGAGCGCATCCTACTGCCCCGGCAACTGAGCTTCTGGCAGACTCCAGCTCTTTTTTCGCCTGGCGGCCCATATGGTGGGTTGAGCTTGGGTTTCCGTATCCCGCCGTCATAATCTCCATCATCTTTTCTGCGGCCTCAGGGCATACCGCCGTGGTGGCCGAATTATCCAAATATACTGTCATTTTTCACACTTCACCTTGAATTATTTCCTATGATATTGTATCATTAAATATTGTCTGGGCTATGAATTATAGCCCATTTTACCCTATGGCGATAAAATTTATTATATATGTCAAAATCCTAAAACACAAGGGGGCGGGACCTTGAAAATATATATACACACACTGGGCTGCAAAGTAAACCAGTACGAGTCCCAGGCTATTGAGGCCATTTTAAAGTCAAAGGGCCATGAGCTTTGCTCAAAAGACGATGACTTTGACGCCTTTATTGTCAACACATGCGCCGTTACCGCTGAGAGCGGCAGAAAATCCCGCCAGATAATACGTCAGTTAAAGGCCTCCCACCCCGATGCCATCTGCGCCGTCTGCGGCTGTTACAGCCAGATAAGTCCCCAGGACGTTGAGGATATAGGCGCCGACGTGCTTTTCGGAAGCGGCGACAGGCTTTCTTTTATCCAAGCACTGATTTCTGCGTATGAGAAGAAAACCACCGCTGTCAGCATTGACGAGCCTTTGAAAAGAAGGGTGTTTGAGGTCCTGCCAGCAGGAAATATAGGAACACGTACAAGAGCCACACTTAAAATAGAGGACGGCTGCTCAAACTTCTGTTCCTACTGCATAATCCCCTACGCCAGAGGTCCTGTAAGATCCCTGCCTCTTGAGGAGATAAAATCTCAGGCAGAGAGCCTTTATGCCGGTGGTTATAAAGAGATAATTATTACGGGTATAGAGATTGCCTCCTACGGAAAAGATTTGAAGGACGGCGAAACTCTCTCCGGTGCGATATCCGCTATCGCCCAAGCCGCCCCGGGGGTAAGGCTTCACCTCGGTTCTTTGGAAGTCCGGTGCATAACAGAGGAGCTTGTAAGCACTCTGGCATCACTTGGCACCGTGTGTCCGCATTTTCACCTTTCCCTTCAGAGCGGCTGTGATGAGACGCTGCGCCGTATGAACAGGAAGTACGGTACCGACCGGTTCTATGAGGCCACGGTACTGCTTAGAAAATATTTCCCTGACTGCTCAATTACGGCGGATCTTATCACAGGTTTTCCCGGTGAGACTCAGGAGGAATTTGAAAAAACCCTGGAATTCATCCAGAAATGCCGTTTTTCTTATATACATGTGTTCCCATATTCCGTCCGTCCCGGCACTGTGGCTGCGAAAATGGATGGTCAGGTTCCAAACTCAGTAAAACATGAGCGTGCAAAGACTGTTTCGGAAATCTGTGAAAAGATGCACAGGCAGTATTTGGAGATGTGGGTTGACAAAACCTTATCCGTCCTCTTTGAAACAGAGTCTGACGGTATTAGCCTTGGCCACAGCGAAAATTATCTTCCTGTTGCGGCCGAAGGCAAGGGTCTTCACAACATAGTAAAAACTGTAAAAATAACCGGCGTAGACGGGGACAGACTTACAGGGTTAATACTTAATTAACATCCAATTAAAATTCAGCACATGAACTTTCTTTATAATGAAAATATACTTAGCTACAGGAGCTGAAATAATGAAAAATCTTATGCTTATCGTCAATCCAAAGGCCGGCAAAGGACAGGCAAAAGGTTCCGTCGGTACGATTGTATCTGTATTTAGAGACCATGGATATTTCTCACATGTCTTTATGACCCGCAAGCCAGGTGAAGCCCAGGAGTTTGCTCAGACTTACGGCAAAAACTATGAACTTCTTGTATGCGTCGGCGGCGACGGTACTCTCAGTGATGTCATCGCCGGCGTTTCCAGCCTGAAAGATGGTGAAAAGCCTGTTATAGGCTATATCCCCATGGGTACCGCAAACGATGTTGCCTCCAGCCTCGGCCTTTCAAAAGCCCCGATGCAGGCTGCTGAGGTGATAATGACGGGAAAAACTATTTATCTTGATGTGGGAAGAATGAATGGCAATTCCTTCTCATATATCGCAGCCTTTGGCGCCTTCGCCGACGTTTCCTACACTACGCCTCAGAATACGAAGAATGTTTTGGGCCATCTTGCATACCTTATAGAGGGTGCTGCCCGACTGCCTGAGATAAAATCCCACCATGCTGTTGTAGAGCACGACGGCGGCACTATTGAGGGCGATTTCCTCTTCGGTTGCGTTATGAACACATTGAGCGTAGGTGGAATAATTAAATTTGATCCCTCAACTGTTGAGCTCAGTGATGGATATTTCGAGATTATACTCATCCGCCAGCCGGCTAATTTCTTCGAATACGGAGATATAATCTCCGCAATAACCACAAAGAAATTCAACAATAAAAACGTTACCATGTTGCATACCAAAACCGCAAAATTTACATTTAACGAACCTGTATCATGGACAAGAGACGGTGAAAACGGCGGCGCTCATACCGTGCTCGATGTTTCTAACCTCCAGTGCGCCGTACAGATCGTTGTTCCAAAAGATGGTGATTAAATGACTTTCAATGTGCTGGCCGTAGGCGACGTGGTTGGAAACACGGGCCTTAGCTTCCTCTCTGAAAATTTAAGACAGATCATACGCCGGGAAAATATAGCCTTTACCATCGTAAACGGCGAAAATGCCTCTATGAACGGCGTAACAGCCGCCCAGGCAGAGGATATTTTCGCTGCCGGAGCTGATGTTATAACTCTCGGCAACCATACTTTCAGCAGGAAAAGTATTCTTGACTATCTTGACGAAAACAGATACATACTTCGCCCTGCAAACTTTGCTCCCCAGAGTCCCGGTCGTGGATACGGTGTATACGAGACAACTTTCGGGGATATCTGCGTCATATCCCTTATAGGCCGGTGCAATATGGCCTTCGGCCCTGATAATCCATTTCTGGAGCTGGAGAGAATACTGAAAAAAGTCTCCGCGCCGTACATTTTTATAGATTTTCACGCCGAGGCTACAAGTGAGAAACTGGCTATGTGCCACATGGCCGACGGGCGTATAACTGCCCTTTTCGGCACCCATACCCACGTGCAGACCTCCGACGGATGTGTATTTCCAAATGGTACGGGATATATATCCGACCTTGGCATGACAGGCTCGGCTCTGTCGGTTATCGGTGTAAAGCCACAGCTCTCCATATCTTCGTTCATGGGAAATCCCCCTGTCAGGTATGAGGATGCCGGCGGCAGCGGCAAGATGGAGTGTGCCGTTTTCACGGTAGACAGCAACACAAAAAAGTGCACCTCCGTTCGTGCCCTTAGATTAGTTTAAAAAGCAGCCCTTTGGGCTGCTTTTTTCTATCTATAATAGCTTCTTTAAATCAAATGAAAAGCGGCAGCTATAGCGGCCGCTTTTTTAATTCAGGTTACGCAAAAAACGTATGCCCTCCTATTTGTGTGTCATATGGCCTGTTTCTGCTTGCCCAGCATGTCTGCGCACTGCGGTTTGGAGTGAAATACAGCGCGTTTTCAGTTACCACAACACCTTCAAGTACCAGTTTGGCGGCAATGACCGCCTCTTCACATGGCTCATTATATATAGACCCGGAGTACGCCGGCGAAAACTGTATGCCGCATCTCCTATCAAATATCACATCATATACCGTATCTGGAAACATATCCGATTCCACACGGTTCATGATAACATTTCCAACGGCGATTTTGCCTTCAAGGCACTCGCCCCCGGACTCAGCCTGAATTATCCTGGAAAGCCAGTAGAGCTCGTCCTCATCATAAAAGGTGGTTCCCGACTCCAGAGGCTCACCTGTGTCATAAATAAACAGGTTTTTTGTTTTCCCGTTCCAGCTTGCCTCGGCCCCAAAAAGCTGGCATATCTGCCTTGCTGGAACCATGAGGACCCCATCTATATCTCTGTAAGCGTCCTCCATATAAATCGTCCTGTCATTTGCCAGGACATAATCGCACCCCTCAGTGATCTTAAACTCCAGCCCGTCAGATAAAACCTGAGCCTCTCCTCTGTCCTTGTCCCAGGACATAGAGCTTGACTCAAACTGCTCACAAAGCTCTGAAAGGGGTACGTAGACTTTGCCGTCTTCGCTAAATGACAGGCCCCTCCTGTCTATCCGCTCTCCGTCAAAGTATACTCCTACCTGCATCGGCTCCTCCGCTGCCGATGCATAAGGCGCTGCCACACAAATCAGGATGGCAAAAACAAGCAGAAATGTAGCATTTCTTTTCATTTTTGTCCCTCCATATTTAATTTATATAAAGCCTGTCCTGAAAACGCCTTGGCAGCTGACTTCTTTATGCTAAAAACACGTTATTTCTCGGCCCCTGCGTTCTGCGTAAGGTAGGCATTTATAAACCCATCTATATCTCCATCCATAACAGCGGAGATATTTCCATTTTCAAACCCTGTTCTGTGGTCTTTGGCCAAAGTGTAAGGCATAAAGACATAGGAGCGTATCTGGCTGCCCCATTCTATCTTCATGTGCTCACCTTTGATATCTTCTATTTTTTCAAGATGCTGCCGCTCTTTTATTTCAACAAGCTTTGAGCGGAGCATACGCATTGCATACTCCCTGTTCTGATGCTGGCTGCGTTCAGTCTGGCAGGAGACAACAACACCTGTTGGAATATGGATAAGCCTTACAGCTGAAGAAGTCTTATTTACATGCTGGCCGCCTGCGCCGGACGCGCGGTAAACCTGCATCTCAACGTCCTCAGGCTTGATTTCAACGCCGGTGTCATCCTCAATCTCAGGCATGACCTCAACAGCGGCGAAAGATGTATGGCGTCTACCTGAGGCGTCAAACGGGGACACACGCACAAGTCTGTGTATGCCGTTTTCACTTTTCAGATATCCATAGGCGTTTTCGCCCTCAATAGACAGTACTGCACTTTTAAGGCCGGCCTCTTCACCGTCCAGATAATCAAGAAGCGTATACTTAAATCCATGGCGCTCAGCCCAACGGGTATACATTCTGTAAAGCATCTGGGCCCAGTCCTGCGCCTCTGTACCACCAGCGCCGGCGTGGAAAGATATAATGGCGTTGCAACCATCGTATTCGCCGGAGAGAAGTGTAGAGAGTCTGGTCTCTTCTAATTCCTTTTCAAATTCCTTATACTCTTCCTCAAGTTCCGGCAGTAGGCTGTCATCATCCTCTTCCTGCCCCATCTGACAAAGTGTCAAAAGATCTTCCCATGTTGAATAGAGCTTGTCAAATTTAGCGCACTTATTCTTAAGCTGCTTTGTGCGCTGAAGTACTTTCTGGGAATTTGCAACATCATTCCAAAATCCCTCTTTCGCGCTCTCCGCCTCCAGTTTCGCTATCTCTGCCTGGGCCTCACTGAGCTTCAGGGCAGCTCGCAATGTCTCAAGGGTAGACTTCTGAGCCAGGATTTTAACTTTATACTCATCATATTCGATCATATCGAAAACCGCACTTTCATAGTAAATTTTAGCTGTTGTAATCCTGGTAATTATACACAGTTTTTGCTATTTTGTAAAGTTTTGCCGGAAAAACGAAACGAAGCGGAAAAAACCGCTTCGCAAAAATTGAATCATATATTCATTTTTTATCGTTCGCTGTGAGTCTGTTCAGCGGTTCCGTAGATGAGGTCGTCAATATCCCCATTAAAGTCTTGCTCATTTTTTTCGAAATATAATCTCTTCATCTTAACCTCCTAAAAAACAACTATACCAAATATTATATGCGGGAGGTTGAGAAAAAATTACAACTTCTTAAGACGATTTGAGCACAATTACAGGAATATGTGGGTTATTCAGGAATCTAGGAATATCTTTTCCGTCTCCAAGTCCCCTGGAAACTACGATATAATTTCCGTTGCCCTCATACACTCCGGCTGTGTAATCAGGGAAAAATGTGTGGTCTGACGACAACAGTCCACCGACAAAAGGCAGACGCCACAATCCGCCGTGGGCGTGTCCGCATAAAATAACATCGGAATCCATGTTGGAATACAGGTCGTAGTTGTTCCTGTGAGCCAGCAGCACAGTAAATATGTCCCCTTCAGTCTCGTATATCTCTTCTTCAAGTTCCTGAGGCGTTTTCATATCGTATGGTCCGTTGGGGTCGTCAATTCCCGCGATGGCGATTTCTTCGCCATCCCGCTCCAGTACCACATATTCATTTCTCAGCGCAGTTCCGCCAGCCTCTTCCACTACGGATATTATCTCCCTGGCGCCTACCGCCCACTCATGATTTCCTGTAACGTAATAAACAGGTGCTATTTTTGAAAGTTCGGTAACAAGCGAGCTGATATATCCGCTTTGATCGTCTCTGTCAACTATATCGCCTGTTATGGCTATTATATCAGGTTCCAGGGTCGAAACTTGTGAAATCAGGTCGGCATTGCCTTCTCCAAACACTTTTTCGTGAAGATCTGACAACTGGACTATTCTAAATCCATCAAAGCTTTCCGGCAAATTTTCAAATTCCAGCTCAAATTCCTCGGACACAATTCTGTGGTTACTATCGTATACAAGAGCTGCCAGTATGACCGCCAGCACAATAGCACAGCCAAAAAGCCTGAAAAGTATCTTTCCCTTTTTTCTCATTTTCCCGGCACCTCCTGCTACATTTTAAAATATATGCGAAAACTTAAACGCCATGTCTTTTGAACACAGCAGCTTATATTATATACAAGATATCCCGGCATTTGTAAATAATTTATTGTTATTTTATTTACATTTTATTTTTTCCGCTCGAACTAACATGCCATATCAGAAAAATATCACCGTGCTATTCCCATACACTGCAATAATGCAACTATGTTTTTGCAAATGCTGCTGTTGCCCATGACACAGGTTTATTATATAATTTTATATTGTATTAACGACACTTTCTGCCGTTAGAACTTTTATAGATTTAGGAGATGTAATATGAAAACACTTATCTATGGGGGCCGACTTGTGGACCCGTCAAACGGCATTGACTCAAATCTCAACATTTTAATTGAGGACGGAAAGGTCTCTGATATAACCTCCGATCTGCCGGAGGCCGATGTTAAAATAGACGCCGGCGGAAAAATCGTCTGCCCAGGCTTCATCGACATACATATGCACGAGGACCCGGTCTCTGACGGCAGGATAGTCCAGGGGGAAAGCTCCATATTCAGTTGTATGCTTAAAATGGGCGTTACTACCGTCATCGGCGGCAACTGTGGTACCAATCCTTGCGACCCGTGGGACTATCTTGATATGGTAGATCGAGACGGTACCCCTGTAAATGTTGGTCTTCTGGCCGGAGAGACCTCTTTAAGAGAAAAACATGGCGGCACCGATAAATATGCTCATATTTCCAAAAATCAGAAAGCCGCAGTAGAAAAGGACATAGAAAAAGCCCTCGACAGCGGCTGTCTTGGGGTCTCATTTGGAATACGATATGTGCCCGGTATGGACCATGAGGAAATGGTTATGGCAGCCCGCCCCTGCAAAAAGGACGGCAAAATCATTGCCGCACACATAAGGTCCGACGCAGCTGAGGTCTTTGACGCTACAAAAGAGTTTCTCGATATCGCCGCAGAGGCCGGCGCATCTCCTCAGATCTCCCACATTGGCTCCATGGCGGGCTTTGGCCAGATGTCTGAGTTTCTTAAGCTGACAGACGTTTACAAGCTCCGTGGTCTTGACGTCTCCTGCGACTGTTATCCATATTACGCCTTCTCCACCCAGATTGGCGAAACCACCTATGACGACGGTTGGATGGAGCGGTACAACTGTGGGTATGATGTTATTGAACTTGCCGAGGGCAAATACAAAGGCAAAAGATGCACAAAAGAAATGTTTGATGAACTGCGCCGGGACGACCCGAACTGCTATACCGTCTGTTATGTAATGAAGGGACAGGACGTGGATCTCGCTTTCTCCCACCCCAGAGTTATGATAGGCAGCGACGGTGTCCTGGACAAAGGCCAGGGCCATCCCAGAGCCGCTGGCGCCTTTCCAAGATTTATCGCACAGTTTGTAAGGACCGGAAAAGTATCCCTCTACCGTGGGATAGATATGATGACCGCAATGCCGGCAGAAAAGCTGGGCCTTAAAAACAAAGGTCGGCTCAATGTTGGCGCTGACGCTGATATCGTCATTTTCGATTTTGAAAAAATAACAGATAACGCAACTTTCCAGGAGCCTACACTGGCTCCGTCCGGCATAGACTATGTACTCATGGGCGGTGAGATTGCCGCAAAGGACTGCGCCGTTTTAAACGGCGGCCTGGGCAGATCCGTAAGGAGATAGTCAAGCCTGCATTTTGCAGGCATGCCCCGTTTCATTTGTGAGGTAAAAACATTGACTAAAGAAAAGCTGAAAGTAATTTTAAAAATGATGCTGCCTGCGCTGCCTCCAGCTCTTCTGTATATAATCTTTCTTCTTGTAACTGGAAACGACATCGCGACAAGCGTATACATCAAAAAGTTTTCAATGCCCCTGCGGCATGTTTTAGGAAAAATATCTTCCCTGGTGCCCCTCTCCCTTATGGAGGTATGTTACGCCGTTCTAATTATATGGCTTTTATATTTTCTGGGGAAAACCATATATAATGTAGTAAAAAAAGACAGATCCGCTTATCTTTTCATTAAAAGAATTTTTACTGTTTTCGTAGTGTTTTTCTACATTGTTTCCCTATACTCTCTGCTTTTCGGCGTGGATTATTATGGAGAAAGTTTCCCGGAAAAGGCAGACTGGCAGGAGGTCGAGGCTATAAGTAAAGACGATCTTATAGCTGTAACGGAATTTTTTGCACAAAATGCTGCATATTATTCCACCATTGTCCCTAGAGATGAGGACGGCTCTGTCATAAAAGATGTTGACAATATCTTATCCTACGCTAGTCTCTGCTATGACGGTATATATAGCCAGTTCCCGTTTCTTGAGGGTGAGATATTTACCCCCAAGAGGGTAATTTTCTCTGTTATTATGAGCTATCTGGGATTTACCGGTGTGTATTTCCCCTTTACAGGTGAATCCAATATAAATATACACAGCCCGGCCGCTTTCATCCCAGCCACGGTGGCTCATGAGATAGCCCACCAGAAAGGTATAACAAGCGAGGCAGAGTGCAATTTTGTGGCGGTTCTTGCTTGTATAACAAGCGAAGATGTAAACTATATCTACTCAGGATATCTTAAAGGTCTTGTCCACCTTATGAACGCCCTCTACACTGCCGACCGGGAGGCCTGGAGCGCTATCGCCGCTACATTTACCCCGGAGCTTGCCCACGACTGGAACGAAAATAATGAGTACTGGTCCGAAATGGAAATCTCAATAACAAAGATATCTGAGTCCGTGTACGATGGCTATCTTAAAAACTACGGCGAGGAACTTGGTATGGAGTCGTACGGAGCCTGTGTCTTGCTGCTTGTAGATTATTTTTCCGGCTCAGTTCTTTCCGGGGATGAGTCTTTAAACTGATAAACACTGTTAGAAATATAAAAATAAAAGGACCTGCAAAAAGCAGGTCCTTTATGTTTTTTATGTAATTAGATAAGATATGTCTCAATCGTCTCAGATGCGTACATAGGATCTTCGGAAACTGTGAATGTAATATCAATGTTCTCTTTGCGTCCGAAAGAATCACACCACATAACGAAGCCCTCAAGCTCGCTGAGGGAAGTGGAATTAACTATTTTGTAGAGGTTGTCAATGAAAATATGTGTAATATCATAATTTCCAGCGTGCAGGCCGCAGATGAATCCCTTTAAATAAGTGTAGCTGCCAAAGCTGTAATCAGTTGTGGATACAAGACGTACGCTGTGTGGGATATCAAATCTGAGCGCATCTTCTTTTTCAATGCATACTACATTGCCGCTAGAGCTTTCAGCAGCCTCTGCTACCATAGAGATAAGTCTTTTTGTTTTTCCGGAACCTTTGTGGCCCATGATGATTTTAACCAAGGAAACCGCCCCTTTCAAAAAATAAGAAGTGTGAACCTGCCGCCGTATTATACGGCACACAGAAAAAGTCTTCAGCAGGTTATTACCTCAGCCGAAAATACTTTTGTATAGTGTACCATTTTTTCCCCTGTTCTTCAACTGGAATATTCAGAGATTTTCACTTATATTTTAAATTTTTCATAAACGATATTACATCTTAATACCGCTGTATGGGGTACGGCTCCGGAACACAAAACTTAAAAGGTTGCAGAATATCTGCCATGTGGAAAGTCTCGACACAGCCTCATCAGCTACAAGATTACCCTCATAGACTATCTCATCTCCACTTTTTACTGTAACCTTTCCCAAAACCTGGCCTTTCTCCACAGGGGCGCTTATTTTCTCGTTCAGCTCCACTGTCTTTTCAATTCCGGATATTTTGCTCTTTTCCATCAAAATCTTCTCATTTCCCTCGTAAACAGGCTGGATATAGGGCTTTTCACCCATATCCACACATACCGGTGGCAGTGCTTCGTCAGGGGTTACAGAATACAGTCCGTATGCGCCGAAAGCATAACTAAGCATTGTTTTCGCACTCTCGAACCGGTTCTGGCTGGTTTCGCAGTTCATAACTACTGCAATATACTCAACGCCGTCCCGCTCCGCTGTTGCTGACAGGCAGTACCCGGCCTCAGAAGTAAAGCCTGTTTTCAGGCCGGTGGCGCCACTGTAATAATAAATGAGTTTATTTGTGTTGGAAAGGCCGAAAGAGCCATCCCGCACAGTGTCCATCCAGATGGTTGTATATTCCTTTATCCAGTCATATTTTATAAGTTCCCGGCTCATAATGGCGATATCTCTAGCGGTGGTCAAATGCTCCGCCTGGTCAAGAAGGCCGGTGCAGTTCATAAATAGGGTATTTTCCATACCAAGCTCAGCAGCTCTGCCATTCATTCGCTCTACAAAAGCACTCTCGCTGCCAGCGATGTATTCTGCCATGGCAACCGCAGCGTCGTTTGCAGAGGACACGATAATGGACTTGAGCATATCGCTGACACTCATCTGCTCCCCTTCCTCAAGATAGATCTGGCTTCCGCCCATACTGCTGGCATACGCACTGACAGTTACCATATCTTCAAGGGAAATTGTACCTTTTTCTATCTCTTCCACAATAAGAAGTATAGTCATTACCTTAGTAACACTGGCAGGTCGCAGCCGCTCATCAGCGTTTTTCTCATATATGACCTGGCCGGTCTCCTTCTCCATCAGTATAGCCGAAGGCGCGGCTATCTCTATTGCGTCAGCGGACTCTATATCGCTTACGCTAATTTCATTAAAAGCGTCCACGTCCAGAGACACATCATCCGTCTCAAAATCATATTCCTCAGCAAAAGCCGGCACCGAAATGCCGATTAACATGGCAGTGGCCATTATATATGCAAAAATTTTCTTTTTCACGATCCAGCCTCCCTTTTCTTTGTTCTTATTTTTATGCCTATTCATGGCAAGTTATACCTTATTGCATTTTATTTAAGTTGTGGTATAATTAACGGTAAGGCTGTCGTCCCGTGGATTTTTGCCATTTTAGGACTCGGCGCAAAAGGAATCCAGGCAGTCCTTTTTTTAAACTTTTATAATGCGCAGGGTTGGTATATCGGTATTACAGCGGCTTCCCAAGCCGTTAAGGCGGGTTCGACTCCCGTACCCTGCTCCACAAAATAACCGGCCTTCAAATTCCGCCGGTTATTATTTATAATTTCCAAACATTCAAATTTAAAATCTTGGAAAGGAGCCCCGCCATGAGAAGGCATGACAGAGAGATCACAGATATGAACAAAATACACGAGATCATAGACTCCTGTCAGGTATGCAGACTTGGCTTTAATGATAACGGTGAAGTCTATATTGTGCCTCTAAATTTCGGTGCCCGCCTGGATTTCGACGGAAATCTCACTCTCTATTTTCACGGCGCAAAGGCTGGCAGAAAATATGAGCTCATAAAAAAAGGTGGCCGCGTCTCTTTTGAGATGGACACCGGTTATACAGTGCGAGGTGAAAACATCCCATGCCAGTATACTGCGGCGTTTCAGTCAGTTATGGGCACAGGAACTATTTTGGAAGTTACCAATTCCGACGAAATCATCTCTGGTCTTAATTGTATACTTAAACAGGCCACAGGTAGAGATGTCTGGACATACAGCGAAAATATGCTCTCTGAGGTTTGCGTTTTCAAAGTTGTGCCTGACCAATTGTCCTGCAAAGTACATCTTTGATGTGCTTCCAAAAACAAAATAAAATGGTGTTTATATATGCAAAATCTTATGTCTCGTAAAAAAATATACATAGTAATCAGTCAGACTGGAACTATCCTGTCAAGAATAATAAAGCTTATTTCCGGCAAAGAATATAACCATGCGTCTATCAGTCTTACAAGAGACCTGCACACTATGTACTCTTTTGGCCGCTTAAATCCGTATATACCTTTTTTTGGCGGTATGGTACAGGAATCCCCGCACTATGGTACATTTAAGCGGTTTTCAAACACAGATGTAGTGGTCTTGTCTGTGGAAATAGACGATGAGCAGTACAGGGCTATTAAGAAGGCAATACGCTCAATGTATTACTCAAGGGCATGTTATCACTATAATTACCTCGGGTTGTGTCTTGCTGCCTTCAACATTCCGTTTAAGCCGGAAAACAGCTATTATTGCTCCGAGTTTGTGCGGTATCTGCTGCAAGAAGGCAATGTGGAAGGCTCTGATCAGTTTGACGGTATAATCCACCCTATGAGTTTTCTCAATATGCCCGACGCAGAGGTTATCTATTCAGGAAAACTTCGAAACTATGAACCTAAACCCAAGCTGGCTTATAATACATAAAATAAAACCGGAAGCGAATGCTTCCGGTTTTTATTTTTAGATTTTTGCTATCAATAGAAAGGCTCCATATATAATCGGCTGGTGCAGAATGTATATGATAAGAGACCGCTGACCAAGCCATGACAAAAAAGGCACCTTCGCACTTTTTATTTTTTCACTCACCTTGCCCCGCTTCATATATCTACCCACAAACACCCCAGCGGTAAACAGGAATATCCAGGGAAAAATAGGGTAATAATCGGCGCTGTAAAATCCATCATATACAAATCCAAATGGAAACAGCAGCCTGCTTGCCACAATCACATTGTCGGTAATATATTTTAAAGCGGCAAACATAACCACACAAAATCCAATTCCAAACTTGCCGTCTATATTTTCCATATACTTTCCAAACAGCCCATACAGCATCATTGCGGAGCCTAAAAAGTGGAGCACTCCGAACCTAATGGGCATATCCACAAGGAGGCTGACAGAATATACAACCATGGCGATGGCGAAAATCTTTACACCACGGCTAAAATTGCTTCTGGAAAAATTACAGCAGGCTCCGGATATGAATATAAACATCCAGCCTGAAAACTGAAATATTTTTATCCATGGCAGCGACAGGTCATCATAGCTTATATACTCAAACGCCGCCATATCGAAAAATATGTGGTAGACCGTCATCATAACAACCGCGAGGCCTCGGACTGTGTCCAGCAGCTCTATACGCTTTGTCATCTTTTATACGTTGAACCTGAACAGGACCACATCTCCGTCCTGCATTACATACTCTTTGCCTTCAGATCTCACAAGACCTTTTTCCTTGGCAGCAGCCATAGTTCCGCAGGCCTTCAAATCGTCAAAGGCCACAACTTCCGCCCTGATAAATCCACGCTCAAAGTCAGTGTGGATTTTTCCGGCGGCCTGAGGCGCCTTGGTACCCTTTGTGATCGTCCATGCTCTGACTTCATCAGGACCTGCGGTCAGATATGATATGAGGCCCAAAAGGGTGTATGAGCATTTTATAAGCCTGTCAAGACCAGACTCCTCAAGGCCCATCTCTTCAAGGAAGAGTATCTTGTCCTCGTCGTCCAGTTCCGCTATCTCCTGTTCAGCCTGAGCACAGATCGGCAGTACCTGGCTACCCTCTCCGGCTGCAAATTTGACTACCTGATTGTAATATTCATTATTTTCAATGCCCGCTGCGAAAGCGCCATCGTCTACATTAGCTGCATATATTACAGGCTTTAATGACAGAAGGTCGCTTGTCTGGATAAGGGCCATATCGTCCTCATCGCACTCAAAGCTCCTTGCGCTCTTGCCGGCATCCAGATGGTCGTACAGAGCCTGAAAAACCTCTGCCTCATGGATAAACTTTTTATCGCCCTTGGCAGCCTTTTTTGCCCTGTCTATTCTGCGCTCCACCATTTCCATGTCTGCCATGATAAGTTCAAGGTTTATTGTCTCAATGTCTCTGAGGGGGTCGGTGGAACCCTCTACATGAATTATATTCTCGTCATCAAAACACCTTACGACATGGATTATAGCGTCCGTACGTCTGATATTTTCCAAAAACTTGTTGCCAAGTCCCTCGCCTTTTGAGGCGCCTTTTACAAGTCCGGCTATGTCAACAAATTCTATAACAGCCGGTGTATACTTTTTTGGATTATACATCTGGGCCAGAAAGTCCAGCCTGGAGTCCGGCACTGTAACCACACCTACGTTTGGGTCGATAGTGCAGAACGGATAGTTGGCGCTCTCTGCACCGGCGTTTGTTATTGCGTTAAACAGGGTGCTCTTGCCTACATTCGGAAGGCCTACGATTCCCAGTTTCATATATCTGCATCTCCTTATCTGTCAGTGAATGCACAGTATCCACATCTCCGCCTGTGGCGAAAACCGGGCTAAAAAGGCCGCAGCCTTTGTTTTGTGCAGTAAAATATATTTTAGCATGGCGCCGTCCGTTTCACAAGAGCGGCTGGCCGGTTTTTGTCCCTTGCGCGCACATTTTCCCGAGCTTTTCCAAGTTTTTTGGTATGCTTTTCTTTCACGATGTTTTGTGATTTAATATACTTAACAACACCTTTAAAATACCTGGGGAGGGATTTTTATGGAAACCAGCAGACTTATCCTGCGGCACTGGCGTGATGATGACGCCGAAGCCCTTTATAAGTACGCAAAAAGTAAAAGTATCGGCCCCGCCGCTGGCTGGAATCCTCATAAAGACGTAGAAGAAAGCCTTATGATAATAAGAGAAATCTTTTCAAAACCGGAGACATATGCAATAGTTCTAAAAGAGACTATGGAGCCGGTGGGCTGTATCGCTCTTATGCCTCAGTCTGACAGCAATATAAAGTTTTCCTCTCCTTACGATATGGAGCTGGGCTACTGGATAGGCACGCCCTACTGGGGCCGGGGCCTTGTACCTGAGGCTGCAAAAGCCCTTATACGCCGTGGATTTGAGGAGTTAGGCTGCAAAAATATCTGGTGCGGATATTTTGACGGCAATAATAAATCACGACGAGTCCAGGAAAAACTGGGTTTTTCCCATGTCCGCACTGAGCAGGACATATTTTGGGAAACCACATGTGAGATAAAAACGGAACATGTAAATATCCTCACAAGAGAAAGCTGGGAAGAGAGACAAAAATCCCTCTGACATTTCACATTGCAATTCCGGCGCTTACATTTGACATATAAAGCAAAATATCCGGTATACTTAAATCCGTTTTTTGAACCGGGGACGGATACTATGTAGCACTCAAGGAGGTTTTTATATGATAATAGTACATATTTTTGTTTTAGCCCTTTTTGTCGTTCTTGGTATAGTCTTTGCTATGGGTAAGGGGGCAAATCTTATTGCGGGCTATAACACCTCTTTCCCTGAGGAGAAGGCAAAATATGATGAGAAAAAGCTATGCAAGGGTATGTCAAAACTCATGCTCGCTTATGCTCTGTGCTGGCTTGTGATAGCCTCAAGCGAAATTTTTAAAAAGACATCTCTTTTGTGGGCCGGTATCGCCCTGTTTACCGTAGTTACCATTGTGGCCCTTATATATATGAATACGGGAAACAGATATAAAAAATAGATATCACGCCTATCGTCTAAACATACGCATTAAAATATCATATCTTTCTCCGGCGCGTGACTTGGATCTAACAGTCCAGAACGGTGCTGTCGTTTCGGCGCCAAATATCCTGGCGCCCCTGGGAGTCTCGCCAGCCATTTAAATCGTTAAAAACAGCCTGTTTTTTCTAAAAAAACGGAAATTTAAGCTTTCCCTTGACATAAATGAGCTGTGGTGCTAAAATTCACTTGTTATGAAAAATTAAAAGCGATGATGGAAAAGGCCCCTTTTTCAGCGTCCAGAGAAGCGCGCCAAGGCTGCAAGCGCGCCCGTTTGGAAAAGATCAGGCACACCGTTTCCGGAGCTTCCGCTAATAACGGACGGCACGCCACGTTAAGGCGATTTCTTGAGTGGCAAAGGATTATTTTCTTTTGCAATCAGGGTGGAACCGTGTGATAATTCGCACCCCTGGCATGGCCGGGGGTGTTTTTATTTTCGGCAAAATTCCCGCTGCCTGTTTTTAATTCCATTGCCGAAATTTTAAGGAGGTCATTTTATATGGCAGAAAACAATCTTTACACATTTGAAAACGAGGAGTACAAAAAAACTTACTGGCACACATGCTCCCACATCATGGCACAGGCTATAAAGCGCCTTTGGCCTGAAGTTAAGCTGGCAATAGGCCCAGCTATCGACAACGGCTGGTATTACGACATTCTGGCCGACTTCGCCTTCACTCCTGAGCACATGGAGAAAATCGAAGCGGAGATGAAGAAAATCTGCAAGGAAAAGCTGAAAATAGAACGTTTTGAACTGAGCCGCGATGAGGCTCTTGAGCTTATGAAGGACGAGCCTTTCAAAGTTGAGCTTATAAACGATCTGCCGGAAGGCGAGCACATCAGCTTCTACAAACAGGGTGAGTTTACAGATCTCTGTGCAGGTCCTCATCTTGACTCTACAGGCAGGGTAAAAGGCAACGCATTAAAGCTTCTCTCCTGCAACTCTTCCTACTGGCGCGGCGACAGCAACCGCGAGACCCTTCAGAGAATCTACGGTATCGCATTCCCTAAAAAGGATGAGCTTGATGAGTACATTCAGAAAATAGAAGAGGCTAAAAAAAGAGACCACAGACGCCTCGGCAAAGAGCTCGGCCTTTACCTTCTCATGGACGAGGGTCCGGGCTTCCCATTCTTCCTGCCTAAAGGCATGGTCCTGAAAAATACTCTTATCGATTTCTGGCGCAAAATCCACAAAAAATACGGTTATGTGGAAATCTCCACACCTATTATCTTAAACCGTAAGCTCTGGGAGAGATCAGGACACTGGGATCACTACAAGCAGAATATGTACACAACAGTCATCGACGACGAGGACTATGCTATCAAGCCGATGAACTGCCCGGGCGGTATGCTTGTATACGCTTCTGAGCCACACTCTTACAGAGATCTTCCTATGAGAGTAGGCGAGCTGGGCATAGTTCACCGCCACGAGCTTTCCGGTGCTCTCCACGGTCTTTTCCGTGTACGCTGCTTCACTCAGGACGATGCCCACATCTTCATGACATGGGATCAGATGAAAGACGAGATCAAAAACGTTGTAAAACTTTTCGATGAAGTTTACTCCGTATTCGGACTCACATATAAAATTGAAGTTTCCACAATGCCTGAAGACCACATGGGCGATGAGAAGGACTGGGATTTCGCAACAGAGACCCTGAAAGAAGCTGTTACGGAAATGGGCAAGGATTACGAGATAAACGAGGGCGACGGCGCTTTCTACGGTCCGAAACTGGACTTCCATCTCTCCGACAGCCTGGGCAGAACATGGCAGTGCGGTACAATCCAGCTGGATATGCAGCTGCCTGAGAGATTCGAGCTTGAATACACCGGTGCCGACGGTGAAAAACACCGCCCTGTTATGATCCACCGTGTTGTTCTCGGCTCCATCGAGCGCTTCATCGGCGTTATCACAGAGCACTTTGCAGGTGCTTTCCCAACATGGCTTGCTCCTGTCCAGGTTTCCGTAATGCCTATTACAGACAGAGTAAAAGATTATACAGACGAGATCTACCAGAAGCTCTTTGACGCTGGTATCCGTGTTGAAAAGGACTACCGCAGTGAGAAAATCGGTTATAAGATCCGTCAGGCACAGCTTCAGAAGATTCCTTATATGTTGGTTATCGGCGATAAGGAAGCTGCTGAGGGTACTATCTCCGTCCGCACAAGAGCTGGCGGCGACGAGGGCGCTATGAGTCTTGACGAGTTTATGGCCAAAATTAAAAATGAAATTGACACTTACGCATTTTAAGTTTTAATTTTACTTTCAAGTTAAAATTTACTAATCATAAAACAAGATTTACCTCCGTAGAATAATATCAGTATTCTGCGGAGGTAATTTTTTATCATAAATTTTTCTCCGCGTCATAATGGGACGCAATCTTCCAGGCTGTATAAGCCTACAAATAAAGCAGATCCGCCCCATTATATAAACAATGAGCTTGGCCGGATGTACGGATAAAATATTTTTCCTAATGCTGTCCGGTCGCGATATGGAGACAAACTATGAGACAAAGAAAAAAATTAACTTTATTTTTAACGATATTGTTTGCCGTCAATATAGTAATTATAGCTTTCGCTCAGGCTTTTATTGCCGGGGCATCATATAGGAAGGGAGACTCTGGCGACATAGTGGCCCAGATCCAGCAAAATCTCTATGACTGGGGCTATTACAGTGGCAGCGTTGACGGTATCTTCGGCTCAGCCACGGAAGAGGCGGTAGAATATTTCCAGCGCACAAACGGCCTTGTTGCAGACGGTATAGTTGGCTCAAAGACACTTGCTGCCCTGGGTATTCAGGATAATAGCACATCATCCGGCTCATCATCTTATGATAGCGACGTGGCTCTCCTTGCAAGACTGATATCCGCTGAAGCCAGAGGCGAACCTTACAGTGGACAAGTTGCCGTTGGCGCCGTGGTTCTCAACAGGGTTGAGCACCCGTCTTTCCCAAACACTATAGCCGGCGTAATATACCAAGACGGAGCATTCTCCTGTCTTTATGACGGCCAGTTTAATGAACCTGTGGCTGATTCCGCTTATAGAGCCGCCCAGGACGCTTTAAACGGCTGGGACCCTTCAGGCGGCGCAATATACTACTTTAATCCTGAGACCGCTACCAGTGCCTGGATTTGGTCAAGGCCCCTTATAACGGTCATAGGAAAGCACAGATTCTGCTCGTAAAAACAATCGTAGTTCAAGGCGCAAATGTAAAGGCTTTGATTTAGGCCTGGACAAACCTGAAGTTATATAGCGCAAAATGTAATTATGGCAAAAAATTACCGAGGTCTAGACCCCGGGGTAAAATATAAAAACAAAGCCGGACCAAAAGGTCCGGCTTTCAGCATTTTTTATTTCATTCTTGTGATGTACTCGCAGTAGATGTAGATATTTTCAATCTTTTTGCTCTGGATTCCCGGTTCCGGCTCAACAACAGGCTGGGTCTCGCTCTTCGTTATATACTGTTTAAAAATGATGCCGGTCTGACCTGGGCGCATGGTGTGGAATTTTTTATAGGGGAACTCACGATGCTCAATACCGATATAGTCATAAAGCACCGTGTCGAGAGCCCGGTCGGTATAGCATCTTACGATGTCATCTTTATCGAACATCTCAATGATCGTTTTCGCCTCATGGAAGGAACATCTCTCAACCTTATATTCACCTTCGCTTACAATATACATAGAGCTGTTGTCCATAAGCAGAAGGGGAGTATGTTTAACATTTCCCATATCGTCGACCTCCATTCAAATTTAAAGTAAAATCACCTATCTGGGGTGTTTATACAATTATAATAGCATTTTTTCCATTTTTTTGCAACGAAATATATTTATCATGGTCGCCGACCGTCCGTCTCACAGAGGCTCTGTCCGGGATATGAGAACAAATTTTCCCAATACACCCGGCAAAACTATTTACTTTATTGTAAATTCAGCCATTTTCCAGTATCTTCCATCGCCCTTTTCATTTATTATTTTTCTCTCAAAATCCATACTTTTATGGCTAAGTCCTGTTTCAAGGCAGCACATAACTATACCATTATCAATCTGATTGAAATACGTCTGAGTCCTGCTACCAGGCTCAGCTCCCTGGGGCTGCGTATCTCTGTACTGGACTATTCTGCCGCCGCTGCTCTCAAAAAGCCACGGCTGGGTGTTTTTCGCACTTGGGCTAAGTCTTGCGGCAAGCTTTACGTCCCCGTCGAATTCTCCATGCCATATATCAGCTTCGTCCCGGCGCTTAAATTCTGACAAGTCATGCCTGAAGTCCTCCTCCAGGCTTTTTCCGAAGGCCATCATTATAACAAAACTAAGTCCGTCTTTCTCCAGCTCTTTTGGAGTACCCATACCGTACCAGCAGGAGCCGATATTGTTAGACGCGAAATAGAAGTCCAGCTGCTGGAGCATATAACCCGCGTTCATAAGGTAAAGGTCTTTCTTCTCGCTGTACATATTTACGCAGTATTTTCCGAACTTCGCGTCAGTCTCTTCTACTGGTACTATTTCAAAACACGTTCTTATGCTCCCATCAAGAGGCACTAATTTGGAAAACTGCTCTCTTATCGCGTCAAGCTCGCTTTCTGTAAAGACAAGCTCGTCTCTGTACTGGCGTACGGATTTTCTTTTTAAAATCACATCATACATGTCCTTCATTTCACCTATCTCCTTTCCCGCTGTCTTTTTACAGTATATTTTTACTCATCGAGTTTTAATACTGCCATAAAGGCCTCCGTTGGCATCTGAACGCTGCCAAGAGAGCGCATACGTTTTTTACCCTCTTTCTGCTTTTCAAGAAGCTTTTTCTTTCTTGTTATATCGCCGCCATAACACTTAGCAAGAACGTCTTTTCTGACCGCCTTGACAGTTTCTCTGGCGATAACCTTGCCTCCAATCGCTGCCTGAATGGGTACCTCAAAGAGCTGCCGTGGTATATTTTCCTTGAGCTTTTCGCATATCTTCCTGGCCCTTGGGTAGGCTTTTTCTCTGTGGGCGATAAATGACAGGGCATCTACCTTATCCCCGTTTAAAAGCAGGTCAACCTTTACAAGGTCGCTTGGTCTGTATCCCTCTACCTCATAGTCAAGAGAGGCATAGCCTTTAGTCTTTGCCTTTAAGGCGTCAAAAAAGTCGTAAATTATCTCATTTAACGGCATTGAATACCGAATTTCCACAAGATTTGTGTCCAGATACTGCATATCCTTGTACTCGCCTCGTCTGTCCTGGCACATTGGCATAATATTGCCTACGAACTCCGGCGGAGTGATTATGGATACGGCAGCATATGGTTCCATTGCTTCAGCGATTACCGCCGGATCAGGGTAGTTGTGAGGATTGTCCACCTTTACAAGTGTGCCGTCTGTCTTTGTTACTTCATATATTACCGACGGCATTGTTGTTATAAGATCAAGGTTGAACTCCCTTTCAAGCCTCTCCTGGATTATCTCCATGTGGAGCATACCCAAAAATCCGCAGCGGAAACCAAATCCCAGCGCTACCGATGACTCCGGTTCAAAAGTAAGAGAGGCGTCGTTTAGCTGTAATTTCTCCAGTGCGTCTCTGAGATCCGGGTATTTGCTGCCGTCCTCGGTGTAAATACCACAGTATACCATCGACTGTATGGGCCTATAGCCTGGCAGCGGCTCCTCCGCCGGCCGGTCAGCCTGGGTTATTGTGTCGCCCACCTGGGTGTCTTTAACGTTTTTGATGGAGGCGGTGAACCAGCCTACCTCGCCAGTTCCCACAGTGCCTGAGGATTCCATACCAAGCGGCAGAAGATAACCGCAGTCAATTACCTCATACTCCGCACCGGAGGCCATAAGGCGGACTTTCATACCGTTTTCGATTTTTCCGCTCATTACCCTGAAATATACTATAACGCCCACATACGGGTCATACTGGCTGTCAAATATAAGGGCCTTCAGTGGTCCCTCAGGATCCCCGTCCGGGGCTGGAACGTTTTTAACAATGTCCTCCAGCACCGCTTTAATATTTATGCCCTGTTTCGCGGAGATCTCCGGAGCGTCCATAGCTGGTATTCCTATAATATCCTCTATCTCATGCTTTACGCGCTGAGGGTCCGCCGCCGGCAAGTCAATTTTATTTATTACCGGCAGTATCTCAAGGTTGTGATCTACTGCAAGATAAGTGTTTGCCAGAGTCTGAGCCTCTACACCCTGGGCCGCATCGACTACAAGTATGGCACCCTCACATGCAGCAAGAGACCTGGACACCTCATAGTTAAAGTCCACATGGCCCGGAGTATCTATAAGGTTCAGCTCATACATCTGTCCGTCATCTGCTTTATAATTCAGCCTTACGGCTCTCGCCTTTATTGTTATGCCACGCTCCCGCTCAAGATCCATATTGTCAAGTATTTGATTTTCCATCTCCCGCATTTCTACGGCGTTGCATAATTCTATAAGCCTGTCAGACAGAGTTGATTTGCCGTGATCTATGTGGGCAATTATGGAAAAATTACGAATTTTATTCTGCTCAGTCATTTGTTATCTCCTTTTCCAATATCTCCCTCTCAAAGAGGATGGTTTCCCGCCCAATTTCGGTAATGGTTTCATCTGTGAGTCTTGAAACAGAATCACGGATTTTATCCGGCACATCCTGGGCAGACTCTCTACCTCCGGCGCTCATAGCCTCGTGGCTTAGCATGGATGCTCTGCAAAGATTTCTTATCTTCTCTTTTGAAAAGTCCGTCTCTCGCGTACTTTCAAAATCGATAAATCCCATGTCCAAAAGCGAGATAAAAAGAGCTCTTTTCACAAAGGCCTTTTCCGTCAATCTGGTTTTCAGATCCTTTTCATTTTCCACAGCCAGCATAAAGGCAGCGGCCAGTGCGAAAAAGCGCTCACTTTCTTCGGCGTGATCCTTTTTCAGCTTCGTGGAAAAATTACTTTTCACGCCTGTCATCCCCAAAAGGTAGTCGGCGGACACATCGTAGTAATTGCATATTTTAATGAGAAAATCTATTCTGGGCTCTCTAAGGCCATTTTCATAGTGGCTCAAAAGCGCTTGGGAAATCCCCATATCCTTGGCCACTTTTTTCTGGCTGTATCCTCTCTCTTTTCTTAGAGAAGAGAACACTCGTGCAAAATCAGAAGTCATATTAATCTCCATATATTACAATTTGTATTATAATAAAGTATACAAAAAACCCCCAATTATTACAAGTAGTTTTTTATCCATTTTGTACCATTTTCCCCCTTGTAAAAACGCTCTCAGCATGGTAAAGTATATTAAATAGGTGCGTCCAAAACTTAATCCTAATTACAAAAGGAGTATGAATTGTATGTTTGATAAATTACTTAACATTCTTAAAGAGCACCCCCGTAAAATAGTCTTTACGGAAGGCACTGACCCCCGTATTTTAGCCGCGTCTGCACGCCTTCTGGCCGGTACTTTCCTGACCCCTATACTTATCGGAAATGATGAAGAAATCCACAAAGTTGCGGAAGAGTCCTTTGCTAACATCCGCGGCGCCATCATTATTGACCCTGAAAATTATCCAGAGATGGAAGCCATGGTTAAGAGAATGGCAGAACTCCGTAAGGGTAAAATGACTGAAGATGAGTGCCGTAAGCTTCTGAAACAGGGCAACTATTTTGGTACAATGCTGGTTGAAATGGGTGTGGCTGACTGTCTTTTAGGCGGCGCTACGTATTCTACAGCTGATACTGTCCGCCCTGCACTTCAGCTTATAAAAACAAAACCTGGCAACAAAATTGTATCTTCCTGCTTCATACTTGTCCGCCCATCAGCGACAGGTGGCGATGATGTTTTTGCAATGGCTGACTGCGCTATTAACATCGATCCAAATGAGGACGAGCTTGTTGAAATCGCAGGTGAAGCTGCAAAGTGCGCTCAGATCTTTGGTGTAGATCCTAAGATCGCTTTCCTCAGCTACTCCACATTTGGCTCTGGCAAAGGCCCTTCTGTTGACAAGATGAGAAATGCTGCTCAGAAAGCTAAAAAGGCTCTCCCGTTCCCAGTAGAAGGGGAGCTTCAGTTTGATGCCGCCGTATCCCCGGCAGTTGCAATGACAAAATGTGGTGAGTCCACTGTTGCTGGATATGCAAACACATTTATTTTCCCGGACATAAGCTCCGGTAACATCGGTTATAAAATCGCTCAGAGGCTGGGCAATTTCGAAGCTTATGGACCGATTCTGCTTGGACTTAACGCTCCTATTAATGACCTTAGCCGCGGCTGCAATGAACACGAGGTTTACTCTATGGCTATTGTTACAGCGGCTCTCGCATAAATCTGCTTTAAAAACAAAAACTCCGCATTTA
>CALXGH010000040.1 GCA_944387845.1 uncultured Oscillospiraceae bacterium
GGCTGTACCTAAATGATGAGTATATTCTGGTAACATTTTTAACACCCCTTATTTTAGACAAGATAACTTATAAATTTAGACTATTTTACTGTAATTCCTGCCATATTGCAACGTGTATTTGGTGATAATCGTGAAAAGTGGCAAAATAAACAAAATAAACTTTACTTTGCTTTTCTTTAATGTTAACATATATCGCAAACCTAAATGCCATAATGTGGTATTAAGATAGTTTGCCCACTATATGGCGCTGGAAAGAAATAATAGTGGAGGTATGAATAATGATAAGACAGATTTCTATTTTTTTGGAAAACAAGGCCGGAAAGCTCCTTGATGTTGTTCGTCTCCTCGCAAAAGAGAAGATAAACATGAGAGCTCTCTCCATAGCGGAGACAAGTGATTTCGGTATACTCAGGCTTATCGTTGATGATACGGACAAAGCTGCTGCTGTGTTCAAAGAAAACGGATATGTATGTTCTGTAACACCTGTAATTGCCGTTATAATTCCGGACGAGCCAGGCGGACTTGAAAATGTACTCTCTATTTTTGCCCGCACCGGTGTAAGCATAGACTATTCTTATGCATGCCTTACAGGTAACACTGACTCTGCATGTCTTGTTTTGAAGGTGCCTGATATGGCTATTGCCGTTGATATTATGAAAAGCAGTGGCGCTAAACTTCTTACTGAAGAAGACATTACAGCTGAAAGTCAGAAAGAAGAGAAATAATAGAACTTCAGGCCGGAGGAATTTTCCTCCGGCTTTTGTTATATCTTTTAATATATAAAAAACTATGTTATACTTATCTGTGCTGCCTAAGAGGCAGACCATAATGATGATGTTTATTGTGAAAATAAATTTTTGAGGTAAGAAATGGAAATTATCGAAATATTAAAAGCGATACTGTTTGGTATTGTGGAGGGAATAACAGAGTGGCTGCCTATCAGCTCAACAGGCCATATGATACTGTTAAATGAGTTCGTTTCCCTTAATGTAACGGATGCGTTTTATGAGATGTTCCAAGTAGTAATACAGCTTGGAGCTATTTTGGCGGTAGTTATACTGTTTTTCAAAAGACTCAATCCTTTTTCACTGTCAAAGACAAAGAAGCAGAGGGCTGAGACATGGATGCTCTGGTTTAAAGTCATAGTTGCGGTAATGCCGTCTGCGGTGTTGGGCTTCTTGTTTGATGACTGGCTTGACGAACATTTTTATAACTACATGGTTGTTGCCATTGCTCTTATTGTCTATGGTGTAATGTTTTTGCTTTTGGAGAGAAAGGGCGGAGGCAAGCACTGCGAATTTAAAACGTCAGCTGATGTTGACTTCAAGACCGCTTTTCAAATCGGTATTTTCCAGTCCCTTGCGCTTATACCGGGTACTTCAAGATCGGGTTCCACAATTTTAGGCGGTATAATCGTAGGTACTTCTAGGACTGCCGCAGCAGAATTTTCATTTTTCATGGCAATACCCACAATGGTAGGTGCCAGCCTCTTGAAATCAGTGAAGTTTTTCTTGGATGGCGGAGTCATGTCCGGTCAGGAGTGGGTTATCCTGGTTGTTGGATGTGTGGTATCATTTTTTGTATCCCTTGTTGTAATAAAGGGTCTTATGAACTACGTTAAAAACCACACGTTCAGAGTTTTTGGCGTTTACAGGATAATTTTGGGTATACTTGTAATCGCTTTCTTCAAGTTTATTTTTCCTGTAATTTAATATGAACTGGTTTCCGCCGTATAGCGGCAAAGGGGAATAGGGTGAGATGCCCTGCGAGCCGGTCACTGTGATGCCCGTTTGGGATAAGTCAGATTACCTGAAGCTGGTTTTATTTCTGCCGTAACCGGAAATAGGAAGATTATAAAAGCCCGGTGCAGGTCTGTCTGCACCGGGCATTTTTTAAGGAGGTGAGAGAATGAGGAAAACAGTAAATAAAATATATCCCACTGTTCTGGCTTTGTATTTTCTGTTTGTATTTATTTTCACTCTTCTGATCTCACATCCGGTGGCAGTAATAACTTCCACCATTACTTCAGCAGTGTTTTTATACGCGGTTTGCGGTAATACCGCACTTAAAAAAGCTGTTAAAGTAGGGATGGTGCTATTTTTATTTAGTACGCTTCTAACACCACTTTTTGTCCACAAGGGACTTAATATAATTTTATACTTTCCATGGGGAAATCCTCTTACAAAAGAGGCAATTATATACGGGTTTTTCACCGGACTTGTAATCTTTTCTGTTATCTTGTGGTCATTTTCATTTGCTGCAATCATGACGACGGACAAGCTAACTTTTGTCTTCGGTAAGTTTTCTCCATCTGTATCCTTAATACTGTCCGTTTCTTTAAGACTTGTACCTGAGCTTATAGAAAAATTTAAAGAGGTCATAGCGCTTAAGACAGTTAACAGCGGTGAAAACCGCCGAAATTTGGGCATTGGAGGCCTTGTGAGCGCTACATCGATTACAATGACCTGGGCTCTTGACAATGGCGCACAGACGGCTCAGAGCATGAAAAGCAGGGGATATGGAAGTAAAAAGAGAAGCACCTTTTACAGATATAACTTTTGTCGCCGGGATCTTTTTTTACTTATTGTGATGGTACTTTTTGGGGCTCTTGTGGCTGGGCTGTACATCACTGGAAAAGCAAAATGGAACTATTTTTACGGCGGTTTTGGATTTGATAGATTTTCGATTATTTTGTGCCTTGGGCTGCTGATTTTTTACATAAACCCGTTCCTTATTAAGGCAGGTGATATTAGATGGAGAAGATAAGTTTTGAAAATTATAGTTTTGCCTATAAGAATTCCAGCGAAGCAGCGCTGAAAAATATAAATCTTAATATAAAAAAAGGCGAATTTATCATTATTGCTGGCAAAAGTGGAAGCGGCAAGAGTACGCTTCTTAAGCAGCTCAAGCCATCTCTATCGGATGTTGGGGGACGATTGGGAAGAATCATAGTAGATGAAGCTGAAGATCCTGATAAGCTTGACAGAATTTGTGGACTTGTTATGCAATCGCCCACAGATCAATTTGTCTCTGAATATGTCTGGCATGAAATAGCTTTTGG
>CALXGH010000041.1 GCA_944387845.1 uncultured Oscillospiraceae bacterium
TTCGGACACCCAAATGTAAATACATTTGGAAAAGATAATGATCAGAGCGACATACTTAAAATAGCCGGTAACAGAGTAAAGGCTCTGCACGTCCACGATAATTGTGGTGGTCGCCCTGATGAGCATCTTGCGCCGTATAGAGGATCAATAGATTGGGACGGTATTATTCCGGTGCTTAAGGAAATAGGATATAAAGGGGACTTCAATTTTGAAGTTCTTCCTGGAGCAGTACCGGGATACGCAACACACTATCTTGCACAGTATCTTGTGGAGATAGGCAGGAGATTTGTTAGAATGTGTGAATAAGCAGTATATTTACAGGATTTGAATGAAATTTATTTACTTTGTTTCTAATTGGTGATACAATATCTGGAAAAAAGCGCCTATTCTTTTATAGTTTAAGATAACTTATATTATTTCAGAAAGGGAAATTAATATGAGACTTACTTCCACAACAGCTTTGCTGAAAAATACATGCAAGCCATTTACGAATGAAGTAGAGACGCTGAAGAAATTCGGTTTTGAGGGAATAGACTTTGAGCTCAATTATAGGCTGTCCGAGCTGCTGGGGAAGCAGTGGCAGGAAAAAGTGGAGCGGGTCGCCCAGGCGTCATATGAAAACGACATACCTATAGTTCAGACTCATTTGCCTTACTTCTGGACAATCCACGATATCGGCGCGCAGATCCCTGACCCAGAGGCTGTCAAAGAGGCTGTACTGGCCACTGAGATAATGGGCGCGGAATATGGCGTTTTCCATGCGTGCAGTCCAGAAAACAAGGAAGACGGGTTCCGGCTTACTTACGAGCACTATATGCCTCTTATAGAATTCGCTGATGAGCACAATGTAAAGATGCTAATTGAGATAATGCCGGACACTTATAATTATCCTGTAACGGTTGAGGAACTTTGCTATGCTGCGGACAAAATGAACATAGGCGTATGCTGGGACTTTGGACACCCGAATGTTAACAAATATGGGCTTCCAAACAGTCAGGCTGATATGCTCAGGTATGCGGGAGAGCGCATTAAAGCTCTCCATGTAAATGATAACAGCAGCGCAAGATCAGATGAGCATCTGCCGCCATATATGGGAAAAATCAAATGGGATACTGATTTACCAGTGCTCCGTGAGATAGGCTACAGCGGAGACTTCAATTATGAGGTTCTGGCGAAAAATATGCCTGAGTATACGATACCTCTTGTTGCTGAATATCTTGTTAAGGTGGGACATCACCTTATGGAGCTATGCAGCTGAGTCCTTTTAAACTTAACTTTAAAAATGCCGCACTGACTGAAGTATTATATGGGAAAATACTTTTCAGGGCGGCATTAAAGCTATACTTAAGTTAATAGAAATATAATAATTTTAGCTTATGATATAAAAGGAAAAGTAATATTTTTGGAGTGTCGATATGATCATACGTTATTTGATTTCGGCAGTGTTGGGATACCTTTTGGGGTCCATAAGTTTTGCCATTTTGATCACAAAGGGTTTTCTGAAGAAAGATGTAAGAACTATGGGGAGCGGAAACGCGGGAGCCACAAATGTGGCCAGAGTTTTTGGCTTCGGTATAGGCGCTGCCACATTTGTGGGAGACGTATTGAAGACCGTTGTGTCAATGAAAATCGGCGAGTATCTGGGTGGCGAGACCGGTATGGTTCTGGCCGCCGCAGGTTGCTTTATTGGACATAGCTGGCCGATATATTACCATTTTAAGGGTGGAAAAGGTGTATCTGTAGGTGCAGCTATAGGCTTTATGTTAGATGTAAGGCTTTTTATCGCACTTGTAATAATATTTTTCATAGTCGCGCTGTCAACAAAGATAGTATCATTGGCTTCTATAACTGTTGCGGCGGCATTTCCGGTTATCCTCCTTCTTTTAGGCGGGAAGAGTCTGGAAGTCATTGTGTTAGGATTTTTCCTTGGAGCCACTGTAATATATCTGCACAGATCAAATATAAAGAGGCTCCTTAAAGGAGAAGAACCTAAATTCAAGGCAAAAAGTGCGAGAAATACCTCAAACAAAGACTATGGAGGTAAGAGATGAGTTCTTTTGTTGAATTTAAGGACGTTAAAAAAGTGTATAAAATGGGCGAGGTTGAGATTGAAGCTCTCCGAGGCGTTAATTTTCAGATTGAAAAAGGTGAGATGTGTGTAATTGTCGGCGCCTCCGGTGCAGGTAAGACCACTATTTTGAACATATTAGGTGGTATGGATAGGCTCACAGAGGGAAAGGTCATACTGGATGGTAATGAGATAAGCTCTTACAGCGAGAGAAAACTCACAGATTACAGAAGGTATGATGTAGGATTCGTTTTCCAGTTTTATAACCTTATACCAAATTTGACAGCACTGGAAAATGTTGAGTTGGCAGCTCAAATATGCAAAGATCCGCTTGACGCGGCCACAGTACTTAAACAGGTAGGCCTTGAGGACAGAATGGCAAACTTCCCGGCCCAGCTTTCCGGTGGCGAGCAGCAGCGAGTTGCTATCGCAAGAGCCCTTGCCAAGAACCCTAAGCTTATGCTGTGCGATGAGCCGACAGGCGCTCTTGACTATGTAACAGGAAAAGCGATACTTAAACTATTACAGGATACATGCCGTCAGACTGGAACAACGGTTGTAATAATTACCCACAACCAGGCGCTAACGCCAATGGCTGATAGAATAATATCTGTAAAAAACGGCACCATTTCAAGCATGGTAAAAAATGATAAAATAGTTTCAATTGAAGATATAGAGTGGTAAGTAGAAAAGTTTGAGAAGGGGGTGGAATCAATGCTTTTAAGGAGTACTTTCCGAGAGATCAGGCAAAGCTTCGGAAGGTTTATAACAATTTTTGTAATAATCGCTTTGGGCGTTGGATTCTACACCGGACTTAAAATCTCAACTACCGCTATGGTAAAGACTGGAGATGTATACATCTCCAATTCGAATTTTTACGACTTTTACATTATGAATACCCTGGGGTATACAGATGATGATGTGGAAGCGGCGCTGGAACTGGAAGGGGTAGAGTATGCTGAAGGGGCATATAATACCAGCGCTTTTTTCAATATTGACGGTGTAAATGATGAGATATTTATCGCACACTCCATTACGGAAAACGTAAATAAACTCCAGGTAATATCCGGAAGAATGCCGGAGAGCCCCAATGAGTGCGTTATTGACTCAAGATATATGTCAGAAGAAGACATTGGCACGAAGATTACTCTCTCTGAAACAAACGACGAAGACACTCTTGAAAATTTCAAATACCAGGAGTATACAGTGGTTGGAATCGTGTCGTCGCCTCTGTACCTTAACTATGAAAGAGGTCAGGTATCCATAGGGGACGGTTCCATATCTGCGTTTATTTTCATACCTTATGATGGGTTCAATGTTGACTATTTCTCCGAGATTTATATTACCCTTACTCAGAAGGAATATCTTTACAGCGATGAATATGATGCACTTATTGAAGAGTATAAGGACGAGATAGATGAATTTGCCGAGGAAAGAGCAGATTTAAGATACAAACAGGTATATACAGACGCTGAAGGTGAGATCAGCGATGGAGAACAGGAGCTCCTTGACGCCAAGGCGGAGTATAACAAGGCCATAAATGAGCTCGATGACGCGTGGAATAAGCTGGAGGAGGCGCAGAGAGAACTCGCCGACGGATGGGCTGAATACGACGACGCAAGAGCCACTCTCGCCAAAGAGTATATAGAGGCCAGCAATAAGATATATGATGCCAAGGCAAAGCTCCATAACGCCTATGTGGAATTGAACGATGGCGAGGTGGAGTATAGCGATGGGCTCCGGGAATATAATGATGGCGTTGCGGAGCTTGAAGAAGCCAAAAAGGAGCTGGACGAGGCAGCGGCTCAGCTTACAAGAGCAAAGAGAAAACTGCAGGCAGCAGAGGACTCTTACGATTCATTGTCTGGCCTGAACACAGTTATGTCCATGATCTGCAGTCAAACGGGTATGAGTGCACCTGAACTCTGCTACGCTGTGGAAAATGATATGCTGTCTCAGGATATAGTAGATCAGATAGACAGTCAGCTTTCCTCATACGGAATGACGCTGAATTCAGTAGTGTCAAGCTGGAGAAGCGCAGAGAGCTCAATAGGTCAGACGGATATGACAACAGGATACCTTAGTAGCTATCTGTCAGATCTCAAAAAGACCATAGACGATGGCTGGGATGAGTATTATTCTGGTCTTGCAAGTTATAATAAAGGCAAGGACGAGTATAATGAGGGCCTTGCGGAGCTTGAAGACGCGAAAGCGGAGCTTGATGAGGCCAGAAAAGAGCTTGATGACGGCTGGGACGAGTATTATTCCGGAATGGACGATGTGCTTGATGCTGAAGAAGAGCTCGCCACAGAGATGAAGGCTGCCCTTGAGGAACTTGAGGAGGCGGAGGCAGATCTCACTGAGGGCGAAAAGGAATATTATGACGGCCTGAAAGAATACTTGGACGCAAAGGCTGAGGCAGAACCACAACTTGCTGATGCTGCGGAAGAAATCGCAAACGGCGAACAGGAGCTGATAGATGCCAGGGAGGACCTGGCGTCCCTTGAGTATCCAACGTCCTATAATCTTGACAGAAGCATGAATACGGGGTACGCCTGCTTTGATAGCGACACGGCAATAGTTGAAGGCCTGGCGAAGATATTCCCTCTGTTTTTCCTCGTTGTAGCCGCACTGGTATGTATAACTACCATGACAAGAATGGTAGATGAAAACAGAGGGCAGATAGGTACCCTGAAGGCACTGGGATACGGGAAATGGGCCATAATGCAGAAGTTCTTGATTTACTCAGGTACAGCTTCGATTCTTGGCTGTATAGTCGGATTCTATTTGGGGTCTTATATTTTCCCAACCACGATATGGACAGCTTATAAGCTGATGTACGACTTCTCGGAGATAATTATTGTTTATGATTATAAACTTGGGTTTGTATCATCGGCAGCATACCTTGTATGCGCTGTAGGCGCCACTTATTATTCCTGTTACAGTGAGCTCAGTGAGGCGCCAGCTCAGATAATGCGGCCGAGAGCACCGAAAAGTGGTAAACGTATACTTCTTGAGAGAATACCATTTTTGTGGAAACGGTTCAGCTTTTTGTATAAAGTATCTGCAAGAAATATTTTCAGATATAAAAAGCGCCTTTTCATGATGCTAATCGGAATAGCCGGCTCAACAGCTCTGCTGATCACTGGATTTGGTATAAACGACTCTATAAAGGATGTTGTAAATTACCAGTATGATGAGATAACGCTGTATGATTATATTATAAGCTTTAATGACGATATGTCGGATATCGACAGAGAAGCCTTTGAAGCAGAGATAGGCGACGGGCTTTCAGACATTGTTTATCTGCACTCAAGCGGCACAACGGCGAAAGTTTCTTCAGTGGCAAAGGACGCTCAGCTTATAGTTGCTGAAGAAGGTTCCCTCGAAGGATTTTTCTCACTTAACTGCGATGGGCAGCCGGTATCATATCCAGAGAAAGGCGAGGTAGTTATAAATAATGGCCTTGCTGATGCCCTGGGTGTTGAGATAGGCGACACAATAACTCTTGAAGATGCCGATATGAAGCAGATTAGAGCTACAGTTTCGGGAATAATCGATAACCATGTTGACAATTACGCTTTCATAAACATTGACACTTATGAAGAATATATGGGCACTGTGCCGGAGATGAAAACAGCATTTGCGCTTATATCCGATGGGGAGGATGTTCATAAGGTAGGCGCTGATCTTTTGAAGAGCGACTACACTGTAAGCGTTACGATTTCTCAGGATGTTCGGGATAGAATAAACAACATGATGGAGAGCCTCAATTATATTGTAATTCTCGTCATAGCCTGCGCGGGTGCTCTGGCCTTTACTGTTATCTACAATTTGACTAATATCAACATAACAGAAAGAATAAGGGAAATCGCCACTATCAAAGTGCTTGGTTTCAACGCCATGGAGACTGCCCAGTATGTGTTCAGGGAGAACATGATAATGACTGGTATGGGTGCGCTTTTGGGCCTAGTTCTTGGTAAATTGCTCCACGCTTATGTCATGGGACAGATAAAAGTTGATCTCATGAGTTTTGATATAAGGATATCGCCAATTAGCTATTTGTATGCTATAATAGCTACGTTCATATTTGCCATAATCGTGGCGTTTTTCATGTTCTTCAAACTGAAAAAGATAAATATGGCTGAATCGCTTAAATCTATTGAATAAAAGCAGGGAGTGTAGAAAATGGTTAGAAGAGAAAAGGAATGTAAATTCTCAGTAAGAGAGGCAATGCGTGGCGGCCCCGGCGAAGTTGAGCAGACAGAATGTGTGTTTAAAGATGAAATGTATGACAAGGCCAGACTTTTCGGTAAGCTGGTTTTGAAACCGGGTTGCGGTATCGGTTACCATGTACATGAGGGCGAAAGCGAGCTTTTCTATATAATCAAAGGCCAGGTGTCCTATAATGACAACGGCATAGAGGTAACTCTTGGTGCTGGAGATGTAGCAGTTTGCAAGGACGGCGAGGGCCACGCTGTTACAAATAACGCTGGTGAGCCAGCTGAAATCATGGCGGCAATTATACTCAAGTAAGGCTAAATTAAACAAAAGGCAGATGTTTTTCATCTGCCTTTTGTTTAATTAAAATTGAAGTGGTTAATGCGCATTTACATAGTATAGGATTTATGTTAGAATCACCAATCATAGATAAAAGGGTGTGTTTATATGCTTGATAAGTACGATCAGCTTGGAATGGATGAAAAGCTGGCCTGGAACTTCAGAGATATAGGACATACAATGAGGGAGATGTCTGAGGGTAAGGGCAGTCAGAAGAGAATTTTGATGATACTTTTTGCGAGCGGCTCAATAACTCAGAGCGAACTTACCCAGAAGCTTGGAATAAAACCTGGTTCAGCCAGTGAGGTAGTTGGTAAACTGGAGTGAGCGGGAATGATAAAAAGGACCCCTAGCCGAAGCGATAGGCGGACGGCGGATCTGGAACTGACGGATGCGGGAAAGTATGAGGCTAAAAAAGCGTTCGAGGAGCGTGGACTCAGACATGAGAAGATGTTTAGTTGTCTGAATGAAGCGGAAAAAAAGACGCTTTTATCTGCACTTGAGAAAATAAACAGATCATGGGATGAAAATTACAGAAAACACAGTTGAGACATCTATAAAATAGATATCTGCGTAAAGTGGGTAGCTCTAGGCCGGAGAAGGCAAAATGATATGTGTGCTATCATCAAAACGCTTAATGGCGGTGCGATTTGACCTATGTATATTTTGACTGTTTTTTGCCTTGAAAAATTTTTTAAAAAACATAATTTAACAAAATTTTCAAAGCCGGTTGACAATGGGCGGAATTTGCGTTTTAATATATTCAAATAAATCTTTAAGGCGATACAGAGAGATCGACAAGATTGTATGAATATATTGTATAGTGCAAAGCTATACTTTTTTCTGTGTTTATGAGTCTTGTCGTTTGACAGGACTTTTTTTGAAGGAGATTAGTTATGGCAGAGCGTTTGAAAATCGATTTTTCCAATATTGCAGCAATGCCGGAGATCGTTTCTTCGGTAGCTGAGTTTTTGTTCTCTAAAAATTGCGATAACATTTTAAACGATAAAAGATATAGTGTTTTTCCCGGTTTTTGCGATGTGCATGTGCATTTTCGTGAACCGGGATTTTCTTATAAAGAGGATATGAAAACAGGCACAATGGCGGCGGCCAGAGGTGGATACACAGCCGTTTGCACAATGCCTAATTTGAATCCGGTGCCGGACAGCGTAGAGCATCTTGAAGCCCAGCTTGATGTTATCCGCTCATCGGGGATAATCGACGTATATCCCTACGGTGCTATAACGGTAGGTGAGATCGGAAAAGAGCTTTCTGACATGGATGGCATGGCTGAAAATGTCATTGCTTTTTCTGATGACGGTAAGGGTGTTCAGAGCGATGATATGATGAGAGAGGCAATGGAAAAGGCAAAGGCTCTTGGAAAGATGATCGTCGCCCATTGTGAGGATAACTCACTGCTCCATGGAGGCTATATCCATGACGGAGTGTACGCAAAAGAGCATGGCCACGCAGGGATATGCTCAGAGAGCGAGTGGAGGCAGATCGAAAGAGATTTGAAGCTGGCCAAAGAGACAGGCTGTGCCTATCATGTTTGCCATATCTCAACAAAAGAGAGCGTTGAGATAATTAGAAAGGCGAAAAATGACGGGGTGGACGTAACTTGCGAGACCGCCCCCCATTATCTGGTTATGGATGACAGCGACCTGAAAGAGGATGGAAAATTCAAGATGAATCCTCCACTCAGGTCAAAAGAAGACAGACTTGCCCTTATTGAGGGCATAAAAGATGGGACGATAGATATTATCGCAACTGACCACGCCCCACACTCTGCTGAAGAAAAATCAAAGGGACTTAAAGGCTCGGCTTTTGGTATAGTTGGAATTGAGACAGCTTTCCCTGTTTTATATACGAAGCTTGTAAAGGAAAAAGTAATAAGCCTTGAAAAGCTTCTTGAACTTATCGTAATAAATCCCAGAAAGCGGTTTGATATACCAATGGGAAATGATTTTACAATTTGGGATTTAAACGAAAAATTCACGGTAGACCCGGAGGAATTCCTATCAAAAGGCAAAGCGACGCCTTTTGAAGGTATGAAGCTCCAGGGAAGATGCATGCTGACGGTGCATGACGGAAGAGTAGTATACAGGAAGTAAATTTTTCTTTTAGATAATTTAGGAGGAAATTATTGTGGCAAAGAGAAAAGATATCAAAAAAGTACTTATTATAGGTTCCGGCCCGATAGTTATAGGTCAGGCCGCGGAATTTGACTATGCAGGCACACAGGCATGCCTTGCGTTAAAAGAAGAGGGGTATGAGGTTGTCCTTGTAAACTCCAACCCCGCGACTATCATGACAGATACATCTATTGCGGACAAGGTTTATATGGAGCCTCTGACACTGGAGTATGTGGCAAAGATCCTTCGTTATGAGAGACCGGACGCCATCGTTCCGGGCATCGGCGGTCAGACAGGTCTCAACCTTGCTATGCAGCTTGAAAAGAAAGGCGTTTTGAAAGAGTGCGGAGTTGAGCTTCTTGGTACCCCCAGCAGCAGTATCGAGAGAGCTGAAGACCGCGAGCTCTTTAAAGAGATGTGCCAGTCAATAGGTGAACCGGTAATCCCATCAGAAATCACCTATGACCTTGAGGAAGCAAAGAAAGCGGCTTCTGATATCGGCTATCCGGTAGTACTGCGTCCTGCATTCACCTTGGGCGGTACAGGCGGTGGCTTTGTAAATAACGAAGAGGAACTTATCGAGGTTGGCACAAACGCATTCAGGCTCTCTCCTGTACACCAGGTTCTTGTTGAAAAGAGCGTTAAGGGTTACAAAGAGATCGAGTTTGAGGTTATGAGAGACTCCACAGACCACGCGATCACAATTTGTGGCATGGAGAATATTGACCCGGTAGGCGTCCATACAGGCGACAGTATCGTTGTAGCTCCTATCCTTACCCTCAGCGACCACGATATGAAGATGCTCAATGACAGCGCTATCAAGATAATCAAAGAGCTGAAGATAGAAGGCGGCTGCAATGTACAGTTTGCACTCAACCCTAACTCCAGCGAATATTTCCTCATTGAGGTAAACCCAAGAGTCTCCAGATCTTCCGCTCTTGCCTCTAAGGCCAGCGGATATCCTATCGCAAGAGTTACAGCTAAGATTGCTGTAGGAATGACCCTTGAAGAGATAAAGATAGCCAATACCACAGCGGCGTTTGAACCAAGTCTTGACTATGTTGTAGCAAAGCTTCCAAGGTTCCCATTTGATAAATTCTCATCTGCCTCTAATACTTTGGGCACACAGATGAAGGCAACGGGTGAGGTAATGGGCATTGGCTCCAATCTTGAAGAATGCCTGCTCAAATCTGTACGCAGCCTTGAGATCGGTGCATGTCATTTCCATCTTCCCAAATTTGATAAGAAGTCAACAGAGGAACTGCTTGAATACATAAAGGAATTCAGAGACGATAATATATTCGCAATTACTGAGCTCATAAGACGTGGCGTAAGCACAGAAAAACTCCATGAGATTACGATGATAACAGAGTACTTCCTCAAATCCCTTGAGAAAATCGTTGCGATGGAAAATAAGCTCCGTGAAAATAAAGACAATCTGGATGTTCTGAAGGAAGCTAAGAAAATGGGCTTCGGTGATAAATTCATCGCAAAACTCTGGGGTGTGCCGGAAATTGATGTTTATAACTTGAGAAAAGGAAAGGGTATTTTCCCAATTTATAGAATGGTTGATACTTGCCACACAGGTGCGTATATTCCGTATTTCTACTCCTCTTATGAGGGAGAAAATGCCTCTCGTCTTGAGGACAGGAAAAAGATAATCGTACTTGGCGCAGGTCCAATCAGAATAGGCCAGGGCGTTGAGTTCGACTATTCCACAGTCCACGCTGTACAGACAATAAAGAAGTCCGGTTATGAGGCTATAATCATAAATAACAACCCGGAGACAGTATCAACAGACTACACAACTGCTGATAAGCTTTATTTTGAGCCGCTGACACCGGAAGATGTTATGAATATAATCGAGTTTGAAAAGCCTGAAGGTGTTATCGCCTCCCTGGGTGGCCAGACAGCTATAAATCTTGCTGAGCCGCTTATGAAGAGAGGGGTAAAAATAATAGGAACGGACTGCGATGCTATCGAGCGTGCCGAAAACAGAGATAGCTTTGAAAAGATACTTGAGCAGCTCAATATTCCTCAGCCACGCGGAAAGGCAGTAACGAACATTGAAGACGGTGTGGCAGCCGCTAGCGAGATAGGCTATCCTGTACTTGTAAGACCAAGCTTCGTTCTGGGCGGAAGAGCTATGCAGATAGTAGGCGATGAGGAGCAGCTGAGGCATTACCTCAAGACCGCCGTTGAGATAGACGAGGATAAGCCGGTTCTTGTAGACAAGTATATCGAGGGCAAAGAGGTTGAAGTTGACGCAATATGCGACGGCAGAGACGTTTTCGTTCCGGGTATCATGGAGCTGGTTGAGAGGACAGGCGTTCATAGCGGCGACTCAATCAGCGTATATCCAACATTCAGTATCTCTGACAAGGTAAAGGGTATCATCCTCCAGTATGCTAAGAGCCTTGGCCTGGGAATTGGCATAATCGGCCTTTACAATATTCAGTTTATCGTGGATAAGGACGACAATGTATACATTATCGAGGTTAACCCAAGGTCTTCAAGAACTGTTCCATTCCTTTCAAAAGCCACAGGATACAGCCTTGCCGATATAGCCACAAATGTAATAATGGGTCTTAGCCTTAAGGAGCAGGGAATATTTGATATCTACCCGCCGGAGAAAAAACGCTGGTATGTAAAAGTACCTGTATTCTCCTTTAATAAACTCCGTGGACTTGACGCATACCTGTCCCCGGAGATGAAGTCCACAGGCGAAGCAATAGGATATGACGATAAGCTTAACAGAGCGCTTTACAAGGCTCTTCAGGCCTCTGGTATGCATCTTCAGAATTACGGTACGGTATTTGCCACAATCGCCGATAAGGATAAAGATGAGGCACTTCCGCTTATCAGAAGATTCTATAACCTTGGCTTCAATATTGAGGCAACTGAAGGTACTGCAAAATTCCTCAAGGAAAATGGTATAAGAACTAGAGTCCTTAAAAAGATCAGCGACGGCAGCGATCAGATTCAGGAATCCATTCGCCAGGGTTACATTGCCTATGTTATAAACACAAGGGATATCGGTGAGAGAAGCCAGGAGAGCGACGGTCAGAAGATCCGCCAGTACGCTACGGAGAACAATGTTACGATATTCACCGCTCTTGACACAGTAAGGGTACTGCTTGACGTCCTTGAAGAGACAACTCTTACGATTTCCACAATAGACGCGTAAAACCTGCAGATATATAAATTACCTGAAGGAGAGAGTATGAAACAGGGATTATTTGAAATTACTCAGAATAAGCCCATTGCTGAAAATGTTATGCAGATGTGCCTTAAAGGGGACACATCTGCCATAACAGGCCCGGGCCAGTTTATAAATATAAAGCTTGAAGGGCGTTTTCTCAGACGCCCCATATCAGTCTGCGATGTAAACGGCGATGAGATAACCATAATCTACAAAATCGTAGGTGCCGGAACAGAGCAGATGAGCTGTATGGAAAGCGGCAAGCTGGATGTTCTCACCGGTCTCGGAAACGGATACGATATGTCTCTGTCAGGGGAAAGACCACTTCTTATCGGCGGCGGCGCAGGTGTTCCCCCAATGTATATGCTGGCAAAAAAGCTCATTGCTGAAGGGAAAAAAGTTACTGTAATTTTGGGCTTTAATAAGAAAAACGAGATATTTTATGAAGACGAGTTTAAAGCTCTTGGCGCAGATGTAAAAGTTGCTACGGCAGACGGATCATACGGCATAAAGGGTTTTGTAACTGACGCCATGGACGGCGTGGACTACACATATTTTTACACCTGTGGTCCTGAGCCAATGCTGAAAGCTGTATACAATAAGAGTAAAACTTCCGGACAGTTCAGCTTTGAAGAGAGAATGGGCTGCGGATTCGGCGCCTGCATGGGCTGCAGCTGCAAGACCATAACAGGCTACAAGAGAATATGCAAGGACGGACCGGTCCTTCAGAAGGAGGAGATATTATGGGAAGACTGAATGTGAATCTCTGTGGTATTGAGATGGATAACCCCGTGATACCGGCCTCCGGCACCTTTGGATACGGCTATGAGTTCGCGGAAATATTTGATATAAATATTTTAGGCACGTTTTCTTTTAAGGGTACAACAAAAGACCCCCGGTTCGGAAACCCCACACCGAGAATAGCCGAGTGTACAGATGGACGTATAAACGGTATCCGCCTTCAAAATCCTGGAGCTGAAGAGATACTTCAACAAGACCTTCAAAAGCAAAAAAAATGGTTCCACAAGGCGAGAATGG
>CALXGH010000042.1 GCA_944387845.1 uncultured Oscillospiraceae bacterium
TGTGCCAAATGGGGGCGTTGCCCCCTTTGGAAACCCCCACAAGAAAAGGCGGTACGCTACCCCTCCACGGGGCGCATACCGCCTTTTCTTGTTGTCCAGCCCTCCGGCTGTATCGGTTGAGCAAAAGTCAGCGTGGGAATGGTGTGGTATCTTTATCTAAGTGAAACCCCAATCTCCCATTTTGAGACTGTCTGACGACTGACACCTAATTTTTCTGCAACACTTTCCTGAGACAATCCGCTCTTTTTCCTAGCATAAAACAAACTACTTCCCAGACTCATTTAAACCCCTCCCGTCTTACTTATAACTCAAGTATAAAATTCTGCCATAAGAAAGTCCACCGCTTTTATCTTCCGTTTTTGCCCGTTTTCCTGACATTTAACCATCTCGCTCGATGTTTTTCTTTGAAATTTGCTACGGCTCTGATATAATAGTATGGTTATGATATGATTGCATTATATCAATTATTTTCACAGGTGATAAAAATGGCAAAATCTTACGCAAAACTAATTTTCACAATGCTTATCTTTGGCACTCTGGCCATATTCGTCAGAAATATTACATATTCCAGTGCAGAGATAGTCATGTTCAGAATAATACTGGGTTTAATATTTCTTTTTGGTGTGTGGAAGCTTTCCGGTAAAAAGCTCAATACCCAGGCAATAAAAGCAAATTTCTGGCGCCTTATGCTTTCAGGTTTCTGTATGGGAATAAACTGGGCCTCCCTTTTTACAGCATATCAGTATGTTGATGTCAGTATCGCCACTCTTTGCTGCTACACCGCTCCTGTTTTTGTAATAATCGGATCTGTATTTTTCCTTAAAGAAAAAATCACTTGGTCAAGAATTCTCTCCATAACCGGTGCTGTAACGGGCATGATAATAATTACGGGTGTAGTAATGGGCGGAACTGATCCTATGCGGGGCATTATTCTTTCCATCGTGTCCGCTATTTTTTACGGTTCAATAACTCTTATAAACAAAACATTTAAAGGCCTTGATGGTTTTGAAATGACCTTTTTCCAGCTTATAGGTGCAGGAATAATAATGATACCCTATGCTCTCATAACGCATTCCGGACCTTGGACGGCTCCAGGCACCAAAGAGCTTATCTGCATTCTTGTACTTGGCTTTGTTCACACAGGCTTTGCTCTTTCTGTCTACTTCTCCGCAATGCGGGATTTACCGGCCCAAAGTGTAGCTCTTTGCAGTTATATTGACCCTGTGTCTACAATATTTTTTGCGTCTATCTTTTTAGGTGAGCACCTGACTATTCTCCAGGTTTTCGGAGCTGTTCTCATAATTGGAAGTGCCCTTTTCGGAGAACTTTGGGGTCAGCGGAACAAAGCTTGTGCCAAAATCAAAAGCGGAGAAAAAAGTTACGGCAAGCAAGGCTGACTGTAAGCTCATATATGTACTGAAAACCTCACTCAGATCAGAAAAGCACACTGGAAGCCATAGGAAAATTATAAATAACAGCCCGCCATACTATAGTAAGGCGGGCTGTTAATGCTAATATCAGTTAAAATCTTCAGAATATGCTGGCAATTTTGAGAAAAATTTTTCTTATCAGTTTGAAGAGGCCAGAGCTGAAACTTCTCTGCCTTGTTTTGATATCTTCAACGTGTTCTTTAACCTCTTCTTCCTTCTGTCCATTTTCTTCTATGTATTTCTGCGGGTCATTTATTATCTCATTGACCCTGCAGATATATTCACAGGCTTCAGCTTTTGTTACAATTTTCTGTGCATCAAAATTAGTTGTTTCTGCGTTTCGTATTATCCCGGCGTATTTGCAAAAATCAACACTTTCCTTCGCCCAGGCTGATATAATTGACTGGTCCTGGTAAGAAGGCGGTTTGTAGCTACTCATCTCCACACCTCTCAACGCAAGATATCTTGTGAGATAAGTTATCATCTGTTCTCTTGTTATTGTTTCAGATATACCAAAGGTGCCATCTGGATTTTTATTAAATATGTTGTTCTCAAGACCCCATTCAATAAAAGGCGCCTGATATAAGTTTGACGGCACATCACTACAGCCTGTTTCAGAATTGTAGTTTGGCCTCACACCTGACAGTCTTCCCAACATGGTGGCAAACATACCTTTTGTTATAGCTTTTTCTGGTGCGAACTCTCCACCGGCATCCAGAGTGTAAACTTTCTGATCAAGCAGTTTTTGAATAGCGTTGTAATAGGGGTGAGTAACCAGCGGCTTTGTGTATAAGGTACTGTCTTCTTTTGCCGGCAGGTTTGTGCCTTTATTGGGTGCAGAACTGTATACCGTACCATTTTGCGGAGTTATACCTCTTCTATAAAGGAGTTCTTCTACTGTTACAAATTCATATCCCTGCTCTATTAAAATATCAATTGCCTCAACGGCTCCCTCAACGCTCGTCTTGTACAGGTCATGAACCAAGATTATATCTCCGTCTTTAGCGGCGGAAACAATATGATTTTTCACTCTCTCAGCGTCTTTATACTTCCAGTCCTCTGGATCTACAGACCAAGAAATTATAGGGGCATGGATATTGCTTTTTACTGTTGAGTTCATAAGGCCGCCAGGGCACCTGACATAATACGTTCTGTCCCCACCTGCCGCCGCTAGATAGATTCTCGTTTTCTCTACCTCATCTCTAACTGTCTCACCGGACACTTTTGTCAGGTAGGTGTGGTTGAAAGTGTGCCCCGCGATCTGGTGGCCCTCATCATACATTCTTTCAATTACATCGAAGTAAGTGTTGGCTCTGCTCCCCACAATAAAGAAGGTTGCTTTGACATTTCTCTCTTTAAGTCTATCCAGAAGCCAATAGGTATATTTGCTTGGACCATCATCAAATGTTATCGCCAGAAGTTTATCCGAAGGTTTGTTCACTGAGGCCGCTTTTGCGAAGAGCGCAAAATTCGACATAAGCATACAAAAACAAATTACTGCAATAAATGTTCTCTTTAGTATTTTTTTCATATCTTTCCACCACTTTTCTATATCTATATGGTTCTGAAGCTTCATTACCACCTCATATAACAATATCCGAGGTCAATCGCAAAATTCGCCGAATAATTACAATAACATTATCCTATAATATAACTTAAAAATCCATTTTCAAATAGTTACATTTAAGTTACCCAAAAGTTTTATTGATTAACTAAATAAGACAAAATCATACATTTTCTTTTAAAACATCAATTGTTCTTATTGTTTTCAGCCCTAAGTTTTTTATTCTGGTTTATAAAGCTACACATGTATATAAGGACATATAAAATAAATATTTACATTCATTGGAAATAAAAGTATAATCAATATGTTGATTTTCCGGAGCCTTTACTGGCAACATGGAATGGGGTGAAAATCCCCGCGAGTCGGTCACTGTGAAGCCCTTTGGGATAAGTCAGATACATGCCGGAAAAAATATGCTCCTGCCGGAACCGGGATGTCATTTTCCTGTGTCCGTTTGCCCTGTGGCAGGCGGATTTTTTGGCAGAAGTGCAATTTGAAAGGAGAAAGAAAATGAAAAAAACAAAAATCCTTACTGCGCTTCTGGCTTTCACTCTTATCTTCACCGCTTTGCTCAGCGGCTGCGGAGATAAAGCCGAAGAAGACAAGACGCCAGCGCTCACATGCAGTATAACTGTTACTGCAGCCGACGTTTTAGAAAATGAAGATCTTATCAGCGCAGAAAAATTTGCTCTCGTTCCTGATGACGGTATTATCTATCAGAACGACAAAGTGGAATTTGAGGAAGGCGATATGCTTTACGATGTTCTGACAGGCGCTCTTGAGTCTGAAAAAATTCAGTATGAGGCCCAGAGCTCAAGTTACATAGTAGCCATTGGCAATATCTACGCATCTGACTGCCAGTATGGTGGTTGGCTCTACAAGGTAAACGGCGAGGAACCATCCGTCGGTTGCAACGAGTATGAACTCTCCGATGGGGACGTTGTAGAGTTCTTCTATGTCTGTGATTACAACGCTTACTACGGCTTCTAAAAACCAAAAATAAAACTTACCACTTCGAAATTTCTCGAAGTGGTACTTTTTTTGCAAATTTTTTTATACTATAATGTCTTTAAAATTCACTATAAAGGTGATTTAATGCTTTGGAACTATCTTAAAACCGCAAAAAAGCCCATACTTTTGTACGGAATGGGAGACGGCGCGGAAAAAATACTTGACCACCTTCTCGCCCTTGGCATAACCCCCTCAGGGGTTTTCGCAAGCGACGGTTTCGCACGGCACAATATTTTCCGCGGCTATGAGGTAATATCATACTCTGAGGCCAAAGAAAAATATAAAGACTTCATTGCCCTTATATGTTTTGGCTCCCAGCGTCCGGAAGTTCTTGAGCTTTTCCAGTCCATGCTACCGGAGTGTGAGCTTTACGCGCCGGATGTCCCTGTATATGGAAAGACCATATTTGACAGGGCTTTTGCTGTTGAAAACAGCACAAGACTTGAAAGTGTCTATAACTCTCTTGCGGACGACCAATCACGAAAAGTATTTGAAAATACCGTCAGATACAAGCTGACAGGGAAAATTCAATATCTTTTTGACTGTCAGAGTACAGTAAGTGAGAGCTATGAAAACATATTAAAGCCCTCATCCGGCGATATATACGCCGACCTTGGCGCTTACACCGGCGACACAGTGGCGGAATTTATAAGCTTTTGCAAAAATTATAAGAAAATTATCGCCGTTGAGCCCGATGTAAAATCATTCAGAAAACTAGAAAAAAATACATCAGTTTATGAAAATATCAAGCTTTTCAATATTGCTGTCAGTTCAGACCACAAATACCTGCCATTTTCCATGGAGGGCGGCAGGCAGTCAGTTTTGAAAGAGAGTGGAAAAGTAATAGAGTGCAACAGTGTTGACAATATTTTAGGGCCTGATGGCGCAACAATAATCAAGTTCGATGTTGAAGGCGCAGAGTATGACGCCATAAAAGGTGCCGAAAACACCATAAAAACATTTAAGCCCAAACTGTGCATTTCAGCATACCACAGATCTGAAGACTATTTTTTGATCCCCGAGCTTGTCAAGTCCATAAGAGATGACTACAAAATATACATGCGCCACTTCCCTTATGTTCCCGCATGGGACACCTGTTTTTATTTTGTATAAGGTAGCCGCCTTGTCCGGCTTTTCTATAAACCTATAAACTATTTGGAGGAATAACTATGTCATACAAAAAAGTGTTAACTATCCAGGACATCTCCTGTATCGGTCAGTGTTCCCTTACAGTTGCCATGCCGATTCTGTCCGCCTGTGGAATGGAAACATGCATTCTGCCATCTGCGGTGCTGTCAACACATACTGGCGGCTTTAAAGGCTACCATGTACGCGATCTCACCGACGATATACCGGCCATCGTAAATCACTGGCGCAGCGAGGGTATAAAATTTGACGCAATCTACACAGGCTATCTTGGCAGCACAAAACAGATAGATTACGTTAAGGATATTTTAAATACAATGGGAAATGAGAGCTGTATAAAAATAGTGGACCCGGCTATGGCTGATAACGGCTCACTGTATTACGGCTTTGATAACGAGTATGTAAACGCCATGAAGGTTCTCTGCAAAGAGGCGGACATTCTCCTTCCTAATGTTACTGAGGCAAGTTTTCTTACAGGAACCGAATACCGCGAAACATACGATGAAGCATATGTAGATGAACTGTTCAATAAGTTAGCTGAGTTAGGCGCAAAAACAGTGGTGTTCACGGGAATAAGCTTCAAAGAGGATAAAACTGGCGTTCTTATATATGAAAATGGCGAAAAATCATACTATGAGCATGATAAAATATCAAAAGGTTGCCATGGTACGGGAGATATCTACGCTTCTGCTTTCACGGGCGCACTTTTAAATGGAAAATCTATTTTTGACGCAGCAAAAATTGCGGCAGATTTTACAGTCCTTGCCATTAAAAACACCCAGGGCGACCCCTCTCACTGGTACGGTGCAAAATTTGAAACAGCTATACCTTCTCTAATAAGAGATCTTGGAAAATAAAAATCAAACTAAAAAGTCAAAAGCGGACGGTTAACCGTCCGCTTATTTTTATAGTACTTTCTGATATCCAGTCCTGAGCTTGTCGCTTTCAGAGCTTGTAACAACGATGGTCCCGCACGCCTCAAATCCACAGCTTCTAAGAAGTGCCTGCATGGCCTTGTTGTCCCTGTGGGTGTCTATCCTGATATTTTTTATACCCATCTTCCGGCAGAGCTCCTCGCTTTTAGAGAACATAAGCTTCGCTATGCCCTGTCCCCTTCTATCTCCAGAAACTGCGGAACGGTGTATTACGGCATATGGCTCATCATTTAGCCACTTTCCCTCAATTTCTCCGTATGAAGGCTCATCTTCAAAAATCAACGCCTCCATGGCTGCTATTTTTCCACCGTCATCCATAACATAGGATACGCCTGCGGCTATATCACCTCTTATGGAATCCTCGTTTGGATATCCGTCCTGCCACTGGTTAACGCCGGAAATTCTCATAAACTCAACAGCGTCTTTTATTATACCCATCATCTCAGGTATATCTTTTTCTTCAGCTTTTCTGAAAACCATTTGATCTCCTCAAGCATTTCCCGCTTTTTGACGCATCATCTCAACATACTCGTCGTAGTTCATCTTTCTGTCGATGATCTTTCCATCTTTTATCTCTATTATCCTGTTTGCCACAGTCTCCATCATCTGGTTGTCGTGGGTGGTAAAAATAATGTTGCCCTTAAAGTCGGCCATACCGTTATTAAGAGCCTCAACACTCTCAAGGTCCAGATGGTTGGTAGGCTGGTCGAACATCAGCACACTTGCCCCGGACAGCATCATTTTGGACAGCATACATCTAACTTTCTCGCCACCGGAGAGAACATTTACCTGCTTATACACATCATCACCTGTGAAAAGCATTCTACCTAAGAATGTTCTGAGATAGCTTTCACGCTTATCTTCACTGAAAGTTCTCATCCAGTCCATTATGTTCAGGTCTACCCCGTCAAAATACTCCGAATTGTCTTTCGGAAAATATGCCTGTGTTGTGGATACTCCCCACTTGACTGTACCGGAGTCTGGCTCAATCTCTCCAGCTAATATCTTGAACAGGGTGGTAATTGCAATCTCGTTCTGTCCGATAATTGCGATTTTATCCCCTTTGTCCATAATAAAGGATATATCGTCCAGGACTTTTACGCCGTCTATGGTCTTTGATACATCTGTTACAAAGAGTCTGTCTTTTCCTGGCTCCCGCTCTATCTTAAACCCTACCCATGGATAGCGACGAGATGAAGCTGGGATGTCCTCTATTGATATCTTTTCAAGAAGTTTTCTACGGCTTGTGGCCTGGCGGGACTTACTCTTGTTGGCTGAGAACCGTCTTATAAATTCTTCCAGTTCCGCGATTTTCTCCTCAGCTTTTCTGTTTTTTTCCTTTGTCAGCTTCTGCATAAGCTGGGAAGCGTCATACCAGAAGTCGTAGTTACCTACATACATCTTTATTTTACCGTAATCTATATCAACGATATGGGTGCATACTGTATTTAAAAAATATCTGTCATGGGAGACAACAATGACCGTGCCCTCATAATCAATGAGGAAATCCTCAAGCCAGATAACAGAGTTTACATCCAGATTGTTTGTTGGCTCGTCCAAAAGGATAACGTCTGGGTTTCCGAAAAGGGCCTGGGCAAGAAGTACTTTTACCTTCTGTCTCGGGTCCATATCGCTCATCTGCATATAGTGAAGATCGGTAGATATACCAAGTCCCTGTAAAAGCTGAGATGCGTCTGACTCAGCTTCCCAACCGCCAAGCTCAGCGTATTCCTCTTCAAGCTCCGCAGCCCTTATGCCGTCCTCGTCGGAAAAATCCTCTTTCATATAAAGAGCGTCCTTTTCCTTGCCGCACTCATAGAGTCTTGCGTTGCCCATTATTACAGTGTCCATAACAGAGTACTCATCGTACATATTCTGGTCCTGTTTCAACACCGACAGCCTTATCTCCGGCTGAAGTACTACCGAACCGTCCGTTGGCTCTATCTCACCGGACAGTATTTTCAAAAGAGTGGATTTTCCCGCTCCGTTAGCGCCGATTATACCGTAACAGTTTCCGGCGGTAAATTGAAGATCAGCCCTTGAAAATAGCACGCTACCGCCGAACTGCATTCCTAAATTATTTACTGTTATCAAAAGAATATCCTCTTTTCTGTGTTACTTATTGTGGTCTTTTTTATCAGCTTCGCCGCTGTCCGCATCAGGTTTTGTCTCGCCGTCATTATCATCAGGCCCGATTTCCCCAGAGCCTGTCCCTGACTGATTTTCACCACTATCCTGCATATTCTCGTCTGCCACTATATGCACAATACCTTTTCCGTCTTCGCTTACTATTTTAATCCCCACAGATTTGAAAGTGAAAAGATTATAATAAACAGCGAAAACAGTTCCTGTGTAAGGTTTTACCCAGATATCCAGCACAGGAAGCATTGTCATGGAAACCGTCCAGCTCAAAAGCCTCCATCCAAGCAGCGACAGGTCCAGCACAAAAAGCTGAGCAGTATTCCCTTTTACAAGCTTTCTGCTCTCTCGCAGACACCTGATGGCTGAGTATTCCGGATGATCCACCAGAACAAAAAACGCAAACCTGTACCAGTAATACAGCACAACACCAGGTACAATAAACAATGAAAGTCCCAATAAAACAAGACAATTCTTTATAACAGCGATCAAAAATGTCTTTACCGGGAAATTAAACCCATAAAACAGTGTTCTAAACTCTGTCTTAATGCGGCGACTTATAAGCAGAATGTACATCTCATAACCTGAATCAAAAATCACCTTCAAAATTACGAGAGCTATACAAAGTACTGCCTCTATTGTACCTATCTCAGGTAGCGCTCCTGTATAATACTTTCCCGTAGCCTGAAAATATATTAAAAACTCAACCATATAGTCGTAATAACCAGACAATTTCAATACGAGAAAATACAGGCCGGTACTCATCACGATATAAAGAAATGTTATCAGCATGACGCTGGGTTTTGTCTCAGACATCAAAACGCGTGATATGAATTTTGCGCCGTTTCTGTCAATTTTCAAAATAAATACCTCGCAAAAATTTAGTAATCAGTAATAAGAAATTATACCTTGAAACACCTTAAATTGCAACAATGTCAGCATGTTATAAATTTTAAAAAACTGTGTCTTTGTCTATGGCCTGTTACACGCCGCGATCCCCTTTGGGCATTATATCGCTATATAAAAAACAGCATCGCAAGGTCTTCTAAAAGCCTTGCGATGCTCACATTATTTATATTAAAAAAGGATAAAACCACCAAAACTCGGGATCATCAGTCATAAAATACAGTCTGAACATCTGAAAAGTCAATGCCCAACCCAGAGAGTACAGCTGCTGTCTTTTTAGCACTTTCGTCTACAATGAAATAGAAGTCATCGTTTTCTATTACACCGTCTTTATCAACGAAGCTTACAGAGAAACATACACTGACGCCTTTTTTCTCTCCTTCAACAATAGTGAATTTGCCTAAATCACCATTTCTGATATCCTCTTTGGCTGCATCAAACAGCTCTTTAGCAGCTTGGGTTGTAATTGCCTCTGTATCGAGATATGCGTACTCACCACTTGAGATTGAACTATATTCAATGTATACACTATCCAAAGTACTGTTGCTAAGGTGATATATATTTTCCTTTGCCTCAGAAGAATTATACAGTTCCTCAAGTTTGCTTATATACTTTGCCTGACCGTTATCTGAAACTGGAAGCCAGTATTCTCGGCCAAGAATCAAATCTCCATCTTTATCATAATACTCTAACTGTAAATAAGTTCCTCCCTCTCTGCCGCTTGCGATTCTGTCTTCAATACGGTCCTGGTCATCAAGTATACTTTTATGAAGATCAATAACGTCTTGGACCTTCTCCTTTGATGTAAACTCTACATCATTTGTTGAATATAGCTTGACAGAAGCCACATCGTCAGCATCCGGAACTTTTGAAGCGATGCCGAACACGTCAGCATTTATTCCAAAAACGACGAGTACTACTAAAAGCGCACATATAACAGGAGGCACCCAATTTTTGAAAACACGGAAGTTTTTCTGTACAAGCATATCCGCTGCAAAGTAACCAATTATCGCGCACACGCCCATAATTAGTGCAAATGGTATTATAAGTATGGTGCTGCTGCCCATGAAAATTATAAAGTATACAGCATATCCAAGGCCCATAGCGCAGAATATAGAAACTACGATTTTGAACAGAGGTCTAAGGCACCTTACGGAGATAATATCACCTGCTGTCTCATAATGCCTGTATCTTATAATAAAAACAGCAACAGCTACTAAGGCAAATCCTACAAGGACACTTCCAATAAGGTATCCCCACTGGTCGTACTTGATGGCAGCCTCAACATTTGCCATATATGTGTCTGCTCTTGAGTAAGCTTTGCCTGCAGCATCAACTATGCTGAAGCTGCCACTATAGTATTTTACAATTGGCGTCAGAAAGGTTGTTGCAAAATTGCTTGAGGCGGAATATCCAAAAATAAGCGTCATAGATAATGTCTTGATAAGCCCCTCAAAAGCCGCAAAAATGAAGTTAGCTCCTATAAAAGCAAGTGGCAGCACAACGATATTTCCCGTGAGGGCGGCGCAGAATGTAGCAAGGCTGAAGAAGAACACTTCCATCAGTGTTATAATGCCAAAGAGCATAACTACATAGGTGAATATCAATTTGCCCGCAATCATCAATGTCAGAGCCAAGAGGCCACCTATTATGACATTGGATACCACCATCCATATTATACCTGTGAGATAGCAGGTGAAAAACATTTCGCGTCTTTTAACTGGAAAAGAACCTATCATTCCCGCACTCTTTGTTGTGTACAGATAACTGTATAATTCCATGGCAAACAGTATACTAAACGCTACCGCTATGAAGAGCATACCTCGTATAGTTGATATGTTTAGGAACTCTGCAGCTACACTCAGAGCCGAGGCGTCTGCATAGTAGTCATACCGCATGCTTGAAAGACAACTTATAGGGAATACAAAAAGAAGAATCACAAAATACAGGACCCAACTAGGCCAAAATCTTGATGTATTATTTTTGAATACAGTTTTGTTAAAAAACGATATCTTTGACTGCATAGTCTTCCCCTCCCAATTCATATACAAATATCTCTTCAAGACTCAGCGGTACCATATCATAAAACAGCGGAGACGCAGCTTCCATCTTAGTCGTTATCTCATCATAGCTTCCACGCACAACCATGGTAATGATTTTGCCGCTGTTTGATTCGTGCAGTATATTCAGTCCTTCAGGTCTCTTACCGCTATCGTTCAATACTGTCTGGACTTTACAGATGTTCTCCTGAAGCTCAGAAAGGGAGCGCTCTAACAAAGTAGTACCGTTGTGAATTACTCCCACATGGTCGCACACATCCTCAAGCTCACGCAGATTGTGAGAAGAAATAAGGACCGTAGTTCCTCTCTCTGATACATCACTCATAATGATGCTCCAGATCTGTCTCCTCATAACAGGGTCTAATCCGTCTACAGGCTCATCAAGGACAAGCACTTCCGGTTTCGTAGACATTGCAAGCCAGAAAGCCGCCTGCTTCTGCATACCTTTTGAAAACTTTCTAATTGGAGTTTTCATGTCCAAATCAAAAACTTTTCCAAGCTTCTCAAAGCGGTCTACATCAAAATGTGGATATATACCTTTATAGTATTTCATCATATCCTTGATATTTGCCTGAAGAAAATAGAATATATCATCTGGTATATATGCCATTTTTCCCTTGATCGTGGAGTTTTCAAAAACCCTATTGCCGTCAATAAGTACCTCTCCGTAGTCCTGTTTGTATACTCCGGTAATGTGTCGGATAACAGTTGATTTTCCTGAACCATTCGGCCCAACAAGTCCATAAATGGAGCCACTCGGTACCGTCAAATTAATATGGTCAAGAGCTGTAAACCCCTCAAAAGTCTTTACAACATCTATAACTTCAATCATTTGCTGACACCTCTTTCAATACGTTCTAAAATCTCGTTCTTGGACTCTCCTAAACTAAGCAGTTCTTTTATGGCCGCGTTTAACGCAGTATAGCACTCGTCGATACGTTTTTCTTTCACGTCATTACCTCCCGTAACAAACGAACCTCTTCCAGCAATGGAATAAATAAATCCCTCATGTTCTAATTCTCTGTATGCCCGTTGAATAGTGTTGGGATTGATCGCTAACTCAACGGCCAGTTCCCTTACAGATGGCAACTTCTCATCCTCTGCCAGCGCACCTGTAAGAATCATCGACTTGAACCCTGTTTTGATTTGCTCATAAATAGGGCTTCCGTCTCTAAAATTCAGGCTTATCAAAAACTCACACCCTTTCGGTACAGTGTGTTAACCGTACTATTTGTATTAGTACAGTTACTATATCATTCCCTATGATCATTGTCAATACATTTCTTATAAATTTTTTGTCGAAATTTTGTTTTTATTTGGCCGTTTACTACTATACTTTTAAAATTGCCTTGTGTTATAATCGTATATGTAAGAACATGCCTTTAAGAGGCATCTAATTGAATAAAATGAGAATATGAATTGGAGGAGTTTCAAATGTTTTCACCAACGACTGGAATCAAAGTTTTTTCTGGCAATTCTAACCCTCAGCTTGCAGACGACATTTGCAAATGTTTGGGTATAAAGAAAGGTGAAGCCGACATCTCATCATTTGCAGACGGCGAAATATCCGTATCCATCTATGAAACAGTACGTGGCAGTGACGTTTTCATTGTTCAGTCCACATGCGGACCAGTAAACAACAACCTTATGGAACTGCTTGTTATGATAGACGCGTTCAAGCGCGCTTCTGCTGGCAGAATCACAGCTGTTATCCCCTATTTCGGTTATGCGAGACAGGATAGAAAAGCAAAATCACGTGATCCTATCTCTGCTAAACTTGTTGCCAATCTTCTTACTACAGCTGGTGCAGACAGAGTATTGACTCTTGACCTTCATGCTTCTCAGATTCAGGGCTTCTTTGATATCCCTGTTGACCATCTTATTGGCGCTCCTCTCTTCGCCGACTACTATATTAATCGTTTCGGTGAAGGCAATGATGACTTTATCGTCGTATCCCCTGACGTAGGCTCTGTTGCAAGATCTCGTAACTTCGCTCACAGACTTGACGTAAACCTTGCCATCGTTGACAAACGCCGTGAGAAAGCAAACCAGTCTGAAGTAATGAACGTTATAGGACATGTTGAAGGAAAGCACGTTATCATAAGCGACGACATGGTAGACACAGCTGGCAGCCTTTGTGGTGCTGCTGACGCTCTTGTTGCTCTTGGCGCTAAAGACGTATATGCATGCGCTACCCATGGTGTTCTTTCCGGTCCTGCTATTGAGCGAATCGAAAAGAGCAGTATCAAAGAGCTTGTTTTCCTCAATACTATTCCTTATCCATCTGATGTTAAGTGCGACAAAATCAAATATCTCAATGTTGCACCTACTTTTGCAGACGCTATCAAGAGAATCTCTGATAATATTTCTATGTCTGCTCTCTTCTATTAATATTTAAGAGGCTGATTTATGTTTTTCCACAAAAAACCCATTTCGTGGATAGTAGTTTTTCTTGGAAATCCCGGACCAAAATACGAGGGTACTCGCCATAATGTAGGTTTTATGACTGCCGACGCCTTTGAAAAAAAACACGATGTTAAAATAAACAAGCTTAAATTTCACGCTTTAACTGCCTCGTGTAACATTGGCAGCCAAACAGTTCTATTAATGAAACCGCAAACTTACATGAATCTCTCCGGTAATGCCGCAAGAGAGGCTATGAATTTTTACAAAATCCCAACTGATCATATACTTGTGGTGTCTGATGACTTATCCATGTCCACCGGTAAAATACGCATAAGACGCAGTGGTTCAGCTGGTGGCCATAATGGTCTTAAAGATATCATAGCGAAGTGTGGCGGCGATGGATTTCCCCGTATTAAAGTAGGTGTAGGATCTCCACCCCATCCTGATTTTGATATCGTCGATTGGGTCCTTGGTACCTTTAAAAACCAGGATGCCGAAATAATGGCTGAAGCAGTTTCTAAAGCGGCAGACGCTATTGAGACTCTTATAACTGACGGTATTGAAAAGGCAATGGCAAAATACAATTAAAAAATACCCGCAGAATCATCTGCGGGTATTTTTATTTTTTGATAATAGTACATGCTACGCAAATGGCAAATTTTAGTTGCAAATAGGCCAATTTTAGCACAAAAAAACGCGCCTTTAAAAGGCGCGTTTTTTGTGCTTTAGATTACAGGCAGTTCTTAAGGATCTGTTCTACATCATCTGCTAAGAGCAGCTTGATTCCTGGCAGACCGCCATAACGGCAGGACTTCTCAGCCATTACTCTCAGGTTGGTCTCATCGATACCGATGTCTTTCAGGTGAGACTGGAGACCCAGCTTATTGAAGAAGAAGTCGGATGTAGCTTCAATAGCCTTCTTAGCGATTTCCATCTCAGGCAGAGAAGCGTCGATGCCGAATACATTTACGCCGAAGGATGCGAACTTGGAAGCATTCTCTTCTGTAAGGCTGTATTCCATCCAACGAGGTGTAACGATAGCAAGGCCAAGGCCGTGTGTTACATCGTAGATAGCGGAGAGTTCATGCTCGATAGCGTGGCAGCACCATGTGTTGTTGTTGCCACCCTTTGTAAATCCATTTATAGCCCAGGAAGCAGCCCACATAAGGTTAGCGCGAGCTTCATAGTTATCAGGCTCAGCAAGAGCGATAGGACCGTACTTAATAACAGTCTTCATAAGACCTTCCATGAAGCAGTCAAGCATATAGAGGCCTGGCTCCATGTTGAAGTAGTCTTCACAAACGTGGCTGAAGATATCAGCAGCGCCGGAAGCTGTCTGGAACTTGCTTACAGTAAATGTGTTTGTAGGATCAAGGAAAGCAGCTTTCGGACGAACAGCTGGGCTTGCAAATGCAAGCTTGTCCTGTGTCTCAGGGTTGCTGATAACGCCGATAGCGTCCATCTCAGAACCAGTAGCAGCTACTGTAAGTACAACAACGATTGGAAGAGCCTCGCTGATTGGACGATACTCGCTAACGAAGAGCCATGGATCAAAGTCAACTTTTGCACCAGCAGCAATAAGTTTTGCAGCGTCGATTGTAGAGCCGCCGCCGATAGGCATAATAACGTCAATGCCTTCCTTCTTGCAAACTTCAACTGCTCTACGTACTGTGTCGATACGTGGGTTAGGCTCAACACCACCGAATTCAACATAAGCGATACCTGCTTTGTCAAGTTCAGCTACAACTTTGTCGAAAAGGCCAATCTTCTTAACGGAACCGCCGCCGTATACGATAAGTACTTTCTTACCGTGGCTGGCAACTTCGCTTCCAATATTGCCCATCTGATCCTTACCGAAGTAGACCGTTGTAGGAATACTATAAATGAAATCTTTTAATTCGCTCATTGGAATTACCTCCTTCAAATTGTGTATTTTTGCCTGAGCAAAAATACCGTCAGACCTGAAACCAGGTCAATTTGATTTCTACCATCTGGTATTATTCAGAAAATTTTCAAAATAATATCCCATATGTAATTATTATAACATCACCATGCGCTGTTTTCAATGAAAACATGCGGGCTTTGTTTACATTTTTTGTCAGTTCTCACTAATTGTCCTATATCGGACCTCAGCAGACGATCAAACAACTTTGAACTGAAGTTCCTTACCCTCAATTTTCGCAGCAGCATTCTGAGCGCATATAAGACTTACAGCCCCTATGGCCTCTTTGGAATACATGCCTATGTGAGGGGTTATTATAATGTTTTCCAGACTACGAAGAGGATTATCCATATCCATAGGCTCCTTGACAGAAACATCAAGGGCCGCCCCGGCAACATGGCCTGACTTTACAGCCTCATAAAGATCAGCTTCGTTTACTATGCCGCCGCGGGAGGTATTTACTACATATACTCCCTCTTTCATTTTAGATAATTCTTTTACTGTAATCATATCTCTTGTCTCATCTGTAAGGGGCAAATGCAAAGATATGAAATCAGCTGTTTTGATTATCTCATCAAGGCTAACAAGTGTTGTGTAGTCTCTGAACTCTTCTGGCAATTCTTTAATATACGGATCGTATGCCAAAACTTTCATTCCAAATCCTTTTGCTCTTCTTGCAACATTTTTTGCAATGGCTCCGAAGCCTATAAGGCCCAGGGTCTTATAGCAGAAGTCGAGACCGATAACAGGCTTCCACTCACCCGCTCTTGTCCTGTTGTTCGCGATAACGATATTTCTAGACAGGCTTATCATAAGGCCAACGGCAAGATCCGCAACAGCATTTGAGTTTGTTCCCGGCACATTGCATACTGTAATCCCAAGCTCTTTCGCTTTCTCAAGAGGTATGTTATCAAGCCCTGCGCCATGTTTGCAGATTATCTGAAGCTTCGGACATTTTTCCATCAAATCTTCCGGGAATGGGTGCGCACCTATAATCAAAGCGTCGTACTCTGGAATTATCTGTTCAAATTCCTTCTGATCAAAATCTGCGCCCTTCATTGTTACTTCAAATCCTGCGTCTTTCAGTATCTTCATAGGCTCATCGCTAATCTTGCCGAAAGATCTGGATGTTATCAAAATTTTCTTACTCATCAGTGCCTTCTCCTCTGTGTTTTACAATTTCTTTCAGGCCGTCCACAGCATAGCTCTTTTCGTCTGAAATAGGCAGCCAGATAATATTTTTAATGTATTTACTCCCCTCAAAAATTATAGAGAACAGCTTATACATAAATTCATTGCAGACCAGCGCAACACTTTGACACTCTGTCCATCTGTGCTGGCAATAGTACTCAAGGGCCTCCCTTATACCGCCGTTTATTACTCCTTCAGTGTAGGAGAACTGCTGCAGTGGTGTAGCGACGTTCATCATACGCATTGCGTGTCCAATGTACAACGCTCTGTTGAAGCCAAACTTTCCAAGGTTCTCAATAGCCTTTTTTACCATTTCAGCGTCAAGTTCCTGAAAATCCTCGCTAAGAATTGGTGCAAGTATCGTTTCCTCTTTAAGAGCATGGAAAAGCTCCCCGCTGAAATTTGATATTATATCTCTGATTCCGTTATCCTTAACATATGTAACATGAGTATGGGAACCTGGCATAATAAGAGCCACATCATCCACACCTTTATGGCGCAGCTCATTTAATGTGCCAATTATCTCAATCTCCTCGCCACGCATATTGCCCACAAAAGAGAAATCCTCGTTTACTGTTTTAAGTCCCGGCACTAGGTATACATTACGCTTAAAATTCACGTCTTCATAATGCCGGTATAACCTGCCTGAAAACTCCTCTATAGACAGTGGCAGTATAAGATGTGGTACTTCGTGTACACCGTATGGGGATGTTACCATACCTGACATATAAATACTCTTTACATTCTCATCCTTCAAGCCGCTGTCCTTCAAGAGCTCTGTATACAGCTCATAAAGACCGTCAAGAAGTATTTTATTGCTGCCTGCTATTGATGAGTCCTTTGAACCCACATTTTTCTTTTTTCTGTTTAAGACATTAAATTCTTCATCTAAAAGGTATGCTCTGCTATTGGTCGTGCCGGAATCAAAATAGACGATATACTTTTTATCCATAAAGCAGCTCCCGCCTTTTAGCAGTCAGCCAGAGCTGTCATATACTCTTTAGCAACAGCTGTTATCTCGTCAAATCTGCCTTCGTTTACCAGCTTCGCGCTTACGAGGTTGCCGCCGCAACCTACACCAACGCAGCCGGCTTTTATAAACTCAGCACAGTTCTGGGGATTTACACCGCCAACCGCGGTTACAGGTATATGTTTGAGAGGGGCTTTGATAGCCTTGATATAAGCGCTGCCTAAATTACTTGCTGGAAATACCTTTACTATGTCAGCGCCACACGCATATGCATAAGCAATCTCTGTTGGGGAAAGGGCACCAGGGATGGAAACTTTACCAAGGCACTTAGTCTCTTTGATAACTTCAGGATCAGTATTTGGAGAGATAATATATTCAGCTCCGGCTTCAACAGCAAGCTTTACCTGCTCTACAGTCATAACGGTACCTGCACCAACGCTTACCTTGTCCCCGAAAACTTCTTTGATCTTTGCGATTGATACCAGTGTATCCTTTTTAGCCTCTTCGCTTGACTGGTCAAAAGTTACCTCAACACAGCTTATGCCGCCTTTAACCATAGCGCCCACAAGATCCACTATCTTATCGCTAGATATACCTCTTACGATAGCAATTACTTTTCCCTTATAAATTCTTTCCAATACTGAACAAGACATAACAAATTACCCCTTCCTATATAACGTTAAATTCTCATTCTTTTCAAATGGCCTATAAGCTTTTCTGAACACATAGTTGTAACATTTATATCAGATTCCACTGTTCTAGAGGCCATATGCGGTGTTAAAACAAAATTATCAAGAGCCAGTAACTCTTTGACCCACGGCTCATATACAGGCGGCTCAGATGTAAACACATCTGTAGCACATGCCGCTATCTGACCCTCTTTAAGAGCTTCAAGTAGATCTTTCTCATTTACCACACCACCTCTTGCTGTGTTTACAAGTATGGCGGTATTTTTCATCTTTTTAAACTGCTCTTTTCCAATCATATTGCGTGTTTTGTCTGTCAGCGGTACATTTAACGATATGACATCGCTTCTCTCAAGGATCTCGTCTAATGTAACATTTTCCGCGCAGGATTCACGGAGTTTCTCCATAGGTATTGGCCTTGTAGCTGAAGCTAAAACATTCATGCCTATACCATGAGCCATTTTTGCAACTCTTGTACCGATATCCCCAAATCCCACTACGCCGATTGTTTTACCCATAAGCTCCATACAGTAAACTCTCTCCCAGCCGCCATTTTTCACACTTGCAGAGACGTCTGGAATATGCTTTGCCATTGCAAACATAAAACCTATGGCCATTTCCGCCACAGACTGTGAATTTGAGCCCGCGCACCTGTCAACAATTATATCGTGGCCCCTTGCGTATTCGAAATCTATATTGTCGATGCCCACACCGTATTTTACAATTACTCTTAGGTTTTTACACTGTGAAAGAAGTTCACTGTCCATTTTCTCCACACCTAAGACAATACCAGTGGCCTCTTTGGCGTGTTTTACAAATTCGTCCCTCGAATACTGCTTGCCAGTATCATTGGCGATTACCTCATATCCCATGTCTTCCATCTGTTTGACATATTCTTTTCCATGGGCCAAAAATGAGCGCGGTGTAATAAAAATTTTTTTCATACTAACACCTCTTTTACTTAAATTTCGCTTCCATTGTCAGAAGGAACTCCTTTTTGTCAAGCCCGAGAGAGTAACCGCCCAGCTTGCCGTCTGAGGCAATCACTCTATGACATGGAACAATAATAGCCAAAGGATTTTTACCATTGGCGTTACCAACTGCCCTTGAAGCATTCGGCTTTCCAATCTTTTCGGCTATATCCTTATAGCTGCATACTTCTCCATACGGGATTTTTAAAAGCTCGGACCAGACTTTTTTCTGAAAATCCGTCCCCTTGGGCGACAGAGGCAGATCAAAAGTTTTTCTCTCGCCTTTAAAATACTCCTCTAACTGTTTAACAGCCGCATTTGTAATTTCGCTTGGGTTTTCATTCTCATATTCCCCAAAAGTTAGCGTCGTTAAGCCTCTCTCATCGGCAGCTACAATTATGCCACCTATTGGGGATAAAAAATTCTCACACCAAATCATAACGGCAGATTGAGACCGCTTGTCAGCTTGCTCATAGTGGAGTTTGTCTCCTCTTCCACTTTTCTTATTCCCTCATTAACCGCAGCAACTATCATATCCTGAAGCATTTCAACATCTTCAGGATCCACAGCCTCAGGGTCAATCTCGATATTTAAAAGCTCTTTTTTGCCAGAAACCACAGCGGTAACCATTCCTCCACCTGCGGTAGCCCTGAATTCCTTCGCCTCGATCTCTTTCTGAAGCTCCATAGCTTCCTGCTGCATCTGCTGAGCTTTTTTCAGCATATCCATGTTCATACCGCCCAGAGCTCCTTTAGCAGGTCTTTTTGCAAATCCTCCGCCGTAGCCTCCGCGAAATCCACCTTTAGCCATATTCATTCTCCTTCATTTAAACTATTCAAACTTTATGTTTCCAAACTTCATTAGTGTGTCCAGTTTATCTGGACTGTTTTTTTCTTCTTCCCTGTACTGGCCAACAACCACTGTTACAGGTTTTTTAAGCACTGCTTCTGCAGCCTCTTTTAAAGCCGTCTTTACTTCAGTTTTGTCTATAAGATTTTTTGCTATAACACTTTTCGTTTCTATATTCAAAATATTTCCGTCAATTTTGCCAACGGAATGCATCTCATTTGATAAAAACGTAAAAGGCGGCTTCTGGATTTTCTTTTCCACAACAGATAAAATAGCCTGCCACTGACTGCCGTCATCTGTTATTTTCGATTCCAGCTCTGGCTCCTCCGGCTTTTTCTCCAGAGAAATATCGCTCTTTCTCTCTTCAAAAGCGGCATTATCCTCCACTGGTTTACTTCCCGGTTCTTTTTTGTTTATCACAAAAGCTCCATCAGTGTCAAACGGCACATCATTAAAAATCTCAGCTTTCTTCTCTGGCTTCTGTATTTCTTCGCTCCCTGACTTGCCCTTTACTTCTTTATGACTTTTTTCATTTTTCTCCACAGGCGCAAAGCTTACTGTTCCTGACTCAAGCCTTGCAACTCTGGCCTCCAGTCCGCTTATACCTGGCATTAGCGTCTCATCAGACAGCATAATAATGCACATTTCCGCCCGGGTTCTTGCGTCATCCGACTTTGTCATAAAGCTCAGAGCTTCCTCTATCTCTGCCGCACCCCGTACAAGTTTTCTGGGCTCCGCTTTTGGATATAGATCTTCAAGCGTATTCATATCAAAAGTACCCGAAACCAGTTTCGGTGCGTTTTTACCAGCGACTTTTAGTATAAGAAGATCTCTATAAAGGGTCAGCAGTTCCGTCATAACAGAGGATATCTCCTTCCCCTCCATATAAAGTCTGTCAATTATCTCCAGAGCTGTCCCTGGATCAGAATTCATTATGCTCTCAAACAGTCCAGCAGTCTCCGTTTGCCCTGCAAGCCCCACAACTGACAGGACCCGCTCTTTATCGATCACCTCGGAGCCAGTACACTGATCAAGGAGTGAAAGCGCATCTCTTAGGGAGCCATCAGACAGATTTGCTAGTATCTCCGCTCCATCAGAGGTCAGCGAAAGGCCCTCTTTTTCCGCTACATATTTAAGCCTTCCCGCCACATCTTCTCTTGATATTCTCTTGAAGGCAAACCTCTGGCACCGAGACAATATTGTCGCTGGTACTTTATTCAGTTCCGTGGTTGCCAATATGAAAATCAAATGCTCAGGGGGTTCCTCGAGTATTTTTAAAAGAGCATTAAAAGCAGCGGTAGACAACATATGCACTTCGTCTACAATATAAACTCTCTTCCTGACAGAGGCCGGAGTATATATAGCTTCGTCTCTTAAAAGCCTGATGTTGTCAACACCGTTATTGGAAGCGGCGTCCAGTTCCTCTACATCAAGTATGGCTCCCGAATCTATCCCCAAACATGACGGACACATATTGCAGGGATTCCCATCTATGGGATGCTCGCAATTTGCGGCTTTGGCCAGTATCTTGGCGCAAGTCGTTTTTCCGGTACCCCTTGTACCAACGAAAAGATAGGCATGGGACAGTCTTCCTGTTTCCACCTGGCGCTTTAATGTCTCTGTTATATGTCCCTGTCCAACAACGTCGTCAAAGCTTTTCGGTCTCCATTTTCTATATAAAGCCTGATACACAAAAGCACCTTCCTTAAAAAAAATTTACGGCGTATGGTCGAGCCGTGCACCCGTCTTTGGCAATTATGATATGTCTGCTTATTCGACAACCAGCTCAAAACCAGCATCCTCACGGCACACATGAGCTCCCACTTAATGCTGCTCGGTTCCCCGCCTGACATGGTTCACGGGTTCATATTGCGCGAGACCGGCTCATCAACACCGTTTGCCGAAGGCTTATCAACACATCACAAAGCCGGGGACGGGAATTCATCCCTGCTATAGCGGATTGCAGGTTACAGGGCACCGCTATCTCCCCAACTAGCACGACCCCACCATACGCCGTAATCAGCTATTATAGGGCACTAAATATTCTACTACACTTTGTAAATTTAATCAATAAAAAAACAATTTAATTTCCCTTTAATTTGGTGTTTCAAGCCTACTTTTCCCGCTCTCTTCTCTTTTTCCGGAATTTGAAAACATATTGACCGCCGGGAAGAAAACCGCGGCGGTCAAACGCTTTTTGTTCTTATAATAGCAGACCAAAATGTCCACCTATTTTTATATAAAGTGTTTTGGCATTTCCTATTAAAATTACAGAGAATTAAACTTTCTTTCTCCGCATTTTACAATATACAGGTAAAGCCCCGCACTCAGTAAAAGAAATACAAGAGACGCAATATATGCAAAAGCTACCAAAGATACCGTTTCGATCAACAGCTTAACGTATACAAATATCAAAAGAAGCATTACAGCCATTCCGCCAAACATCGCTATAAATGAGCTGAGTCCCTGTTTTATAGCCTGAATCTCGTTTGTCCAATCAAGTTTTGGGAAGATCAAGTTCAGCACTACACCAAACAGTCCGCCGAATATAACAGCGGTCTGAGGCAACAGGAATAAAACACCTGTGGCGGCCAAGTCCGGCATGAGAAATACAAAACTTATTGCTGAGCATATCAGCGTTACTGGAGCAGTTATGATTATGTGTAGATATACCTTTGACATAAGTATGTCTTTTACCTTTACAGGAAGAGACTTTAGAAGCCAAAGTGTTTTTGCCTCCAGTGATATTGACGGTGCTGACACGAAATTCATGGATATACAGAAAGTTATACCCGCAGCCATAAGCACTGCCATTAACGAACTTGCATCCCCTATTATTCCAAATAGGGCCAAAACTGTATCTCTCTGTACAACAAACATAACGCACAGTATTATTCCAAACAGCCCGCCAATTGCGGTGTTCATAATATATCCTACGTTTGTTCCAAATCGAATAAGCTCTTTCTGAAGAAGAGCAGCTTTTGCAGATCTCGCTTTAAGCTTGCGTTCAACGTATTTTTTCTTCTTCTCTCCAATGTTAGTTGTTACAAGACCGTGGAGATTTTTACTGAGTACCCAGTAAACCAAGGCAAACGGCAAAATGCTTACAGCAATCGATATAACTATAGCTAGAAGATTATGTTCTGTTATAGCAAGGCCATAATAATACGCCGGGAAAAACGCCTTTTTAACAGCAGCAGCAATTGATGCACCTGATGTTACAAGTTCTGTAAGATAGCTGTTTAATCTGAACACAAACAGCAGGTAGAGAGTCATAAATACAAGGGATAAAACGATTGTAATGACGTTTTTGTGCCTTGTTCTGGAACTTACCACTTCAATAATCCATGCTGCAATACATGATAGTGCCAAGCTTAAAAAAGGAAGCAGTAGTGAGAGAATAATATATATTACCACTCCTAAAACCGTTGGTGTAAAGTTCATGCAGTATACAACACCAGCCGGTATAAATACTAGCAGTGCGTAAAAATGGTTCAGAGCGCCGACAGTTATCATCCTTGACATAAGAACAAAGGACGGCTTTATTGGCATTGAAAACAAAAGATCATTATCTTTTGCTTTATATATCTGTGCCTGGGTAGTGAAAATACTACCTACAAAACACAGAACAAGAGCAAATATGCTAACAAATCCGAAGTAGAACCAGCTAAGTCCGGCAGAACAATAAGGCACACATATTGTGTAAAACACCATGCCAAAATAAAGGGCCAGTATGCCGACTACATATATAAGTAGAAGTCCATACAGTATTTTTTTCGCCTTGCCCCTATCATTTTGCTTTCCGAACATGGTCCATAATGAAGCAAGACGAACTCTAAGCAGCGCTTTAAAAACTCTTGCGTCCATTTAGTTTTCCTCCAGTTCAAGAAATACTTCTTCAAGAGATGCGTCGCCTTTAACGCTGTCCATATCCCCAGTTATAACAAGCTTACCACGTCTTATAATGGCGACTTTATCACAGAGTTTTTCGGCAACCTCCAGAACATGGGTTGAGAAGAAGATAGCTCCTCCATTTTCGCAGACTTCCCTCATTATAAGCTTTAGAGAATGTGTTGCCTTTGGATCCAGACCAACAAAAGGCTCATCCATAATGATAAGCTTAGGACTGTGGATAAGGGCAGAGATAATAGCGGTCTTCTGCTTCATACCATGTGAGTATGAGGAGATAGGCTGAGCCAAATCGTCAGTTATCTCAAAAATATTGGCGTATTTGTGGATTAACTCGTCTCTGGTTCCCTCCGGTACACCATAGATATCCGCAATAAAATTCAAGTACTTTATACCAGACAAAAACTCATACAGATCCGGGTTATCAGGGATATACGCCATAAGTTTTTTCGTACCAATAGGGTCTTTTACCACTGATTTTCCGTCTACAAAGATTTCGCCTTCATCCGGTGTCAGTATGCCACAACAGGCTTTAATCGTTGTGGTCTTACCTGCTCCGTTATGCCCAATAAAGCCGTAGATCTCGCCAGGTTTAATATGCAGGGACAAGTCGTCTACCGCTTTCTTATCACCATACGTCTTGGTCAGATGTTCAATTCTCAACATAGGTAAATACCACCAATCTTTATTTTGTAAAAAATCTGTGTTAATATCTACTTAATCACATATCGAGTAGATTATACTCTATACGTGTCATAACTGCAAATACAAAACAGTAAAAAATTCTTAATTTTTAGGTATGGGAAACACAATGACGGAACTTAAGAAGAATATGATAATCCCGGTGGAAATAGAAGGATACACTTCAGAAGGCTATGGCGTGGCCAAACCAAATGGCCATGTGGTCTTCATCAAGGGAGCCCTTCAAGGGGAAATATGCCAGATAAAAATACTAAAAGCCGGCAAAAATGTGTCCTACGGTAAAATCGAGTCCATAATTCAGCCCTCCCCTCACAGAGTGGAGCCATCATGCCCATCTTTTGGAAAATGTGGTGGTTGTTCCCTTTTGCACATGGATTACAACGAAGAACTGGGGTATAAAAAACAAGTTGTCGAAAGTGCGCTTTTGCGTATAGGTAAAACGGATATACCTGTAAGCGCTATACACGGGAGCCCCGACACTGAGTTTTACAGAAATAAAGTCATATATAACATACAAAAGGACAAATCTGGCAAAATCATATACGGCTTTTACCGTCAGCGCTCCCACGACGTGATACCAGGCAAAGACTGCGTTATAGGGTTCAGGGAAGCTGACTGCATATGCCAAACTGTTACCAGTTGGATGGAAAAGTTCCGCATACCGGCATATGATCCCATTACCCGAACCGGTCTAATACGCCATGTTTTTGTTCGCCGTGGTATGAATACCAAGGAGATTCAGGTGGGCATTGTATCCAAAGAGCAAAATATTCCTGAAATAGACTACCTTATACAGTCCATTTGCTCTTCCTGTGATAATGTAAAAAGCATTATTCTAAATGTGAATAAATCCACCGGTAATACTGTTCTGGCCGGAGAGTTTTATACTGTTTTTGGAAACGACTATATTTCTGATATTCTGTGCGGACTTAAATTTGATTTATCTCTAAGGTCCTTTTTTCAGATAAATCCTAAGCAGGCTGAGAACC